>JAKAOO010000215.1 GCA_021812165.1 Pseudomonadota bacterium | reverse complement strand
GAGCTTGCGGACTATCTGCGCGCGAAGGGCCGCTCGCGGTTTTTGTTGACGGCGGCGCCGTTGCGTCTGCCGGGGGCGGTCGGGTCGCCGGCGAACGCCATCGCCACGGTTTAGCGAGCTTCATCCCATCGTCGCATTGAAGGCGCCGCCGTCGAGAAGAAGGTTCTGGCCGACGATAAAGCCCGAAGAGGCGGCGCAGAGAAAGGCGCAGGCGGCGCCGAGCTCATCCGGATCGCCGACCCGCCCGGCGGGGACTTCTTTCGCGCGCAACGCGAGTTCCTCCTCGAAACTGCGGCCCGAACGCTGCGCCTGATAGAGGGCGCTCGACTTGAGGCGGTCGGTCAGAAACGGCCCCGGCAGAAGATTGTTGATGGTGACGTTGTGGCGCGCGACCTGGCGGGCAAGGCCGGCGACAAAGCCGGTGAGGCCGGCGCGCGCGCCGTTGCTCATGCCGAGATGCGGGATCGGCGACTTAACCGATGCCGAAGTGATGTTGACGATCCGGCCAAAGCGGCGAGCGCACATGCCGTCGACGCTCGCCCTGATCATCATGATCGGCGACAGCATGTTGGCATTGACCGCCTTTTGCCAATCCTCGAGAGACCAATCGCGAAAGTCGCCGGGCGGCGGCCCGCCGGCATTGTTGACGAGAATGTCGGGCTCGGGGCAGGCCTCGAGCGCCCTTTTCCGGCCCTCCTCGGTCGTGATGTCGCCCGCCGCCGCGATGACCTTGGCGCCGGTCAAGCGGCGGATCTCGGCGGCCGTCTCTTCGAGCGCCTCGCGGCCGCGCGCGGTGATCACGAGCTCGACCCCGGCGCCTCCCAGAGCGAGCGCGCAAGCCCGCCCGAGCCCCTTGCTTGCGGCGCAGACGATCGCCTTCCTCCCGGCAATCCCCAGATCCAGCATGTCGCCCTCCCTAATCGCGTGGCATCCTCGCCTCACCCCTTGTGTCGAATTTCGCGCGGCCGCACAAGAACAAGCGAAGAGAAAAGAGAAAGGCGTTCGATGAAGGTGACACTGACGCTTGATCCGGCCGAGCGCGGCCTCGTTGCGAGCCTCGTCGAGGAATGGGAGGAAACGACGGGGCGGCAAAGGATGGCGCCGAGGGTGCGGCACTTCGAGAGCGAAGAGGAGGCGCTTTCCTGGGCGCGCGCTTTCGCGCGACGGCGGGGGCTTTCGAGCCTCCATCTGACCGACAACCGCAAGGCGGGGGGCGCCGCCGGCACGCCCCAGAGCGAGCGGTGAGAAGGGCGCTCAGATCTTCACGTAATTGGCGCGCTCGAAGGCGGTCGGATCGGCGGCCTCTCTCTGGCAGAGAGAGCCGCGGATGGCGTCGAGCGCATCGAGGTTGCGGGCGGCAAGCCAGGTCCTGAGCCCGTCCACGAGGGCTCTCATATGGCCGACCCCGTGGCGGATGAGAGCGGAGGCCGTCATCACGACATCGGCGCCCGCAAGCAGGTACTTGACGACTTCGTCGGCGCTCTCGACCCCGCTGCTGGCGGCGAGAGAGCCTGCTCCTCTGCCGGCGAGGATGCCGATCCACAAGAGCGGCAAGCGGATCTCCGAGGCCGTGCTGAGATCGAGGTGCGGCGAGAGGCTCAACTCTGCGAGATCGATGTCCGGCTCATAAAAGCGGTTGAAGAGGACGAGACCGTCCGCACCGGCCGCGAAAAGTTCTCCCGCCATGTGGCCCATGGCGCTGAAATACGGACCGAGCTTCGCGGCGACGGGGATCGTGACGGCGTTCTTGACGGCTTTCACGATGCCCCTATAGCGCTCTTCGACCTCTCGCCCGGAAAGGCTCGGATCCATGGGGATGAAGTGAAGGTTGAGCTCGATCGCCTGCGCCCCCGCCGCCTCGATCGCGCGCGCGTAATCGACCCAGCCGCGCTCGCTCTTTGCATTGAGGCTCCCAAAGATCGGCATATCGACGGCCGACCTCGCCCTGCCGACGAGCTCCTGGTAGCGTTCGCAACCGGTGCGGCAGGAGGCGGCCGCAGGAAAATACGTGAGCGCCTCGGCATAGCTCTCGATCCCCGCCGTGGAGAGCCGCTCGATCGTCTGCTCGTTCTGTTCGATCTCTTCCTCGAATAGGGAGGGCAGAACGACGGCGCCGGCGCCCATGTCCTCGAGGCGGCGGATGTTGTCGACTTCGCCCGTGAGCGGGCTTGCCGCCGCCACGATCGGGCTCGAAAGATCGAGGCCCAGATAGCGCGTCCTAAGGTCCATGGCGCTCTCGTCCATTCATCAAAAGGGGTCTGGCAGCCCGAGAGGACGCTGGCCGACGCGCGGCTTGCCCGCCGTTTTGCCGGCTCGCCAGCGCCTCGTAGGTCTTATATTTTTCGACGACGGCCGCCTGCGCCTCGATCAGCAATTTCTCCGCTTCAGAGGGATGCGCCAGCGCCAGCGCGTGGTAGCGCAGCTCGTTATAGGCGTAGTCCCGCAAAGGAATCGTCGGGCGCGGACTATCGAGGCGAAACGGGTTTTCGCCCACCCTGCGCATTGCCGGATTGTAGCGGAAGAGAGGCCAATAGCCGCTCGCCGTCGCCAGATCCTGCTGCTTCATGCCGTATCGGAGGTCGAAGCCGTGGGCAATGCAATGACTGTAGGCGAGGATCAACGAGGGTCCCTCATAAGCCTCCGCCTCGCGAAAGGCTTGCAGAGTCTGCTGCGGGTTGGCGCCCATCGCGATCTGCGCGACGTAGACATTGCCGTAGGCGATCGCTTGCAGGGCCAGATCCTTGCGCGCGACCCGTTTCCCCGCGGCCGCGAACTTGGCAATCGCGCCCAAAGGCGTCGCCTTCGAGGCCTGCCCTCCGGTGTTCGAATAGACCTCGGTATCGAGCACCAGGATATTGACGTTGCGTCCGGTCGAGAGGACGTGATCGAGACCGCCATAGCCGATGTCGTAGGCCCAGCCGTCGCCGCCGACGATCCAGATGCTGCGCCGCACCAGATGGTCGACGACGGAGAGAAGGTCGCGGGCTTTCTCGTCGCGTTCGGCCATCCGCAGAAGCTTCCCTTTGAGCTCCGCGACGCGCGCGCGTTGCGCGCGGATTTCCGATTCCTGGATCTGCGGCGCCTTGAGGATGGCGTCGACAGCGTCTTCCCCGATGTCGCGAGAAAGCGATTTGAGACGTTCCCGCGCCAGATCGAGATGCTTGTCGGCCGCGAGGCGAAAGCCCAATCCGAACTCGGCGGCGTCTTCGAAGAGCGAATTCGACCAGGCGGGGCCGCGCCCTTCGTGGTTCCGGCTCCATGGCGTGACCGGCAGATTGGCGCCGTAGATCGACGAGCAGCCGGTGGCGTTGGCGACCATCATGCGGTCGCCGAAAAGCTGGGAGAGAAGCTTCAGATAAGGGGTTTCGCCGCAGCCCGCGCAGGCGCCCGAAAACTCGAAAAGCGGCTCCAGAAACTGCACGCCGCGCACATTCGCGAAATCGACGCGGGCGCGGTCATTGACCGGAAGCTCTTCGAAAAACGCGAGATTGGCGCGTTCCGCTTCGAGCATTTGGGCTTTGGCTTCGAGATTGATCGCTTTCACCCCCGGCTCGGCGGGGCTTTTGGCCGGGCACGCCTCGATGCAGACGCCGCATCCGGTGCAGTCTTCGATATAAAAGGCAAGGCTGTAGCGGACCTCGGGATAGCCGCGCGCATTGACGGGGGCGGACTTGAAGGCTGCCGGTGCGTTTTGGAGCCGGCCTTCGTCGTAATATTTGGCGCGGATCACGCTGTGCGGGCAGACGAAGCTGCAGGCTCCGCACTGGATGCAAAGCTCGGGCCGCCACAGCGGCACCTCGTCGGCAATGTCGCGCTTTTCCCAGGCGGCGGTGCCGGAGGGAAAGGTGCCGTCCACCGGCAGGAGGCTGACGGGGATCTCGTCGCCCCTGCCTTCGAGCATCATTGCCGTCACCTCGCGCACAAACTTCGGCGCATTGGCGGGGACGGGCGGCGGGCGGTCGAAGCCGCTTGTCGGGACGAGCGGAACCTTGACTTCGTAGAGGCGGGAAAGAGTATCGTCGACGGCTTTGAAATTCTGCTGCACCACCTTCTCGCCCTTCGCGCCATAAGTCTTGCGGATCGAATTCTTGATCTCTGCGATCGCCTCATCGCGCGGCAGAACGCCCGAGATCGCAAAGAAGGCGGTCTGAAGGACGGTGTTGGTGCGGTTCTTGAGACCGACTTCGCGCGCCACTCTGCTCGCGTCGATCACGAAGAATCTGAGCCTTTTCTCGATGATCTGCCGCTGCACGGAACGCGGCAGGCGGTTCCATACCTGGTGAGGCCCATAGGGGCTGTTGAGGAGAAAGGTCGCGCCCGGCGCCGCCAGACGCAAAATGTCCTGGCGCAGGAGAAATGGGAAGTGGTGGCAGGCGACAAAATTTGCCGAGCCGATGAGGTAGGGCGAGTGGATCGGCTGCGGGCCAAAGCGCAGATGCGAGAGCGTTTGCGCCCCGGATTTATGCGAATCGTAGACGAAATAGCCTTGCGCGTAGAACCCCGCCTGCTCGGCGATGATCTTGACGCTGTTCTTGTTGGCGCCAACCGTACCGTCGGCGCCGAGGCCATAAAACAGGGCCCGCACCACGTCATCGCGTTCGATCGCGTAAGAGGGGTCGAGGTCGAGGCTCGTCCCGCACACGTCGTCGATAATGCCGACGGTAAAGCTCCTCTTGGGCTCGGGCTTTTTGAGCTCATCGAAGACCGCCTTCGCCATCGCCGGATTGAAGTCTTTGGAGGAAAGCCCGTAGCGGCCGCCGATCACCTTGGGCATGCCGGCGCGCCGGCCGCACGAAAAGGCATCCGCGAGCGCGGCGACGAGGTCGAGATAGAGCGGCTCGCCCGGCGCCCCCGGTTCCTTCGTCTGTTCGAGGACGGCGAGGGACTGGCAGGTCGCCGGCAATGCGTCGAGGAAATGCGCCGCCGAAAACGGACGGAAGAGGCGCACCTGGACGACCCCGACCTTCTCGCCCTTTTGCCGCAAGGCCGCGGCCGTCTCGCGCGCCGTCTCGGCGCCGGAGCCCATGAGGACGAGGACGCGCTCGGCGTCAGCGGCTCCCTCGTAATCGAACAGGCGATAGCGCCGTCCGGCAAGAGCGGCGAAATCGTCCATCGCCTTCTGGACGATCTCCGGGACCGCCCGATAGAACGGATTTACACTCTCGCGTCCCTGGAAAAACGTGTCGGGATTTTGCGAGGTACCGCGGATGAAGGGATGTTCGGGGTTGAGCGCCCGCGCGCGGTGGGCGCGCACCAATGCATCGTCGATCATCGCCCGCAGGTCGCTGTCACTCAAGAGAGAGAGTGTGTTGACTTCATGCGAGGTGCGGAAACCGTCGAAAAAATGAAGAAAGGGAACCCGCGACTTGAGCGTCGCGACCTCGGCGATGAGCGCCGCGTCATGCGCCTCCTGCACCGAGCCGGACGAGAAGAGGGCAAAGCCGGTGCTGCGCGTCGCCATCACGTCCGAATGGTCGCCGAAGATCGAAAGCCCCTGCGTCGCAACCGAGCGCGCGGCGACATGAAAGACGCTCGCCGTCAGTTCGCCCGCGATCTTGAACATATTGGGGATCATCAAAAGAAGGCCTTGGGAGGCCGTAAAGGTCGTCGTCAGGGCGCCGGCTTGAAGGGCTCCATGGAGCGCTCCTGCGGCGCCCCCTTCGCTTTGCATTTGCTGGATGACGGGGATATTGCCCCAGATGTTGCGGATGCCTGCAGCCGCCCACTCGTCGGCGAGCTCCGCCATCGGCGAGGAAGGCGTGATCGGAAAGATCGCGCAGACTTCGTTGATGCGGTAGGCGACATGGGCGACAGCCGTATTGCCGTCCATAGTCGCGAGTTCCCTTTTCATTGTTAGAGCGCCCTGCGCGGTTCGGGAAACATCTCGATCGCGTGACACGGGCATTCCTCGAAGCACACCGCGCAGCCGGTGCATTTCTCATAATCGAAACGATAGCGCCGGCCGGGACCCAATTTCTGGATCGCGTCTTCGGGACAGGCGGCGT
>JAKAOO010000214.1 GCA_021812165.1 Pseudomonadota bacterium | reverse complement strand
CGGCCAACCAAGACCGCAAGCTCGCTCGCTGCTCGTCCGTCAGCGTCACTTCCGCCGCTCTCATGCAAACAGCCTAACATATCCGCTAATTTATGCAACAAGGTACTAGCCTTCGTGCTCCAGAAGATAGGCGAGGCGATAAAGATCGCTTTCGAGCGGCCGGGCGCCGGCAGTCTTCGCCAGCTCCGGGAGCCTTGAGGTCGCATCCGCGAGTTCGGAGGTTGCAATGCCTTCGACGAGGATCACGAAATCGAACTCTGCTGCCGGCGCGGCCGGCCGCAGTCGCGTTTCGGCGGTTTCGACTGTTGTGACGCCCGGCAGGTGCCGGCCGAGATGGACCGCCGTTACCCCATGGAGCCTCCTCAGTTCGAGGGCGGCGGCGGCGAGCGCCTGACCCGTTGGCAATGGGTCCGCATCGCCCGCAAGGAGCCTTGCCGCGATAAGGCTGCCGGCCACGCCTTCGCCGAGTGAGATCAGGGTCTCACACGCGCCGCGAACCATACCGGTGAGACCCGGCTGCACCCGGTTCGACCAATCGGTCGGGGCGTTGAGCCGCGCGAGATAACCCGGCGAGCGGAACGTCTCGATGTGCGCGGCCTCGTAGATCTGGAAGACGCGCCGGCCGTTTTCCGCCCCGATATAACGGCGCCCCCGCAGAAAACCCGGAATCCCGAGCCGCTCCGGCATGTGTTCGATCGTGTGCCAGCGGTCGAACTCGCGCTCGAAGCCTTCCGCCAACCCCCACCACATGGGCAGGAACGCGCGTCCGCGAAGCGACATGTTTCCATCCTCCACAGCCGAATGATGTCTTCCGCGACAGTATCTGCCGGATTGCGCAGAGCGTCACGAGCCTCCGAGCGCGGATCTCGATCCGCACTCCGCCAACGAAGCCGACGCGCATTGATCTAGATCAACGCCCGCGCGCCGAAAGCGCAGAGACTGAGGCTCAAATCGGTATTCGAGTACCGAATTGGCCCAGCGAGAAACGCCATGAGGACAAAGCCGGCGGGTGAGCTTCGATGACCGCGGCTATGATGAACGCGGCGGAGGCGCTCCTTTCTCCCGGCCTCGCCATAGGGTGCGGGAGTTCGCCTGCGCTTCTTTACCGCGACAAGAGCACGAGCTACGCCGAACTCGATGCGTTTTCAAACCGCATCGGCAACGCGCTTCTGGCGCGCGGGATCGGTCGCGGCGAGCGGGTTCTCTTCCTCATGAAGGACACGCCCGAACTCGTCGCGGGCTATCTCGGCGCGATCAAGATCGGCGCCGTCGCGGTTGCCCTCAACACGCGTTCGGCGGCGGAGGACCTGCGCTTCGTGATCAGCGACAGCGACTGCCGCGCCCTCTTCATCGACCCCGAATTCCTTCCCCTTTTCGACGAGGCGGCGGCCGCAGGCGGAGAGCGCCCTCCGCTCGTCGTCGTCTGCGGGCCAACGAAGGCCTCCGCCCTCACCCTCGCTCTTCTTCTCGACGGCCAGGCGAGCCTTCTCGCGAGCGCGCCCATGTCCGCCGACGAGGCAGCCTTCTGGATCTACACCTCGGGAACGACCGGCACGCCGAAGGCCGTCATCCATTGCCATCGGAGCGTGTTGCCGGCCGACCGCCATCTGGGCGAGATCCTCGGCGTCAAGCCGGGAGACAGGGTCTATTCTTCCTCGAAGCTCTTTTTCGCGTTTGCGCTCGCCCATTGCCTCATCGGCGGATTGCGCCTCGGCGCGACCCTCATCCTCGACGACCGCTGGCCGTCGAGCGATGTCGTGGCAGAGACGGTTCGCCGCCACCGCCCGCACGTCATGTTCAGCGTGCCGACGATCTATCGCAACCTCCTGCGCGACGGCTGGGCCGCGGACCCTGCCTTCGCCGCCGTCAATTCCTTCGTCTCCGCGGGCGAAAGGCTCCCCGCGAGCCTTTTCGAGCGCTGGCTCGAAGCGACCGGCAGGCCCATTCTCGAAGGCATCGGCGCCACCGAGACCCTCTTCATGTATATCGCCAATACGCATGCGGCCCATCGCGCGGGCGCCACGGGGAGGGCGCAGCCGGGAGTGGAGGTCCGGCTCCAGGACGAGCATGGAAAGCCCGTCACCGAGCCCGGCCGGCGGGGCGTCCTCTGGGTGAGGATGCCGTCGCTTTGCCGCGGCTATTGGCGCCAGGCGGCGAAGACGAAGAAGAGTTTCGCCGGCGGCTGGTACAAGACCGGCGACGTCATGAGCTTCGATCCCGAAGGCTGGTGGTATTATCACGGACGCAGCGACGAGCTGTTGAAGATTTCGGGGCAGTGGGTGTCGCCGATCGAGATCGAGGATTGTGCCTTGGGAACGCCGGGCGTCGTCGACGCGGCCGTCGTCGGCGTCGAGAACAGCGATGGCCTCATGCGCCTTGCGATGTTCGTGGTCGCAGCGGACGGCCCCGATGAGGCGAGCCGCATCCAAGAACACATCAAATCGCGGCTCGCGATCTATAAGTGCCCGCGCGACATCCGTTTCGTCTCGCAGATCCCGCGCACGGCGACCGGCAAGGTCCGCCGCTTCCTGTTGCGCGAGCTTGCGGGAGCGGCTCGTTCGGAACTCTCAACCGCGCTTTGACGTCGCCGGGCATGCCGCAGGCCGCAGGCGAAGGCGTCCTCCCGCGGAAGTTCACCGCACGCTATTTGCGGCGTTTCCGGTTCCTCGCGCAAACCCTGTTCGACGTGGGGGTCGGCGCGGGCACTCCCGAACTCTACACACTCTTTGCCGGCCGCAAGCTCGTCCTCATCGATCCGCTGGCGGAGGTGGAGGAGAACCTCCGCAAGCGCCGGCCCGGCCTCGCGTTCGACTTCATCGCGGCGGCTTTGGGCTCGGAGGAGGGGAGGGCGGTGCTCAATATCACCGAGGTCGCGTCCAAAACCGGGATCCCCGAGCGCACCCCTCTGACGGCCGAGAAGATCATCGAGCGCCGGCGGGTCCCGGTGACGACGCTCGACCGGATCGTGGCGGAAAGTGCGTTTCCCGAGCCCTTCGGTTTGAAACTCGACACCGAAGGCTTCGAACTCGAGATCCTCCGCGGCGCCGAGCGGGCATTGCAGAAGACGGAATTCATCATCGCCGAGGTCTCGCTGAAGAAGCGCTTTCTCGGCGGCTACCGTTTCAGCGAGGTGGTCGCATTATTGGGCTCGCGCGGTTTCGAGCTGATCGACATCCTCAATTTCCGTGGCGGGGTGGCGCGCTTTTACGACTGCCTCTTCCTCAGATACGATCATCCGGTCTTCGAGGGCCGGTCATGACGCTCGCGCGGGAGCGGCTCGGCCTTTGGGGAACGCGCGCCAAGCAACATCTTGTCGATCGGTACACACCCCTCGCCGCCCCCCGGGGGCGGAGGGGGTTCATCGGGCGCGGCGAACGTAGGTGTACGAACCGCTGCAAGTTTGCTTAGAGAAACGGCTGCGCGCGCTCCAGAAGCGCGTCGAGACCCGGCTCTTTCGGATTGCGCGGCTTTCCGGGATGGATGACGGACACCTGGCAGCTCTCGGCCGCCTCGACGAGCTCGCGATAGCTGCCGGCGGCGAGATCGGCGATATAGGCCTGCTTGTCTTTGTTGTAGGCGAACATCTTGCCGTTGAGCTCCGTGCACTCGTTGCAGCTGCTGCAGCGCGCGGTCTCGATATAGGGTTCGTCCGGCGACCGCTCCGGCTCAGCCGCCGCTTGGGGCGCCGCTTGGGGCGCCGCTTCCGGCGCGGCGGCGGGTGCGGCTGCCGGCGCCGGCACTTCGATTGGAGCAGCCGGCACGGGCGCCGCCGCTGCGGCCTGCTGCCGTCGCTCTTCCTCCCAGGCCGCGCGCTCGCGTGTGAGGAGGCGCCGGGCGTGCGAATTTTCGATGCCGCCCAATTCCCTGAGGCCGCGCCACATCGCGCCGACCCGCCGCGCCTCGCGGATGATCGCTTCGTCGGCCACGACCTTCTGCAGCCGGTTTTCGCCGTCGACCATGAGGAGCGTCGGAACGGTCGCGCCCGCCGCCTCCTCTCTCTGCGCGATCGCCGCGGCCGCCGGCGCCATCTCCCCGTTCCACTCCGCACGCGCAATGCGCGCGAAATGGCGGGCAAAGCGCCGGTCGCAGGCGAGGAAGTCGGCGGCGGTAAAGGCGAGGCTTTCGGATTGGCGCTGGTGCTCGCCGTCCTCGTAAAGGAGCGGGTGCAGGGGCCAGTCCTCTTCGGGCTGAGGATTGCCTTCGATGCTGAAGCGCAGGGCCCAATCCGATCCTGCCGCGGGATCATAAACGAAGGCCGGAAAGGCGCGCGACTCCATCGCCGCAGCCGCGACGAGATAGGGCGGAACCTCGCCCGCCTGCCCGCTCGCGCCGGAAAATACCGAGAAAAGCGCCGGACCGGAGAGCGCGAGCCCGCCGAAGAGCCGCTCGCGCAGGCGCAGGAGGTTCGAGGCGGAGGATTGCAGAACGAACACGTCCGCGAGCGCGATCGCGCCGTTCGCAAGCGCGCGGGCGGGGAGCCCGAGCGAGGCGCGCGCGGGGTCGTCGGCGAGCGGCGCCAAAAGGTCGTCGGTCTGGACGAGGATTTTGAACGGCAGCCCGGCCGAGAGCGCCTCCAGCGCGCGCGCGCGTTCGGCCGCGCTCGGCTCGGCCTTATCGAGGCGCACCAGATAATCGGGAAAGCGCGCCCGTTCGGCCGCGCTCAGCGAACTCGCGCCGAACTCGGCGAAGAGCGCGTCGTGCTGGGCCTCGCGGTACGCTCCCGTCACTTCGAGCGCCGCGACCGTCATCGCCTTGACGAGCTCCACCATCCGCGGCAGGCGTTCGCGCCAGGCTTCGAGCGCGCGCCCCAGACTGTCGAAGACAAAGCCGTAGCTCGGCAGCGCCTGCGGCAGCGCGCCGGCCTCGGGCGGCGGAGCGTAAAAGCGCTGCGACTGCAACACCGAAATGAGACGGCGGATGCGCTCGCGCCGGCTGTCCGACAAGACCGAGGGCGGAGAGACGCTCGAAAGCAGGCGCGACATCGCCTCGAAGTCGAAGATTTGCGCCTGCGGCTCGCCGATCGCCGCGCGCAGATTTTCGGGACTGCGGCCGTCGGCGGAACGCACGAAATCGGCGCGCAGGATGTCGGTGAGCTTCAAGAGGAGACGCGAGAGATCGGCGCGGAAGCGCTCGGCTTTGCGCCGGGTGACCGCGGCATGGGCATGCGAAAGGAGACGGCCCCCGAGGCTCGCGTCGCAGTCGGCGACCTCGCCCTCGGCCGGCAGCGCCGATTTGAGCCGGGTGAGGCTCTCCGCGAATCCTTCTTCGGCAGTGGCGGCAAGAGCGGCGGCCGCGCCCTGCCAAACCTCGGAGAACGCGCCGCCTCCGTTTTTCGCGACGACTCGCCGGATCTCCCGCTCCATCCGCCGCGCGTGGTGAGCGAGGCGCTGCGCATCCTTTTCGCCCGCCGCGGCAAGCGCGGCGTCGAAGAGTTCGCTCAGCGAACGAACGGCGCCCTCGTCGGGCGCATCCGGGAGCAGCACCAGCGGGAAGTCGTAGCGCAGGCTCGCGAGATCGCGGTAGGGGGCAAAGAGCGCCGGTCGCAGGCCGAGCCCTTCGACGCCGTCGAGGCTCGCATCGGCGCTTCGCCCGGTCAGATAGAACGTCACCTGCGCTTCGTGTGCGGCTTCCATGTTGCTGTTGCCTTCCCCCTGTCCGCGGCGCGTCAGGCGAGCCTGGCGCTCTTCGCGTCCGGTCCCGCTCCCTGGGGCCAGATCGTAAACTTGTCGAACTCGGATTCGAGGCCGTTGCGGATCATCTCCACCGAACGCAGCCGGCCCGCATGCCGCACCTCCTCGTAGCAGGGGACATCGGGATTGGCGTAAAGGATGCCCACCGGAATCGGGTCCTTCTCTGATGCGACGACGCGCGCGCGGTCGAGATCGAGCGGATCGTGTTCCTCCTGCGTCGGGTAGAGCTTGGCCGTCCCCGGGCTCAAAGTGAGGCCGCGCGGATGGGTGAGAAGCCGGATGCGCGAGCGGTCCTCGATCCACGGGTCGAAAATATTGGGCAGCCATAGATCG
>JAKAOO010000213.1 GCA_021812165.1 Pseudomonadota bacterium | reverse complement strand
GGGGCGCGGTCGTAGACCGTGATCCCGGAAACCATCAACACAGGCCTGTGAAATCGATGGCTTGGCTGATGTTCATGGGTTCCAGGCCCGGCCCTGACGGGCCGTCCCGGAACGACAACAGAGTTTTCCCGCAGCCTCCTAAAGCGGGTTTCGCCCGGAGGGCCCTGGTCGCCCCTTCCACCCTCCTGCGGCGTCGCGGGTAATTCCCCGTCAACCGATCGGGGCTTCCCGCCTCGGGATCGGCCAAGATGGGATAATTCTATAGGGGGAGAGCGTCACATGGCGCTCACGGCGGCGCCAAAGGAATGCCGCGCATGTACTTCCCGTGGCAGAAAAGGAGCGTCGGCTTCTCGGTATAGGCGTAGCGTTCGACAGCGCCGATGAAGATGATGTGGTCGCCGCCGTAATGCCGGTATTCGTTGCGGCATTCGAAATGGGCAGCCGAGCCAATGAGCACCGGAGCGCCGCATTCGGGGATGATGTGCGCGACCTTGGCGAACTTGTCTTCGCTTTGCCTTGAAAAATGCTGCGACAGCTCTTTCTGATCGAAAGCCAGAACGTTGACGACGAAATGCGAGGCTTCCTGGAAGGCGGGGAGGCTTTGCGCGTAAAGCGAAGCGCTCCACAGGACGAGGGGCGGATCGAGCGAGACCGAGGTGAAGGAGTTTGCGGTCAGCCCGACGAGCTGGCCTTGGCGGCTGCGCGCCGTGATGATCGTCACGCCCGTCGCAAAGCAGCCGAGCGCATTGCGCAGGTCGCGCGAGTTGAAGGAGGGGCCGGCGGTGCTTGTGAGCGGCGCGGCGTGACTGCCGGGATGGGTGCGCTCCCCTTTGTCGGTGGTCACGGGTTCTTCCCTGTTCCGAGGAGGCCGCTAAAGCGTCGAGTCGGGCGGCAGCCCGAGCGCGACGCGCCCGTAAATCGCGCCGTTCACGTCCCATGTCAAAGCGTAATGGCCGTTCGCCGCATGGACGTCGCGGAAGGCGCGCTGGATCGGGTTCTTCGCATAGATGGCGCTGCCTCCGGTGGCCGTGAACAAAAGATCGACTGCGCGCGTGCACAGGCTCGCCGCAAAGGCGGCGTCGCGGCGATAGCGCGCCTTTTGTTCGAGGCTCGGCACCGCTCCTTCCTCAGCGATCCGCATCGCCTCGTCGCAGTCGCTCAGCATCATCGCTTCCGCGGCGTCGGCGAGCGCCGCCGATTCGGCGAGATGCACCTGAAGCGTCGCGAAATCGGCGAGGTTTTTCCCCGTGTATGCGGAAAGGCGCGTGCGCGTGGTCTCGGCAAAATGCGCGACCGCGGCGCGCGCGATCCCGAGCGAGACGCCGGCGATCGCGAAGCCGAAAAGGCTGATCGCGGGGAGCTGGTACAGCGCAGACGGGTTGACCGCCGTTCCCGGGTTGGGGCCTCCTCGGATCTCATCTGTGGCAAGCGAGCGATAGGCGGGGACAAGGGCGTCCTTGACTTCGACGCTCTTGCTCCCCGTTCCGATGAGGCCGACGACATGCCAGGTGTCGATGACGCGATAGTCGCTTGCCGGAAGCAGAAAGATGCGCGGCTCGCTGTGCCCGGTCTCCTCGTCATAGACGAAGGCGCCGATCATGTTCCAACTCGAAGGGTCGATGCCGCTCGAAAAGGGCCAGTGTCCGGAAAGGCGATAGCCGCCCGCAACCCTTTTGGCGCGGCCCATCGGGAAGATGAGCGCCGAGCCGATCAAATTGTCGGGATTGTCGCCCCAGATCTCGTCTTGAGCCGCGGGCGGCCACATGCCGAGAAGCCAGTGATGGGCGGCGAGATTGGCAAGCACCCAGGCGGTCGAGCCGCACCCTTCGGCGACCACCGCCGAGAGTTCGACGAGGGCGCGGAAGGGAAGCTCGCTGCCGCCGACCGAGCCCGGCTGCACCATACGGAAAAGGCCGCTCTCATGGAGGTCGGCGACGGTTTCGTCGGGAAGCCGCCGCATCTCCTCCGCCCGCGGCGCGCGCTCGCGCAGAACCGGCACCAGAGCCTCGGCGCGCGCCTTGAGCGCGGCAAAATCCGGGGCGCGCGAATGGGTCTTCTCCCTCGGCATCGTCTCCTCCCAGATCCCCAAAGGCGACACTCAATCTAAGCGTCTCGACGCGCCGGCGCGAGAGCCGCTTTCGAGAGGGGAGGAGCCAGTGGTGAGAATCTGACGATTGGTACCGCGGCGGCTCCCGCCGAGATTGCTTCCCCCCGGAACGGCCGCGAGAGCGGTCGTCCGGGGGTCGCAATGACATCGTAAGTCATTATCATTGCGAGGAGCCCACGGGTCCGCGCTTCGCGCGGCCCGAGGATAAACTCCGCGACGAAGCAATCCCGACACGGCAGGCGATAACGGCTCCGTCCGTTTGGTCTTGACCACTAGGAGAAATGGAAGAATGCATCGTCGGATGGGTCCACCCGCGGGCAGCGGCCCGCGGGGAAACCCATCGGCGAGCGGCGGGCCTCCCCCGGCTTTCGCCGAGCGTTACCCGCCCTGCGGCCGCTCGCTCACTTCGACCAGATCATGTTCATCCCGAGACCGGTCAAGTTGCTGAGATAGGTCCCAAGATGGAGCGTGACCTCGTTGCGATAGCTGCCGCTCTCGCCCGTCAACAACTCCGCCAGACCCGAAGGCGGGGAGCAGGCATCGTTGCCGGTCGTCATGCCGGTCTGGTATCCCAACAAGCTCGCGCTGGTCCCGGGGGGCGTGGATCCGCTGTCTACCGTTGTGCAGATGCCGTTCCCCGGATCGTTCGGGACGCTGAACGCCAAGCCCATCGCGGGCGTCGTTGTGCCGACGTGCCAGTCGGAGGTGAAAACCGAGCCTGCGGGCAATTCTTGGCTCACCTCCTCCGGAACGAAGAGAGGCGCCCTGGTCCCGGCGGCGGCCAGGAACGCGATCTCGGGTCCGCTCAGCGCCCGCGCCCAGATGTGCACCTCGTCGATGTCGCCGTCGTAATAGGTCGTGAAGTATGCGCTGCCGGCCCGGTACGATTCCCCGATCAGCACAGGATCCGGCGTCTGATGAATCGGGCCGGTCTGGCTCGCACACGTGTCTTCGGCTCCGTTGACCCAGACGCATACCTCGGAGCCATCGTAAGTGCCCGCCACGTGCGTCCACGTGCCCGTGGGAATCGCGGTTGCTCCGAAGACCACCCCTCGTCCGCTGGACGTACCGTTGGAGTTGACGAGGAAACCCAATGTGTCGCTCTGGGTAAGGAAGAGGGCGTAGGATTCGGCATAGCTACCCACGTTTCCCTTGTCCACGATGGCCGGGTAAAACTTGGGGGAGCTCGTCGCCGGGTTGATCCAAGCGTCAACGGTTATCTGCGACAACGCGCTCAAGCTTGAGCTGTTCGGCACGCTCACGTAGTCGTCGGTGCCGTCGAAGCTCAGGTAATCGCCGAAGCCGGAGCCGACATTGCCGCTCGGGCCGCCGAAGGTAGCGCCGTTGAGGGTGCCGGTGTTCGCGTAGCCGCTGCTGTCTGCGGTTGTCGTTCCGGTCCCTTCGTTGAAATGCCAGAGGCCGCGAAGACCCGTCTGAGCGCTGGCCAGGACTTCCTGCGGGCTCAGAGCGCGGTTCCAGACGCTCGCCTCGTCGAGGACGCCGTCCAGAAAGAATTTCTCACCGGAAATCGGGTTTTGCGCGCCGAGCAACACGTCGGTGCTCGTGCTCTGGATGCTGGTGCACGGACTGCCTGTGGTCGTGGCCGTCAGCACTCCGTCGAGGTAGATGTCGAGGTCGCCGCTGGTGGCGTCGAACGTGCCGACAACCTCGTGCCATGCGCCGTCGCCGGGCGTGATCGGGACCGGCGAGGTGAGGACGCACTTGGTCGAGGGGCTAGCCGCCACATAGAGGGCCGGACAAAGCTTCCCGGATGCGCATGGGTCGAGCTCCAGAGCGTAACTTTTGTCACTCGGGCTAGCGTAGTCCCACTTGGTAATCAACTCCTGGTAGCCCCCTGTTGTGTTGGCCGTGACGTTAACCCAGACTCCGAGCGTGAGGGACCCAGTGATGTCGAGGCTGCCCCCGGTCAGCACCGGCACATCGACATAATCGTCGGTCCCGTCGAAGCTCAAGGCATCGGCCGCGCCGGGGTCGCCGAATTTGAAGTTCGTGCTCCATGTCGGGCCTGCGAGCGTTCCGGTGTTCCCGTTGCCGGAACTGTCGTAAGCGGACCCGCCGCTGCCTTCGTCGAAATGCCAAAGCCCCGCGACGTGGTTCGTTTGCGCCCGAGCCGGACCGGCCCAGGCGAGGCACGAAGCGGCGAGAGCCGCCACAACCAGATGGAAAAAACGGTGGGGGGAATCTCGTCTATCCATGGGTTTCCTCTCCTCTCCTTGAGCCATGCGCAAAACGCATGCTTCTGCCCCAAGAGACCGTGACCCAATCGTGGCGCCCCCGAGGTCGGGCGTTCTTTTTTTGCGTCGCGCCGGAGACGGCCTGATGCGCGAACTCTATTGCCGCCAATGTCGCATTGCGCGAGCCAAGATGCAACCCCTTTCGGAAACCTTCCGGAAATGTTTTCGCGGCGCGTCGGGAAGGGTGCGTTTTTGCTCCGGACATGGCAAAAAACGGGGCTTTCGAAGAACGAGCATCGGGAGAAACGATGAAGAGCGGCAAAGGAACCCCCCCCTATCTCGTCGGGGTCGATATCGGCGGCACCTTTACCGATTGCGTCGTCATCGACGCCGCGCGGCGCGTGGTGACCGCCAAATCGCCTTCGACCCCCGATGATTTCACGGCCGGCGTCATCGATGCGCTCGCGCTTGCCGCGCGCGAACTCGGCACCGATCTCGAAGGGCTTTGCCGCCAATGCGCGCTCCTTTCGCACGGCACGACGGTCGGCACCAACGCCGTCCTCCAGCAAAAGGGCGCCAAAATCGGGCTCGTCACGACCAAAGGGATGAGCGACGTCATCCACATCATGCGCGGCTCGCGGGGCCTCTCGGGGCGCGACCTCAAGAAGGTCGTGCATTTCCCCGAAAGCAGGAAACCCGATCCGATCCTCCCGAAGCGCCTTATCGAAGGGGTTTCGGAACGCGTCGATTGTTTTGGCGAGGTGGTCGTCCCGCTCAACGAGGAAGAAGCGGAAGGCGCGATCCGCCGGCTTCTCGAAAAAGGCGTCGAGGCGATCGCGATCGCCTTTTTATGGTCGTTCCGCCATCCCCGTCACGAGCTCCTCGTCAAAGAGATGGTGCGGCGCCTCGCGCCCCATGTCTTTGTCACCTGCTCCTGCGAGCTCGTTCCCAAATGGGGCGAATACGAGCGGGTGACGGCGGTCGCGCTCAACGCCTATGTCGGGCCGCTCGCTTCGGGCTATCTCTCGCGCCTCGACCGCCGCCTCAAGAGGGCAGGCTACCGCGCGGGGCTGCAGATCACGCAATCGGGCGGCGGCACGATCTCGATCGAAAGAGCAACCCTGGCGCCGCTTCTGACGCTCGACAGCGGCCCCGTTTCGGGCGTCACCGGATCGCATTATCTGGGCGGTCTCCTCGGCTGTCCGAACATCATCACGACCGATATGGGCGGCACCTCGTTCGATGTCGGCATCATCGCGGACGGCAAGCCCACCTATTCCTTCATCAGCAATGTGCATCAATACGAATACTATCTGCCGAAGGTCGATATTCAGGCGATCGGCAGCGGCGGCGGCAGCCTCGTGCACGTCGATCCGCTTTCGAAGACGCTCAAAGTCGGTCCCGAAAGCGCCGGGGCGGTGCCGGGACCCGTCGCCTACGGAAAGGGCGGAACGGTCCCGACCGTCACCGACGCCGATCTCGTTCTCGGCTACCTCGATCCCGACAATTTTGCGGGAGGCCGCATCCGGCTCGACAAAAGGGCGGCCGAGGCGGCGATCGCCGGGGTTGCCGCCGAGCTCGGCCTCGGGACGCTCGAATGCGCGAGCGGCATCGCCAAGATCGCCGAGTTCCAGATGGCCGACATCATCCGCAAGATGACGGTCGGCAAGGGCTACGACCCGCGCGATTTCGTGCTCTTCGCCTTCGGCGGCGCGGGGCCTGTTCAGGCCGCGGTTTTTGCCGCGGAACTTCAAGTT
>JAKAOO010000212.1 GCA_021812165.1 Pseudomonadota bacterium | reverse complement strand
TTTTTGAAGTCGCCGCCCGAAACTGCTCTTCGCCGTATTCCTCCTGCGCCTTCAGATAATCTTCTTCGCTCAAGAGCTGGTGCAGTTTGAGAGGCGTCAGCCCCGGCTCGATGACCACGTAGTTCTCGAAATAAAGGATGCGCTCCAGATCCTTGAGCGTCATGTCGAGCAGGAGCCCGATGCGGCTCGGCAGCGACTTCAAAAACCAGATATGCGCGACGGGCGAAGCGAGTTCGATATGACCCATGCGGTCGCGGCGCACCTTCGACAAGGTGACTTCGACGCCGCACTTCTCGCAGATGATGCCGCGATACTTCATCCGCTTGTATTTGCCGCAGAGGCACTCGTAGTCCTTGATGGGGCCGAAGATGCGGGCGCAGAAGAGCCCGTCGCGTTCCGGCTTGAAGGTCCGGTAGTTGATCGTTTCCGGCTTCTTGATCTCGCCGTAGGACCAGGACCTGATCCGTTCGGGGCTGGCGATCTGGATGCGGATCTCGTCGAAGCTCTGCGTCCCGCTCACCTGCCCGAAGATGTTCATCAATTCGTTCATCGGTGACCCCTTGTCAGAAACGCCGCGAGCGCCGGAAAGGGCGACTCTCTCGAGCGGCCCGGCGCAGCGCGCGCTTTCTCCACTTTATCGCGATCAAAGGCCGCGCTGCTCCAGCTTGACGTTGAGACCGAGCGAGCGCAGCTCCTTGACAAGAACGTTGAAGGATTCGGGGATGCCCGCCTCGAAATTGTCGTCGCCGCGGACGATTGCCTCGTAGACCTTGGTGCGTCCGGAAACGTCGTCGGATTTGACCGTCAGCATCTCCTGCAGCGTGTAGGCCGAGCCGTAGGCTTCGAGCGCCCACACCTCCATCTCGCCGAAGCGTTGTCCGCCGAACTGCGCCTTGCCGCCCAATGGTTGCTGGGTGACGAGGCTGTAAGGGCCGATCGAGCGGGCGTGGATCTTGTCGTCGACGAGGTGGTGGAGCTTCATCATATAGATGTAGCCGACCGTCACCTTGCGGTCGAAAGGCTCGCCGGTGCGCCCGTCGATGAGCGTCACCTGCCCCGAAGCGGAAAGACCGGCGCGCGCCAACATCGCGTGAATGTCTTCTTCGCGGGCGCCATCGAAGACGGGGCTCGCCATCGGCACGCCCTGCGCCAAAGTCCCGGCAAGCGCCGTCAGCTCCTCATCGTCGAGCGCCGCAACCTTGCTCCCTTCGGCACCGTCATAGATCGCGCCGAGGAGAGAGCGCAGTTCGCCGTTCCCGCCTCCAGGCGCAACCTCTCTCAAGATCTCGCCGATGCGCCGGCCGAGTCCCGCCGCGGCCCAGCCGAGATGGGTTTCGAGGATCTGGCCGACATTCATCCGGCTCGGCACTCCCAACGGGTTGAGGACGATGTCGACCGGCGTTCCGTCTTCGAGATAGGGCATGTCCTCGAGCGGCAGAATGAGCGAGATCACGCCTTTGTTGCCGTGGCGCCCCGCCATCTTGTCGCCGGGTTGGAGCTTGCGTTTCACGGCCACGAAAACCTTGACCATCTTCATGACGCCGGGCGGCAACTCGTCGCCGCGCTGAAGCTTTTCGACCTTGCTCTCGAACCGCGCCTTGAGCCTTGCCTCGGCTTCCTCCATCTCCTTTTTCAAGGCCTCGATCAGGGCCATCTTGGCGTCGTCGCGGATCGAGATGTGGCGCCACAGCCCGGGGTGCAGCTCCGCGAGTGCGGCCTCGTCGATCTGGCCACCCGTTTTCAAGCCTTTCGGCCCTCCGACCGCGGTTTCTCCGAGCAGCAGTTCTTTGAGCCGCGCGTTGAAGCTGCGCTCCAGGATCTTGCTTTCGTCGTCGCGATCCTTGGCGAGCCGTTCGATCTCGGCGTGCTCGATGGCGAGTGCGCGCTCATCCTTATCGACGCCGCGCCGGGAGAACACGCGCACCTCGACGATCGTCCCCGACACCCCCGGCGGAACGCGCAGCGAGGTATCGCGGACATCGCTCGCCTTCTCCCCGAAGATGGCGCGCAGCAGCTTCTCTTCCGGGGTCATCGGCGACTCGCCTTTGGGCGTCACCTTGCCGACGAGGATGTCTGCGGCCTTGACCTCGGCGCCCAAAGAGACGATCCCCGCCTCGTCGAGATTCTTGAGCGCCTCTTCGCCGACATTCGGGATGTCGCGGGTGATCTCTTCCTGGCCGAGCTTGGTGTCGCGCGCCATCACCTCGAACTCTTCGATATGGATCGAGGTGAAGACGTCTTCGGAGACGACGCGTTCGGATACGAGGATCGAATCCTCGAAATTGTAGCCGTTCCACGGCATGAACGCGACCAGGACATTGCGCCCGAGCGCCAGCTCGCCGAGTTCGGTCGAGGGACCGTCGGCGATGATGTCGCCCGCTTTGACGCGGTCTCCGACCCGCACGAGAGGCCGTTGCGTGATGCAGGTGTTCTGGTTTGAGCGCTGGAACTTCAAAAGATTGAAGATGTCGACGCCGACCGTGCCGGGGTCGCCCCGAAGCACGGCGTCCTGCGGCGCGGCGGCGTCGCCGGGCTCGCTCGCGCGGATGACGATGCGGGTGGCGTCCACCTGATCGACAATGCCCGAGCGCCGCGCGATGATGGTGACGCCGCTGTCGCGCGCAACCGTTTCCTCCATGCCGGTGCCGACGAGCGGCGCTTCCGCGCGGATCAACGGCACGGCTTGGCGCTGCATGTTCGAGCCCATGAGAGCGCGGTTGGCGTCGTCGTTTTCGAGAAACGGGATGAGGGCGGCCGCCACCGACACGATCTGTTTGGGCGAAACGTCGATGAGGTCGATGTCCCGAGGCTGCAGGAGGACGAACTCGCCGCCCTTGCGGCAGCTCACCAGATCGGCGGCGATCCGCCCCTCGGCATCGACTTCGGCATTGGCCTGCGCGATCGCGTATTGGCTCTCCTCCATCGCCGAAAGGTAGACCACCTCTTCGGTGACCTTTCCGCCCACGACCTTCCGATAGGGACTTTCGATAAAGCCGTACTGGTTGACCCGGGCATAGGTGGCGAGCGAGTTGATGAGGCCGATATTGGGCCCCTCCGGGGTCTCGATCGGGCAGATCCGGCCGTAATGCGTCGGGTGAACGTCGCGCACCTCGAACCCCGCGCGCTCGCGCGTCAAGCCCCCCGGCCCCAGCGCCGAAAGGCGACGCTTGTGCGTGATTTCGGAAAGCGGGTTCGTCTGGTCCATGAACTGGGAGAGTTGCGAGGACCCGAAAAACTCGCGCACCGCCGCCGCCGCCGGCTTCGCGTTGATGAGGTCGTGCGGCATGACGGTGTCGATCTCGACCGAACTCATGCGCTCGCGGATCGCCCTCTCCATGCGCAAGAGGCCGATGCGGTACTGGTTTTCCATCAGCTCGCCGACCGAGCGCACGCGGCGGTTGCCGAGATGGTCGATGTCGTCGATCTCCCCGCGGCCGTCTTTCAGGAGGACGAGCACGCGCAGGATCGCGAGGATGTCGGCCTTCCTGAGCGTGCGCACCGAGTCGTCGCTCTTGAGCCCCAAACGCGCGTTCATCTTGACCCGTCCGACCGCCGAGAGGTCGTAGCGCTCGGGGTCGAAGAAGAGGCTCTCGAAAAGCCCTTCGGCGCTTTCGAGGGTCGGCGGTTCGCCGGGGCGCATCACGCGATAGATGTCGATGAGGGCGTCTTCCCGGGTCGCGTTCTTATCGGCCGCGAGAGTGTGGCGGATATAGGGCCCGACCGAGATGTGGTCGATGTCGAGGACGGGCAGCTCCTCCGCGCCGCGCTCGGCGACTTCCGCGAGAGCGGCGGCGGTGATCTCGTCGCCCGCCTCGAAATACACTTCTCCCGTCTCCTCGTTGATGAGATCGGCGGCGAAGTAGCGGCCGATCAAATCTTCCTCGCGCACGAGGATATCGGAGAGCCCTTCCGCCTTGAGACGGGCCGCCACCCGAGCCGTCAGGCGCTCGCCGGCGGCGAGCACCACCTCACCGCTGCGCGCATCGCACAAATCGACGGCGAGCTTGCCCTTGTAGATCTCCTCGCGAAACGGCGTCATCCAGCCCTTGGGCCCACGCCGGTAGAGGATCGTCTTGTAGAAGGCGGCGAGGATTTCCTCTTTCGACATGCCGCTTGCTTCGCCGGGCTGGAGAGGCTTGCTTTCGGCCTTGCGCCCGGCGCGCAGCTCCTCGGTTTCGGCGCCGTCGAGAGCCAAGAGAAGCGTCGTCGCGGGGAGCTTGCGGCGGCGGTCGATGCGCACGTAAACGAGATCCTTGGCGTCGAATTCGAAATCGAGCCAGGAGCCGCGATAGGGAATGACGCGGGCCGCATAGAGGATCTTGCCCGAGGAATGCGTCTTGCCCTTGTCGTGGTCGAAGAAGACGCCCGGGCTTCGATGCATCTGCGAGACGATGACGCGCTCGGTGCCGTTGACGATAAAGGTGCCGTTCTGCGTCATGAGCGGCATGTCGCCCATGTAGACGTCCTGCTCCTTGATGTCGCGGATCTCGCGGAATCCCGTGTCTTCGTCGATATCCCACACGACGAGGCGCAAGGTCACCTTCAAGGGCGCCGCATAGGTGATGCCGCGCTGCTGGCATTCGTCCACTTCGTATTTTGGCGCTTCGAGCTCGTATCGAACGAATTCGAGCTGCGCCCGCTCGGAAAAGTCGCGGATCGGGAAAACCGAGCGGAAGACCTCCTGCAAGCCGCTATCGGTGCGCTCTTCCGGCGCCACAATCCGCTGCAGGAAATGATCGTACGAGCTCTTTTGCACCTCGATCAAATTCGGCATCGGCGCCACTTCCGCGATGCGCCCGAAGCGCTTGCGGATGCGCTCTTTGCCTGCAAACGACATAGCCATCGATGCTCCTTACTTTCTTGGGCCGGCGCTCTTCGGTCCTTCTCTCGTCCGCGCGTCGCGTCATCGCCCGTTTCGGCAAGCCTTTGGGAAGGGGCTCGCCCGGCGCAAATCACGCCTCCTCGCGGCGCCCGCCATGGCGAGACGCCAAACCCCGGCGCGCGCGGGCTTTCCGCGCCCCGGTTCCTCTCGGTCAAAAGTTGTTGCCGGTGTAAGGACTTTCCGCCCCGATCCCGCAAAAATCGTCAGAGGCCTACCTTATTTCGACACTCGCACCCGCGTCTTCAAGCTGCTTTCTGATTTTTGCCGCCTCCTCCTTGCTCGCTCCTTCCTTGATCGGCTTCGGCGCCGCTTCGACGAGGTCCTTCGCCTCTTTGAGGCCGAGGCCGGTGATCGCGCGAACCTCCTTGATGACGTTGATCTTCTTTTCGCCGATCACGGCGAGGATGACGTCGAACTCGGTCTTCTCGGCAGCCGCCTCGGCGGGGGCTGCCGCCGCGCCGGCGCCCGCCATCGCAACCGCGACCGGCGCCGCCGCCGAGACGCCCCATTTCTCTTCGAGCATCTTCGTCAGTTGCACCACCTCAATCACGCTCAACGCCGAGAGATCCTCGGCATACTTCGCCAAATCCGCCATGCTGCTGCTCCTCATTTCCGGCAAGGGGTCGTGACTGTCAAACTCTCAAGCGCCCGGCTTTTCCTCGCCGCTCTCGGCACGGGCGGCGAGAAGGCGCGCCATTTGTCCTGCGGGCGTCATCAAGAGCGCCGCAAGGCGCGCCGCCGGCGCGCACAAAAGGCCGAGGAGACGGGCGCGCCCTTCCTCGAGCGAGGGCATCGACGCGAGCTCCTTGATCCCCGCCGCGTCAAGTTCTCTTCCCGCAAGCCCGCCGCCGACGATCGTCAGCTTGTCGTTGCGATTGGCGAATTCCACGGCCACTTTGGCCGCGGCGACCGCATCCGCCGAATAGGCGATGGCCGTCGGCCCGGTAAAAAGCGGCGAGAGTTGCGCAAACGGCGTCTCGGCAAGAGCGCGCCGCGCCAGCCGGTTTTTTGCCACTTTGAACCCGGCCCCGGCGCTGCGCATCTGTCTTCTGAGTTCCGTCACCTCGGAAACGGTGAGCCCCGATTGCCGCGTCACCACGAGGCACGTGGCGCCTTCGAGGCTCTCTCTGAGGCTCGCGACGAAATCCTCTTTCCTGGCTCTGCCTGCTCGCTCCACTCTTCTCTCCGAACCAGATCGGA
>JAKAOO010000019.1 GCA_021812165.1 Pseudomonadota bacterium | reverse complement strand
GAGAGCGGACGAAGAGGCGCGCGAGAGAACCGGCCCCGCAGCCGACTTCGAGCACCTTTGCCCCTTTTTGCGGCTCTAAAAGCGCGACGAGCGCCTGAAACAACGCCCGATAGGAGGGCGAGCGCGCGCGGTCTTCAAGCGCCGCGACGCCGCCCAGATG
The DNA here is from genome assembly GCA_021812165.1 of Pseudomonadota bacterium. Taxonomy (GTDB): domain Bacteria; phylum Pseudomonadota; class Alphaproteobacteria; order ATCC43930; family CGMCC-115725; genus AP-15. Next base: position 27,109 of record JAKAOO010000019.1, on the reverse strand, counting down.
CGGCCCGCCAAGGGTAATGACGGTGAAATGGCGCGCGAGGGCCGGAAGGGCCGGGACCCATTGCGAAGGCGCGAAAAAGAACGGCAGGAGAAGGAGCGCCGGCCCCGATCCGGCAATCTCGTAAGAGATGCCGGCATGGCTCCCTTTGAGGGCTGGAGCGCAAGGCTCTGAAGCCTCGAGTGACTGCAGAAACCGGGTCATCGCGCCCGCAATTTCCTCTTTGCGTTCGGCGACGGCGTCCGTCCAGGTCTGCGCCTCATAGCTGGCGAGACAATGGCGCCGCGCCGCCGGGAGGAGTGAGGTCGCCCGTTCCGTCACTTCGGCCGAGGGGCCGCGCTCGCTCGCGATCATCAAGAGGCGCCGAGACACCCGTTTGAATGGCGCGGGAGCAAGGCGCGTCGGGAGGGCGAGAACGACCCCGCCAAGCCGCTCGGGGTGGCCCTCGGCAAGTTCGGCGATGTCGCCGAGCATCTGCGCCGCGAGATGCGTGATGCGGATCCCCAAGTGATCCATGAGCGCGAGAAGCCGCTCGGCCATCGCTCCTAGTCCGGCATCGCAAGGCGGAAGGCTTCGCCGTCGCGTCCGACGCTCGGCTCGCGGCGGATGCGGCCCGCGCTCGGGCCCGCGAAATGGGTGCCGATGACGAGGGTTGGCGCCTTGGAGAGCGCTTCGAGCATGCGCCCGCGCGTCGTTCGCGCCGCCTCCTTGTCGCTGTCCGCCTCGGACGACCATTGGGGCCGCGCGATCTGGCAAGGGTGGTGCATGAAGTCGCCGGTGATGAGCGCCTCCTCGCCCGCGGAGGCGATGCGGACGCTGACATGGCCCGGCGTGTGGCCGGGCGTCGGGACGAGGCTTACCTCCGGCGAAATGCGGCAGTCACTTTCGACGAGATCGACAAGCCCCCGATCGAAGATCGGGAAAACGGAGTCCTTGAGCACCGTGACCATGTCTTCGCGTTCGCGGGCTTGGCGCCAGTGCTCGAACTCGGTGCGCCCCATGAGATAGCGCGCGTTGGGGAAGGTCGGGACCCAGCGCCCCTCGACGAGCATCGTGTTCCAGCCGACGTGATCGACGTGGAGATGCGTGCAGAGCACGGTGTCGATCCTCTCGCGGGGATAGCCCGCGGCTTCGAGATCGGCGAGAAAGGGGCCCGTCCTCTCATTCCAATGCGGGATGCGGCGGCCCCGCTTGTCGTTGCCGAGGCAGGTATCGACGACGATGCGGCGCTCCGGCGTTTCCACGATCAGCGCGTGGATGCTCATCTTGAGCCGGCCGCTCTCGTCGGCGAAATGGGGGATGAGCCACCCGATCGGCAGGATCGCCTCGCGGGTCGCCTGCGGGAGGAGAAAGCGGCTGCCGCCCGTCATCTCCAATTCGACGATCTTGGTCACCGTTACGTTTCCGATCCGCCATCGCATCGCCGCCTCCTCCCGGATCCCGTCCGAGCTCGGCCCGAGATTGCTTCCCCCCGGAACGCCCGCGAGGACGGCCGTCCGGGGGTCGCAATGACAACAGCTTAAGACCGTCATTGCAACGACCCGCGGGCTTGACCCGTGGGGACGAAGCAATCTGGTTGCGAATGGACAGCGGCGGCACCCCGGGAGTAGGCTTGATGAGAGAAGAGCGCGGGAGGAAGGGGATGGACGATCTTTCGCAGATCCTGGAGAGCGCAGAGGCGGAGCGCCTCGCGACCGGCTTCCTCTTTACCGAAGGGCCGCTCTGGCATCCGGACGGCTTTTATTATTTCGTCGATATCCGAAAGAGCACGCTTTACCGGATCGTCCCCGGCCGCGCGCCCGAAACCCTGCGCACCGGCACCGGCGAGGGCAACGGCACCACCTTCGACCTCGAAGGCCGGCTCGTCATCTGCGAAGGCGCAAACCGCCGCCTTACCCGCTGGTCGGCGGACGGGCGCAGCGAAGTCCTGATGGACCGCTGGGAAGAGAAGCGCCTCAACCGCCCGAACGATGTCGTCTGCAAATCCGACGGCAGCCTCTGGTTTACCGATCCCGCCTTGCGCGTTCCGGTCGGCGAGCGCGAACTCTCTGCCGCCGCCGTCTATCGCGTGATGCCGGACGGGGAAACGCGCCTTGTCGTCGAGTGCGAATATCCGAACGGCCTCGCCTTTTCTCCCGACGAGCGGATCCTCTACATCGCCAATACCCGCTTTACCCAATATATCCACGCGGTCGAGCTCGATCGTGAGGGCAATGTCGTCCGCAGGCGGATCTTCGCGGACATGTCGTCCGACGAGAAGGACGGCGTCCCCGACGGCATGAAAGTCGACAGCCTCGGCCGGATATTTTGCACCGGTCCCGGCGGCACCTGGGTCTTTGCCGCCGACGGAAGGCGGCTCGGCATCATCCGGACGCCCGAGATTGCCGCGAACATCGCGTTCGGCGGCGCCGATTTGAAGACGCTTTTTCTGACGGCGCGAACCTCGCTCTATCGGCTGCGCGTCAAGACGCCGGGCCTCTCCCATCCCTGGGTCACGCTGCGGGGAGGCTAAAGCCGCACGACGAGAGCGTTGAAGGGAGGACTTCATGAAGGCGCCCATCGCGCTTCTTTCCTATTTCGCGGGGCGCACCAAAAGGTTTCTGCTCGGGACCGCGGTCATGAAGTTCCAGAAGAAGGAGGGGCTGCGGGCGACGGGCAGCCTCGATCGCCAGATTCTGGCGAGCCTCAGCGGCCGGACGGCGAGGGGCGAAGGATCGAGCGTGGGCCGGTTCGGAGCCGAATGCCATTTTGAATGTGTTTCTCCTATTGTCTGCGCACGGGCGCCCCCCGCAGCAGGGGTAAAGCCCGTCGCCGAAGTTGATGGGAGTGCCCGGTATTCCGAAACGGGATTTTGCCCGCGCCGAGAAGCGGGCCGATTCGAGGACGGCGCCAGAGGAGGGTCTTTCCATCGCGAAGCGGCTCATGGCCGCGCGCGCGGTGCGCAGCATCGGACAAGGAGCGCTGATGGTCGATTTTGCGCTCTATGCCCGGGCTCTCGGATGGTCTCCCCAATTTCTCGGTGCGGTGCTCGCAGGCGGCCTCATCTTTGCCGGCCTTGCGACGAGCCTTGCGGGTCCCGCGAGCGACCGGCTCGGACGCCGGCCCTTCATCCTCGGCTATGAGGCAATCGCGTTTGCGGCCGCCCTTCTCGCTCTGGCGAGCGCGGCCCGCCCGCTGCTTGCGCTCGCGGCGATCCTTGGCGGGTACGGGCGCGGCGCGAATGGCGGACCCGGCTTCTTTGCCGTCGTCGAGCAGGCCTGGCTTGCCCGTTCGGTGCCGCGCAAAGGTCTCGCGCGCATTTTTTCGCGAAACAGCGCCACAGGTTTTTTCGGCACGGCGTTGGGCGCCGGTCTCGCGGCTCTGCCCGCGGTATGGGCTCGGCTTCTGCCCGGGGCGGTCGCCTACCGGCCGCTCTTTCTTCTTGCGGCGCTGGGCGAAGCGGCGGCGTTCCTTCTGATACTCTTGACGCCGGATCCGGGCTCCCCGCCGGTACCGGCGCAGAAAAGCGCGCCGCCTCTCAAACCCGAAGAGCGCCGCCTGCTGTTGCGCCTTGCCGGCGTCAATGCCCTCAACGGGCTTGGGATCGGCCTCGTCGGCCCGCTCATCCCGTGGTGGTTTGCGGCGCGCTACGGCGTCGGTCCGGCAGCGATCGGGCCGGCGATGGGGGCGACGCTTTTTTTCTCCGGCCTTGTTGCGATCGGCGCGGGGTGGATCGGCACCCGTTTCGGCGAGGTTCGCGTGGTGGTGGGGATGCGCGGCGTCGGTCTCGGTTTGCTCGTTCTTCTTCCGTTTGCCCCGACTTATGCGGCGGCAATCCTCGTTTACGGCGCGCGCCTCGTGATGAACCGCGGCTCGGCCGGCCCCCGGCAGGCCTTGGCTTTGGGGCTCGTGTCCGAGGAGAGGCGCGGGCTTGCCGCGACCGCCAACAGCTTTTCGATGCAAATTCCGCGCGCCTTGGGTCCGGTGATCGCGGGGCTCCTTTTTGCCGCCGGCAGCTTTGCCGCGCCGTTTCTCTTGGCTGCTTTCCTGCAAGGGGCCTATCTCATGCTCTACCCGCGCGTTTTCGCCGGACAGACGCTTTAGCCGCGGCCACTGGCTCTTCCTGCGCAGGATGGCTAAAGTGCCGGCAGATAATGCTCCGAATGAGTGGCTCGGAACACTATCAGCGAAGAGAGGGAGCTTTTCGCGAGGAGGAGGCGATGATTACCCCCGCTTTTGCGCGGACGATGGCCCTTTACAATGCGGAGATGAACCGGCGCCTCTACGCGGCCGCCTCGCGTCTTTCCGATGCCGAGAGGCGGGCGCCGCGAGGAGCCTTTTGGGGCTCCATCTTGGGGACGCTCAACCATCTCCTCTGGGGCGATCGGATGTGGATGTCGCGTTTCGACAATTGGCCGAAGCCGACGCTCGCGATCAAACAGAGCGCGCAGCTTTTCGACGATTTTTCCGCTCTCGCGGCGGCGCGGATCGAGGCCGACGCGGCGATCGCGCTGTGGGCGCAAAAGCTCGACGAAGCGTGGCTTGCCGAAGACCTCGTGTGGTGGAGCGGGGCTGCGGGGCGCGAGGTGCGGGCGCCGCGGCGCCTGACCGTCGCCCATTTCTTCAACCACCAGACGCATCACCGCGGGCAGGTTCACGCGATGCTGACGGCGGCCGGAGAGGAGACCGGCGACACCGATCTTTTCCTCCTCGTTCCGCAGATGGTTGACTGAGGGGGAAGGGCGCAGACGCAGTCGGCGCACGCCGCCATTGCCAGAACGGAAGATTCCCCGCCCGGCCTCCGAAAGAGGCTTTATGATGGTGTCGCTGACGGCAAAGAAGGAGCTCAGAAACCCATGCCTTTCGAAGACATCCTCTATGAAAAGCGCGAAGGCATCGCCACGATCGCGATCAACCGCCCGCAGGTTTTGAATGCGTTTCGCGCACGCACCGTCGAGGAGATGACCGAGGCCTTCCGGGATGCCGAGGCGGATGACGAAATCGGGGTCATCGTTCTGACCGGCGTCGGCCCGCGTGCCTTCTCTTCGGGCGGCGACCAGGCGAAGAAGGAAGGCGGGTATGGCGGCCGCGGCCTCACCGGGATGCCCATCGAGGAGCTTCACGACGCCATCCGCGACACCCGCAAGCCGGTGATCGCCAAGGTTCGCGGTTATGCGATCGGGGGAGGAAATGTTCTGGCGACGCTCTGCGATATGACGATCGCCTCCGATACCGCCCAATTCGGCCAGGCCGGCCCGCGCGTCGGCTCGGTCGATCCGGGTTGGGGGACGGCCTACCTCGCGCGCGTCGTCGGCGAAAAGAAGGCGCGCGAAATCTGGTATCTGTGCCGCCGCTACAACGCGGCCGAAGCGCTCGCGATGGGGCTCGTCAACAAGGTCGTGCGCGATGCCGATCTCGACGCCGAGGTCGAGGCCTGGTGCCGCGAGATCCTGGCGCTTTCGCCGACGGCGATCGCCGTCGCCAAACGGTCGTTCAACGCCGACAGCGAAGGGATCCGCGGCATCGGCCACAGCGGTCAGGAGGCGCTCGCCCTTTATTACAAGACCGCGGAATCGCACGAAGGCGTCAACGCTTTCAACGAGAAGCGCAAAGCCGACTTCCGCCGCGCGCGGTCGCGCTGAGCCGGCAAGCAATTTTCGGGTTGGCCGCGGTCTTCTTCCGAGGAGCCTGGGAAAAACTTCTTGACGCGAAGTAAGTGAGCGCTTACTAGAGCGTGGTCATGGCTTCGAACCGCCTCGACGGCGAGGAGCGCCGCAAAGCGATCGTGGCGGCGGCCGTTCCGCTTTTCGCGCGCAGGGGCTTTGCCGGGACGACGACAAAGGAGATCGCCGAGGCGGCCGGCGTCTCCGAAGCGCTTCTCTTCAAGCATTTCCCGACAAAGAGACTGCTTTACGGCGAGATCCCGCGGCTTGGCTGCGAAGGCGACCCGGTGCTCGAGCGGCTGGCTCTGCTCGAACCCTCGACCGCCACCCTCGTTCGCATGGTTCACTCGATGGTGCGCCATTTCCTGCGCGACAGCGATGAGGATAAGGGCGAACTCGACACCCGCCTGCGTCTCGTGCTCCACAGCTGCCTCGAAGATGGGGAATATGCGCGGGAGCTTTTCGAGCGCATCTCCAAGCGCGTCCAACCCCTCTTTGCCGCCTCGATCGCGGCGGCAGGAGCGGCGGGCGATCTCGCGCGGGAGCCCCTTTCCTGCGACAACGGTTTCTGGTTCAGCCAGCACGTCGCCGCCATGATCGCGTTCCACTTTCTGCCGGGGAAGAGTTGCGTTCCCTATCGAGGCACGATCGAGAGGCTCGCCGAGGAAGCGAGCCGCTTCATTCTGCGCGGCATCGGATTGCGCGAGGAGGCGATCGCCGCAACCCTCGCCGGCGCCACCGCCGACAGCGGGAACGACTGACGGGAACGGGGCCATGGATGGCGACAGGTCGGTGAGCGCCGAGAGCGATGTCCTAACGCCGCAACAGGCTCCGCGCGAGCCTCGCGCCCTCCGGCGGCGGCCCGTCGAAGCGCGCCCGAGGACGCTTTTATGGCTCGTCATCATGACGATCCTCATCGCCTTGGTCCTGGGCTCGCTTTATGCCTTCAATCGCTTTCGCCAGCAGGCGATCGCCAATTTCTTCGCCCATTACAAGCCGCCACCCGCCGCGGTGAGCGCGGTCGTGGCAAGGCTCCAAAGCGTGCCGCGCTATGCGGCCGGCATCGGCTCGCTCAAAGCCGTTCATCAGGTCATGGTCACTCCCGAGCTCGGCGGCCGGGTAACGAAGATCCTGTTCCACTCCGGAGCCGCGGCAAAGGCGGGCGAATTGCTGGTTCAGCTCGACGACGCGCCCGACCGCGCCGACCTCGAGAATTACAAGGCGCAGGCGCGCCTCGCCGCGATCACGCTCGAACGTTCGAGCCGTCTCGTCGGCCGCGGCTTCACCCCGCGGCAAACGGTCGATCAAGATAGGGCCGCTCTCGCCGAGGCCGAGGCCGAGATCCAAAAGACCGAGGCCATCATCGCCGAGAAAGCGATCCGCGCGCCATTCTCCGGCAAGCTTGGCATCCGCCAGATCAACCTCGGCCAGTATCTGAGCCCGGGCACCCCGATCGTCACCCTCACCGATCTTCGCACCCTTTATGTCGACTTCACTCTCCCCTCGCGGATGCGCCCCGAGATCGCGGTCGCAGAGCGCGTGGACGTAACCGCCGACGCCTTTCCGAGGCGCGTCTTCCACGCGGTCATAACGGCGATCGAACCGCAGGTGAGCCCCGAGACGCGGACGCTCGAGGTCGAAGCGAGGATATCGAACCCCGGCGGGCTCCTCCTGCCGGGCCTTTTCGTCAACGCCGCCGTCGTTTTGCCGCCGCGGCCCGATACCGTCGTTCTGCCGCAGACCGCCGTCACCTACACGCTTTACGGCGACAGCGTTTATGTGATCCGCAGGTCCGGCAGCGACCGCGACGGCAAGCGGGTCCGGAGGGCCTTCCGCACCCCGGTCAAGACCGGCCGAGAGTGGGGCAACGAGGTCGCGATCCTTTCCGGATTGAAGGCAGGCGAAGAGGTCGTCGCCGCGGGACAGATCAAGCTTCACAACGGCGCCGCCGTCACCGTAACGGGCGCGCCGCCGCCGCAGCCCCCCGCTCATCCGAGCTTGCACTGAGCTGGCGCAAGACCGCCTTTCGCGGCCCGAAGGGTTTTTGATGTCGTTCACCGATCTCTTCATCCGGCGCCCGGTTCTGTCGCTGGTGGTCAGCCTATTGATCCTTCTGATCGGCCTCAAAGCCCTGACAAGCCTGCCGATCCGCCAGTACCCGAAGATGTCGAACACGACGATCACGGTCACCACGATCTATCCGGGCGCTTCGCCGCAATTGATGCAGGGCTTTATCACGACGCCGATCGAGCAGGCGGTGGCGACTGCCGAAGGCATCGATTACCTGACGTCGTCCTCGGTCCAAGGGACGAGCACGATCACCGCCTATATCCGGCTCAATTACGATCCGAGCAAGGCGTTGACGGACGTGATGTCCAAGGTGCAGCAGGTCAAATATCTGCTGCCGACGGGGGCCGAGAACCCGATCATCACCAAGGCGACCGGCCAGACGACGGACGTCATGTATATCGGCTTTGCGAGCAACGAACTCTCGAGCGCCGCGATTTCGGATTACCTGACGCGCGTGGTGCAGCCTCTCCTCGACACCGTTCCCGATGTCGCCGAGGCGGAAATCCTCGGCGGCCAGACCTTTGCGATGCGGGTCTGGCTCGATCCCGCGAAGATGGCGGCGCGCGGCATCACCGCAAGCGAGGTCGCGGCGGCGATCCGCGCCAACAATTACCAATCGGCGCCCGGTCAGGCCAAAGGCTATTTCACGATCGCCAATGTCAGCACCAACACCGGCCTTTCCAGCGTCCGACAGTTCGAGCGGATGGTGGTGAAGGCAAAGGGCGGCGCGGTGGTGCGGCTCGACGACATCGCCAAGGTCACCCTCGGCGCTCAGAACTGGACCTCGAGCGTGATGATGAACGGCCGGCGAGCCGTCTTCATCGGTGTGCAGGTGACGCCCACGGGCAACCCGCTGACGCTCGTCAAAGGGGTGCGCGCGCTGTTGCCGCAGATCGAACGCAGCCTGCCGCCGGGGGTCAGGATGCGGGTCGCCTATGACGGGACCAAATTCATCAAAGCCTCGATCAACGAGGTGCGGAACACCCTCGCCTCCGCCGCCGTCATCGTCATTGCCGTCATCTTCCTCTTTCTCGGCACCTTGCGCTCGGTCGTCATTCCGATCGTCACGATCCCGCTGTCGCTGACGGGCGCCGGGATCATCATGGCGGCCCTCGGCTTCAGCCTGAATCTGTTGACGCTGCTCGCTTTTGTGCTCGCGATCGGGCTCGTCGTCGACGATGCGATCGTGGTCGTCGAGAACACCCATCGCCACATCGAGGAGGGCCGCACGCCGGTCCAGGCGGCCTTGATCGGCGCCCGCGAGATCGCGAGCCCGGTTATTTCGATGACATTGACGCTCGCCGCCGTCTATGCCCCGATCGGCTTTCTGGGCGGGGTTACGGGCGCCTTGTTCCGCGAGTTCGCCTTCACGCTCGTCGGCGCCGTCATCGTCTCGGGCGTCATCGCAGTGACCCTTTCGCCGATGATGTGTTCGCTCTTGTTGACGGCGAAGGCGTCCGAAGGGCGGCTTGCGCGGTGGATCGATCAGAGCTTTTCGCGTCTCGCCGAATGGTATGGCCGCCGGCTTCAACGCTCGCTCGATTACCGGCCCGTGACCGCGCTCTTTGCCGCCGCGGTCGTCGTCGCGCTCGCCTTCATGTACATGAACAGCAAGAAAGAGCTCGCCCCGGAAGAGGACCAGGGCGTGCTGTTCGCTCTCACAAAGGCGCCGCAATACGCCAATCTCGACTATATGAACGCCTATGGCCACAAGCTCGACAAGGCGTTCCGGTCGTTCCCGGAGACCGATCTGACCTTTGTCGTCAATGGCCGGTTCGGCCCCAACCAGGGGATCGCGGGAATGATCTTGAAACCCTGGGACGAGCGCCAGCGCACCGCGCAACAGCTGAAGCCGCTGGTGCAGCAAAAGGTGAGCCGCATCGAGGGGATGAACGCCTTCGTGTTCTCGCTGCCGCCTCTGCCGGCGTCGATCGGCGGCTTGCCGGTGCAGATGGTGATCTACGGCACCGCGGGCTACCGTCACATCTACCACGCGATGGAGCGGATCAAGAATGCGGCGCGAAAGAGCGGCCTCTTCATGGCGATCGACAGCGATCTCGCCTTCGACCAGCCGACGATCCACGTCGCCATCGAGCGCGCAAAGGCGAACGCGCTCGGGATCACGATGCAATCGATCGGCGACACCCTGGCGCTGCTGGTCGGCGAGAACTACGTCAACCGCTTCGATCTCAGCGGCCGCTCTTACGAGGTGATCCCGCAGGTGCCGCGCAGCGAGCGCCTGACGCCGGAAGCGCTGACGCATTATTATGTGAATTCCGCCGCCGGCAAGCCGGTGCCGCTCTCCAATCTCGTCACGCTTTCGAGCACCGTCGCCCCGAATGCGCTCACCCAATACGACCAACTCAACTCCGCCACCTTCCAGGCCGTGCCGATGCCCGGCGTGACGATGGGCGAGGCCGTCGATTTCTTAGAGAAGCTTGCCGCAAAGCTGCCGCGCGGCATGGACCACGACTACCTCTCGGACGCACGGCAATATGTCCGTGAAAGCAATGCGCTGACGGCCACCTTCGTGTTCGCTCTCATCGTCATCTTTCTGGTATTGGCGGCACAATTCGAGAGCCTCAGGGATCCGCTCGTCATTCTCGTCAGCGTTCCGATGTCGATGTGCGGCGCGATGATGCCGATCTTCTTCGGTCTCACCACGATCAACATCTACACCCAGGTGGGGCTCGTGACGCTGATCGGTCTCATCAGCAAGCACGGCATTCTGATGGTCCAGTTCGCCAACCAGATCCAGGCGAAGGAGGGGCTCGGCCGCAGGAGCGCGATCGAGCGGGCCGCGCGCGTGCGGTTGCGCCCGATCCTGATGACGACGGCGGCGATGGTGACGGGGCTCGTTCCCCTTCTTTCCGCAAGCGGCGCCGGGGCGGCAAGCCGCTTTGCGATCGGTGTCGTGGTCGTCGCCGGGATGTCGATCGGCACCCTTTTCACCCTCTTCGTCCTGCCCGCCGTCTACACCGTTCTGGCAAAAGATCATCAGGCCGCCGCCCGCTCGCGCCGGGTGCGCGAGATCGCGGAAGTTTCCTGAGCCCCGACCCCGGGGCCCTGCCGCCCCGCCCCGTTTGGGCTCAGAATGTGATCGTCATGCCGTCTTCCGCCGCCTCGCAACCGATCTCGGCGGCATGGAGAAGCATCTCCGGGCTCATATGCGTCAGGATCACGCGCTTTGCCCCGAGCGCCGGCAGATGGCTTTCGAGCGTCGCGAAATCGAGATGGAACTTGACCCGTTTCGCGAAAAAATAGGATTCGGCGATGAAGAGATCGGCGCCGCGCGCGGCCGCCGCAACGCCCTCGGTCCATTCGCTGTCGCCCGAGTAACAGAGGGTCTTGCCGCCGACCGCGAGCCGCAAGGCGAAAGAGGGCGCGCCCGAGAAGTGGCGGGCGAGATAGGGCGTCACCGCGATCGCGGACACCTCTTGCGCTCGCCCCGCTTCGAGCTCGCGAACATCGAGGGGGAAGCCGCGCTTTACGGTTGAGGAACCCGGAAAGAAGACCTCCATCGCCGTCGCGAGCCGATCGCCGAGCCCCGGCGGCCCCGCGATGACGAGCGGCGCCTGCCGCCGGCTCAGGAGCTGCGCGTCGAGGATGAAGAAGGGAAGGCCGCCGAAATGGTCGCCGTGAAGGTGGGTGATGAGGATCGCGCGGATTGCGTTGGGATCGACCGCGAACTTTTTGATGGCGACCATCGAGGAGGCGCCGCAATCGATGAGGAAGGCGCCCAAAGGATCGCGCACGAAGAAACAGGTGTTGAAGCGTCCGCCGCTGCCGAAAGCGTCGCCGGAACCGAGGAACCGCACTTCCATCCAAGCCTCCTCTCGGGTTCGAGCGGCGGCAAATAGGCCGCCCGCCCTCGGCAACCCCACCTGTTCCACCTGTTATTTGCAGGATAAATACAGGTGCGGGCAATCCTCCGCTTCACGGCCTGTCTGCGTTGTTAATACCACAATACTGTCTTTTTGTCAAGGTCATTGCAAGGCTGGGCGTTCGCGCAAACCCTCTGCGCGCGCGAGCGACGACGCGAGACGGGACGGATGGCTCTAACAGGCTTCGGAAAAATGCTGGAACGTCGTCATTCCGGGGCGCGGTCGATCCGCGGGCTGTCAGCCTTGCGCGGCCTTCGCGGCGAGCCTCCGACGGCCCTGCCCGGCACGTCGCCCGCGGACGCGAGCCCGGAATCCATAAACGCAGGCCCGCGAAATCAATGGCTTGGCCTGTGTTCCTGGTTTCCGGTCCCGGCCCTCACGGGCCGTCCCGGAATGACAGGAGGTTTTTCCGCATCCTAAGGCGGCGTAGGGTACGCCTCGATGATCCTCGTTTTCGGTTCGATCAACATCGACCTCGTCGTTCCAGTGCCGCATTTGCCGCTTCCCGGCGAGACCGTGCTCGGCGCGGATTACGCGCTTCTTCCCGGCGGCAAATTCGCAGGCAGCCCGATCAATCGGGGGGATGCGCCTTTCTGTCGAGCCTACCCTCGGCCTCTTTGCTCAAGGCGAAAGCGCCGCCGTCCTATTTTGCGGATGGCGTCAGCCCCGATTCCCGGCTCGCTGCGACGCGCTCCAAGAGCCGCGCCCAGCCGGCATCGACCTCGGCCTGAAGGGCGTCTATTTCTTCGGGCGTCGCGTGCCGGTAGCGCCGCTGCAGAGAAAGGTAGTCGCGGACCGGCCGGGTCTTCCCCGCCTCGTTGAGCGTGTAGCGGCATCCCTCCTCGACCTCGTAAAGGGGGAAGACGCCGCTTTCGACGGCGAAGCGCGCCGCCTCGAGGCCGCAATCGTCGGCAAGGCCCCAGCCGTCGAGGCAGGGGACCAAAAGCGTGATGATGCGCGTGCCGCGGATCCGCGTCGCCTTCTCCCCCTTGCGGATGAGATCGGCAAGATAGCCGGCGCAGGCGGTCGCGACGTAAGGGACGCCATGCGCGGCCATGATCTCGGTGAGGTTCTTTTTCTTCGAGGCTTTGCCTGCCGGGGTCGAGCCGGTCTTTGCGAAATGCGGCGTCGCCGACGATTTCTGCGCGCCGGTGTTCATGTAGCCTTCGTTGTCGAAGCAGAAATAGATGAAGTCTTCGTTGCGCTCGGCGGCCGAGGAAAGGCACTGAAAGCCGATGTCGTAGGTGCCGCCGTCGCCCGCGAAGACCGCGACCAGCGTGTCGCGTTTCTCTTGCGCGTCGAGCGCCCGGCGCAGACCCGTGGCGGCGGCGGCGCTCGCTTCGAGCGAAGGCTGGTAGACCGGGATCTTGAACGAGGAAAACGGCTGCGGGCCGGCGATGATCGCCATGCAGGAGGGCGGCACCACCGCGACGGTATTGGTGCCGAGCGCCGCCGCCACATGGCGCACCGTCAAGGCTTCGATGCATCCGGGACAAGCCGCGTGGCCGGAAGAGAGAATGGGTTCATAGCCGACCGCGAGCGCCCTCATCGCCCCTACCTCACCCTTCGACCCAAACGGATTCCCGGCGCGCCTCGCCGGCGGCCGCCTCGCGGACGAGCTCGGCGATACGCTCGGCGGAAACGTTGACGCCGCCGACGCCGGCGAGCCGGCCGTGGATCTTCGGCGGATCCGCGATGCCGTAAAGCGCTCCGCGCAGTTCCTGGTGCAGGACGCCGCCATAGCCGGGCGAGTAGTTGCGGTCGAGGACCAGGATTTCCGCAACGCCGGCGAGGGCGGCTCGGAGCGCCTCGACCGGCAGAGGGCGAAAGAGGCGCACCTTCAAGAGGCCGACCGCCTCTGCGCCCTCGCGCAGCGCATCGACCGCGTCGCGCGCCGTGCCGCATAGGCTACCCATGGCGACGATGACGGTGCGCGCGCCCTCGCAGCGGTAGCGCTCGATAATGGGGGAGCTGCGGCCGGTAAGCCGGCTCCACTCGCGCTCGGTTTCCAGGGCGACCTCGAACACCCGCGCCATCGCCTCGCCGAGATCGCGGCGGTGCCGGCAGTACATTTCTTGGCTGACGACGTTGCCCCAGGATTCGGGGTTCTGCGGATCGATCCGGTGCGGCGGCGAATAGGGTGGCAGGAAGGCGTCGACCAGCTCCTGGCCGGGCACCGACACGGGCTCCAGCGCATGCGAAACGTAGAAGGCGTCCAAATTCACCATGGCGGGAACGAGGACGCTTTCGGCGATGCGGAAAGCCGCGATCACGGTGTCGAGGCAGTCTTGCGCGCTCTCGCAGTAGAACTGGATCCAGCCGGCATCGCGTTGCGCGAGGCTGTCGGTCTCGTCCGGCCAGAACCCCCAGGGCGAAGCGACCGTGCGGTTGACGTTCGCGACCACGATGGGCGCGCGCGCGCCGCTCGCATAGTGCAGAAGCTCATGCATCAACAAGAGGCCCTGGGAGGCTGTCGCGGTGAAGACGCGCGCTCCCGCAAGCGAGGCCGCAATCGAGGCGGCCATGACCGAGTGCTCGGATTCCGGCGTGATGACCTCTGCGTCGAGTTCGCCCTTCGCCTCGAATTCGCTCAGCTTTTCGAGGATCGGCGTCTGCGGCGTGATCGGATAGACCGGCAGCACTTTCGGCCGGGCGAGGCGCGCGGCCCAGGCGACGGCATGGTTGCCGGTCAGAAGCATCCGATCGGGAGGCGCGTTCCTCATCGCAGCTCCTCCGCCATCTCCATCGAGCCCGTCGGGCATTCCTTGACGCAGATCCCGCAGCCCTTGCAGTAATCGCCCAACACTTCATAGCCGGAAGGGATGCGCCGCACCGCGAGGTCGGGACAGTAGAGGAAGCAGTTGTCGCAAAAGATGCAGGTGCCGCAGGAAAAACAGCGCTCGGCCTCTCTCGGCGCCTCTTCGGGGAGAATGCCGAATTCCACTTCCGCCTCGCCTCGAAGCCGTTCCTCGACGCCGAGGCGGCGTTCGCAGGGCCGCTCGCCTTTCGGATAGTAGAAGGTGGCGATCGCCGCGAGCGGGACCGGCCGCTCGGAGGCTGCGCCTCTCTCGCGCCGCGCGGCCGCAAACGAAGCGTCGATCGCGAGCGCGGCGCGCCTGCCCATGCCGATCGCCGCGGTGACGAAGCGCTCCATGCTCGCAGCGTCGCCGCCCGCGTAAAGATCGGGTGCGCTCGTCGTTTGCGCCTCGCCCGTTTCTATGAGCGCCCGGCGTGTCGAAAGCGCGCCTTCGATCGCCCCGAGATCGGGATCCTGGCCGATCGCCGACACCACCGCATCGGCCGCGATGCGGAACTCGCTGCCGGCGATCCTCTCGACGCGAAAGCTGCCGCGCTCGGCGCCGGCAATGAAATCGACCCGCACGCATTCGAGAGCAAGGCTCTTCGCCCCGCGCTCGGTGACCCGCTCGATCATCGCGCCGTCCTGGAGCCTCACGCCTTCTTCGATCGCTTCCTCTATTTCCGAGCGCTGCGCCAGCATCTCTCCCTCGCGTTCGAGCGCGATGAGCGTCACCTCATGCCCGAAGCGCCGCGCGCCGCGCGCCACGTCGATCGCCGCGCTGCCGCCGCCGACAACGGCAAGGCGCGGGCCGAGCGCGGGCGGCCTCCCGGCATTCGCGCGCCGCAGCCATGCCGCGCCGTCGATCGCCCACGGCTTCTCGTAATCGAGCGTTTGCAGGCGTTTCTGCCGGCCGGCGCCGACCGCGAGGTAGACTGCCCCGAACTCCGCGCGCAAACGCGCGAGGTCCTCCGGCCGATCGATCGCCGCGCCGAGGCGGAGATCGATCCCGAGCGCGAGAATGCGGTCGATCTCGGCGTCGAGCACCGCGCGCGGCAGGCGGTAGGCCGGGATGCCGTAGCGCATCAGCCCTCCGAGTTCGCGCTCTCTTTCGAAAAGCGCCACCCTGTAGCCGCGCCGGCGCATGTGATAGGCGGCCGAAAGGCCCGATGGGCCGCCCCCGACGACGGCGACGGGCTCCGCGCGCTCAGAGGGCGGCGGCGGAAATCTCCAACCTTCGGCAATCGCGCGGTCGCCGACATGGCGTTCGAGAGCGCGGATCGCGAGCGAGGAATCGAAGCCCGAACGGTTGCAGGCGCCTTCGCATGGGCGGTGGCAGATCCGCCCGGCGGTCGCCGGAAACGGGTTGTTGCGAACGAGGATTTCCCAGGCGCCGCGAAAGTCGCGCTCGCGCACGCGACCGATCCACTCTGCACTCTCGCCGGCGACCGGACAGGCGAGATGACAGGGCGAGGGCGCGCTGACGTAGCGCGGGAGGGCCGCTCGCCACGTGCCGGTCTTCAGGACTTCGGTGGTGCCGGTCGTCCAGGCGGTCGGAATGGGAGCTCCCACGCTCATGCCATGCCCCTTTTGAGTTGCGCATCCACCGTCCGATATCCCTCCTCGCAGGCGGCGGCATTCGCCTCTTTGAGCGCCGGGGCCTCATCGCTGATCGCGCGTTCGAGAACAGCGAGCGGCGGCGCTTCGAGCGCGCGCGCAAACGCGCCCAAGAGCACCGAGTTGACGATCCGACCCAAGCCGTGGCGCCGCGCGAGCCCAATGCCATCGACCGGGACGACGCGGTAGCCGGGAAGCGCGTTCGCGAAATGCCCCGGCTCGCGCACCGAGTTGACGACGATGAGGGTGTCCGGCCGCGCCGCCCTGAGCAGGCGCGCGTCGAGGAGGCTCGAATCGAAGCAGAGGATGGCGTCCGCCCGCTCGATGTCCGAGCGCGTGCGGATCGGGCGGTCGTCGATGCGGATGATGGATCGGACCGGGGTGCCGCGGCGCGCGCCGCCGTAAGTGGCAAAGCTTTGCACCTCCAGCCCCTCAGCGAAAAACGCGGAGGCGAGCAGGTTGCCCGCCGTCTGCGCGCCTTGGCCGCCGCGACCTTCGATGATGATTTGGAGCACGCTCTTTCCTCCCGCGCGCAACGGAACAGAGTGACGCGCCCCCTTCCTTGATCCCTGTCAAAAACCGGGCGCGTCGATCGGATTTTAAGCGGGGGCCGAGCGGCCTCTTTCTTCAAGGAGCTCGCGAAAAAGGGCGAGGTACTGCCGCGCCGATTGCGCCCAGGTGAAATCGCGGGTCATCGCGCGGCGCATCATCACGCGGCGCGCCTCGGGCTTGCGAAAAAGAAGAATCGCGCGGTCGATCGCTGCCCGGAGCGCATCGCTCGTTTCATCGTCGAAAATAAAGCCGGTCGCCGCCCCGCGCGCGATGGCCTCGGGCGCCGCATCGACCACCGTATCGGCAAGCCCGCCGACGCGGCGGACCAGAGGCAAGGTGCCGTAATGCAACGCGTAAAGCTGCGTCAGCCCGCAAGGCTCGAAGCGAGACGGCATCAGAAGAATGTCGGCGCCGGCGATGATGCGGTGCGAGAGCGCCTCGTCATAGCCGATCTCGACCCCGACGCGCCCCAGCGCCGCTCGCGCCGCAGCGCGAAAGCCTTCTTCGAGGTCACCGTCCCCGGTGCCGAGAAGGGCGAGCGCGGTGCCTCTCGCGACCAGGTGCGGGACGCTTTCGAGAACGAGATCCATCCCTTTTTGCGTGATGAGGCGGCTGACGACGCCGAAGAGCGGCTGCCGTTCGCGCTCTTCGAGGCCAAACCGGCGCAGGAGCGCCAGCTTTGCCGCGCGCTTCCCGGCCGGCGCGTCCTCGACGCCGTAATTTTGCGGCAGATTGGGGTCGCGCGCGGGATCCCAGATTTCGGGGTCGAGGCCGTTCAAAATGCCGGTCAAGTGCCTTGCGCGCGCGCGCAGGAGCCCGTCGAGTCCGGCGCCGAAACGGGGCGTTTCGATCTCGCGCGCATAGGTGGGGCTCACCGTGGAGAGGCGGTCGGCGTAAAAGAGGCCCGCTTTCAAAAACGAGACCTGGCCGAAAAACTCGAGCCCGTCGAGAGCGAAAAAAGCCGGCGGCAACTGGAGCTCGGGAAAAATCGCGGCCGGGAAAAGCCCCTGATAGGCGAGGTTGTGAACCGTAAAAAGTGTCGCGGCTTTTTCTTCCCCCGAAGGCCGCGCGGCGAGGTAGGCGGGAGCGAGCCCGGCGTGCCAGTCGTGAGCGTGGAGGATCTGCGGCCGCCACTCCCGGTCGGCGCCCGCTGCGAGTGCCGCCGCCGCATAGCCGAGAAGGGCAAAGCGCCGGTGATTGTCGGCAAAGAGGCGTCCCTCCTGGTCGTGATAGGGTCCGCCCGGGCGATCGTAAAACGGCGGGTGATCGACGAGGTAGGCGAGGCCGCCCTCCTGCGGCAGGCGCGCCAAGAGAAGGCGCACGCGTTCGGCCGCGAAGGGGGTCTTGAGGCGTGCCGCGTCCCGGACCCCGGCAAACGCGTCGAGAAAGGCCGAATAGCCGGGGAGGACGAGGCGCAGCTCGGCGCCTTCCCGAGCGAGCGCGAGCGGGAGCGCCGAGGCGACATCGCCCAATCCTCCGGTCTTCACCCAAGGGTAAAGCTCGGCGACGGCGTGAAGGACGCGCATCGGCCGCTCCGGGCGCTTGCGCTGCGCGGCGAAGCTCCTCCGGTTCATCCGCAAAGCTCCCGCGCACGCCTATTCTTATCCCTCGCCCCCTCCCCGGACTTGATCCGGGGATCACGGGGGGAGAGGGTAGGGTGAGGGGGGCTTGGCCGCACCGTGCATTGTGGCCCCCTCACCCCGCCCTCTCCCCCGGCCGGCGGGGGAGAGGGTGAATATGGGTGCGGCGCTGGAATCCGGCGGATCAACCCTCTGAGCCTCGCCTAGAGGAGAGATTGCCTAGAGGAGAGATTGATTGCCGTCGAGAAAGCGCAGGATCTCGCCGCGGCCGATGTCGGGGATGTGGAGAAGGGCGCGCTCGATGCCGGCCTCGCGGTATTGGTCAAGGCTCCTTCCGTCGGCCGGAGCGCCGAAAGCGGTGATCGAGAATTTCGCCGGGTCGCGCCCTTTTGCCTCGGCCATCCGGCGCAGCCGGCCGGCGGCTTTCCCCGGATCGAAGCCGCCGCGTGCGCTCGGGATCCAGCCGTCGCAAAATTCGACGACGCGGGCGAGGGTATGGTCGCTGCCGCCGCCCAACAGGATCGGCGGATGAGGGCGTTGCGCCGGTTTCGGGTAAAGCCAGACCGGATCGAAATCGACCATCCCGCCGTGGAACGAGGCCTCCTCTTCGCTCCACAGCGCTTGCATCGCGAGAATGCGCTCGCGCAACAGCTTGAAACGCGTCTCGTAGCGGGCACCGTGGTTCTCCATCTCGTCGACGTTCCAGCCGCCGCCGATGCCGAAGACGAAGCGCCCGCCCGAAAGCCGGTCGAGGCTTGCGACGGATTTCGCCGTGACGATCGGGTCGCGCTGCGGCATGAGGCAGACGCCGGTGCCGAGGAGAAGCTTCCTCGTCGCCGCGGCGGCAAAGGAGAGCGCGACGAAGGGGTCGTGGGTGTGAGCATAGCAGCGCGGCAGCTCGCCCCCTCCCGGAAACGGCGTCTTGCGGCTCACCGGGATATGCGTGTGCTCGGGGAGAAAAAGGGACTCGTAGCCCCGCTCTTCAAGCGCGCGCGCCAGTTCGCTGATGTCGATCCCGTAATCGGCCGGGAAGTAATAAACGCCGAGCTTCATCGTCCTTGTCTCCGCCCCTTTTCGGCCGCGGCCGATTATGAAGGAAGGGCGCCCGCGGTGCCAGAAGGTGACGACGCCCCTATCGCCCTTCGCGCTCTGCTATGCTCTCCGCGGTCGGCAGCGAGGAGAAAGAAATGGCGGGGGTTCT
The DNA here is from genome assembly GCA_021812165.1 of Pseudomonadota bacterium. Classification (GTDB taxonomy): domain Bacteria; phylum Pseudomonadota; class Alphaproteobacteria; order ATCC43930; family CGMCC-115725; genus AP-15. The sequence goes on along the minus strand of JAKAOO010000019.1, from coordinate 7,769 downwards.
CGAAGGCATTCGCGTTCTCGATTTCGGTCGCTATATCGCGGGCCCCTTTTGCGCCGCGCTGCTCGGCGATCTCGGCGCGGAGGTGATCCGGATCGAGAGGAAAGGGGGCGGCGAGGACCGCCCGTACATCCCCGTGGGCGCCGGGCCGGAGGGCGGCGGAGCGCTCTATCTCGCGATGAACCGCAACAAGCTCGGGATGACCCTCGATCCCGCCTCGCCCAAAGGACGCGAGATCGTAAAGCGCCTCGTCGCGACCGCCGATATCGTCGTCGCCAATCTGCCGCCCAAGGTTCTGCGTTCGCTTGCGCTCGATCTCGAAAGCCTGCGCGCCGTCAAGCCCGACATCATCCTCGTCACCGTCACGGGCTTTGCCGCGGGCGGTCCGCTTTCCAAGAAGCACGGCTTCGACGGCATCGGCCAGGCGATGTCGGGCGCCGCTTATCTTTCGGGGGAGCCGGGCCAGCCGACGGTGTCGAAGATCCCCTGGGTCGATTTCGGCACCGCCTGTCTTTGCGCCTTCGGCACGCTTGCGGCACTTTTCGAGCGGCGGAAGAGCGGCCAGGGACAAAAGGTCGAAGGCGCGCTTTTGCGCACCGCCCTCGCCTTTGCGAATGCGCCGCTCGTCGAGCAGGCCTTGACCCGGGTCAACCGGGTCGCGAGCCTCAATCGCTCCTTCAATTCGGCGCCCGGCGACTTTTTCCGAACGCGCGACGGCTGGATCGTCATGACCGTCATCGGCGAGCCGATGTTCCGACGCTGGGCGCGGATGCTCGGCGAAGAGCATTGGCTTTCCGATCCGCGCTGTGCCGACGACCAGTCGCGCGCCGATCACGGCGAAGTCTTTTCGGCGCGGATGGCGAAGTGGTGCGGCGAGCGGACGACAGAGGAGGCGCTCGCGGCTCTGGAAGAGGCGAACATCGTCGCGGGCGAGGTCCTCTCCCCGCAACAGGCGCTCGACCACCCGCATATCCGCGCGGCGCACCTTCTCGAAGAAAGGAGCCACCCGGCGTTCGACCGCACCCTCCCTCTGGCGCCGACCCCGATCGAGCTTTCCCAGTCCCCCGGCTCCTACCGCCGCCCCGCCCCGCTTTTGGGCGAGCATACGCAAGAGATCCTCGAAAGCCTCGGCTACAGCAAAGCCGAGATCGCCGCATTCGAGGCCGAGGGCGTCATTTGAGAGGCGCTTCGCGGTTCGCGGCGAAGCGCCCAGCGCACCACGGCGCCTTCCGGATCGACGCTTCCCTGCAAGACGACCTGCTGGGCCTTTTGCGCTTCGCCCGAGCCGAGATAAATGCTTTCGCCGAGGCTCATCTCCGCGCCGGCGGCGCGCAGGCGCCACAGAGCCCCGCTTGGAAGGCGCAAGAGCGCGGCCTTGCCGTCATCGGCGAGCGCGGCCTCGACCGCGGGATGAAGGTGAAAGCGCACGGCAAAGCGCGCTCCGGGAAGACCGTTGAGCCTGTCCTCGCCGCGCAGATCCTCGCCGTCGGCGGAGAGAAAGAGCTGGCGCGCATACTGGAGCCCGAAGCGCTCGCGATAGCCGTCATGGCTCGCCAGGACCCACAGCCGGCCCCCTTCTTCGGCCCGTTCGGCACCGACCGCGCGCGGGACGCGGCCGACCGCGCCGTCCTTTTTGATTTCGACGGAATTGGTGTCGGCCACCACCAGAACCGAATGCGCGGCGCTCGCGCGCGAGACGCGCCGCCAGCTCGCCTTCGGCCCGCGATAGGTGCCGCAATTGACGATGATCCGCTCGCGCTCGTGGCTGAACTCGAAGGAAAGCGGCCCGGCATGGGCGCTTTCGTCGAATCCCCGCGGCGGCGGCCTGCCGGCGTCGAGGAGAAGAAGGCTCTTGGCGGCTTCGAGACGGTGAAAGCCGCTGCTCTCGGCGCTCGCGGGCGGCCGCCCTTTCGCCTCGGCGCGTGAGAGCACGAGGTCGATAAAGACGCCGTCCTCTTCGAAGGAACCGTTGAAGAGGGCAAGGCGGCGATCACCGTGACGGAAAAAACGCAGCATCGGCGCCATTCTTTCGATCGCATCATCGAGCGGGCGCGGGACCGCGAAACGGACCGCGCGCAGGATCGCGCGGATATCGGTGAGGTCTTGCAGAACGCGAAGCTGCTGCGAGGGATTGCGCGAAAGATGGCCGCCATCGGGGTGGATCTGCAGCGCTATTTCGCGCTCCAGCGCCGCGACGGCGTGCGAAAGATGAGGCTCGCGCCCGCCGAAGGCGGCGATGCCGGCGACGAGGCCTTTGAGAGCGCGCAACCGCGCCGCTCCCCACGACTGCGAGGGGGCGCTCGAAGCGAGATGGCCGAGTTGCAGGGCGAGGCTGGAAAGCGTCTTCGGGCGCAAGCTTTGATCGCCGTCGGCGCCCACTATCGCGTCGAAATGACTGAGCCAGAAAAAGATCCGCGTCCCCAGGACGTCGGAACGCCAGGCGATGGGATGAGAGAGAGTTTCTTCGCCAAGCCACGAGGCGACGAGATCTCGCGCCTTCTCGCGCCCCGTCCCTTCGACCGCAAGGAGATCGGGAAGCCAGAGGAAGCTGTGCCACGCCGCGAGCCATTCGGGGCTCGCCGCGGGCGGAAACCAGAGCGGCGACGGATTGCGCAGCCGCTCGCCTTCGAGCGTGATGTCGCCCGCCAGAAGCGCTCGGCCGCGCCCCGGCTCCCCGGGCCAGGCCTGTCCGATTCCGTGTTTGAGTTCGGGCGGCCCGAGCCCGACAAGGCGATGGCGATAGAACGCGCGCATCGCTCTGCGCCAGGCTTCCCGCCCCAACGAGCGGGTCCGCACGGCGCCTAGAGGTGCCGTCATCGCTCGCTTACTCTCCCCCGCAGGCGCATCGCGCGAGGCGCATTGCCCCGGGTTCCCGGAAGGCGCCTCAACAATGAGGGTTGCAGCCGGCATTCACCCATGCCGCTTCGTAACAATTAAGAAGCGGCGCCGCAAGCCGTCCCGCAGCGCTGCCGGAAGAGCAAAGGCGGCGATCGAATCACGGCGAATCGAGCTTGACGAGGCGGGCGCCGTAAAAACCGTCGAGGCCGTCATATTCGGAGAGGTGGCAGGGGAGAGTCCGCAGATCCCCCTCGGGCGTCACCCATTCGGGAGGGATGCCGAATTCGCCGGGCGCGATCGGCCGGCGCGCCGCCGCCGCTCCGTTGCGCAACAGAGCCGCGATCCGCTCCCCTCCTTCCTCGGGTTCGAGCGAGCAGGTGCAATAGACGAGCGTGCCTCCGGGCCGCAACATTTCGAGGGCCGCGCGCAGCAGGTTCTCCTGGACCACCGACAGGCGGGCGACATCGTCCGGCAGCTTCAAATGCGGCACGTCGGGATGGCGCCGGATCGCCCCGGTAGTCGTGCACGGCGCGTCGAGCAGAACCGCATCGACCGCTGCAGAGGGTCGCCAAGCGAGCGCATCGACGGCCAAAGGCGCGATCGGCAGGCCCAACCGCTCGAGGTTCGCGACGAGACGTTCGAGGCGGCGCGGCGAGCGGTCGATCGCCGTCACCCGGCCTCCGGCGAGGGCGAGTTGCGCGGTCTTGCCGCCGGGGGCGGCGCACAAGTCGATGACCTCGCGCCCGTTGAGATCGCCGAACAACCGCGCCGGCAACGATGCGGCGGCGTCCTGCACCCACCATGCTCCCTCGGCGTAACCGGGCAGCGCCGCGATCGCGCCGCCGGCGGACCGGCGCAGCGATCCGGTCGGCAGCAGCGTCGCCTGGAGCTTTCGGCACCACTCCTCAGCGTTGTCCCGGAGCGTCAGATCAAGCGGCGCCTCTTTGAGGTGCGCCAGAGCGATCGCCTTCGCGGTTTCCTTTCCGTAAGCGTTCGACCATGACTGCCAGAGCCAGTCGGGGGTATTGAGCCGCGCGGCGTCTTGATTTTCAGCCCGCTCTCTCCCTTCGATGCAGAGACGGCGAAGCACCGCGTTGACGAGCCCCTTGTGCGAGGCGAAACCGCGCACATCCGCAAGGTCGACGCTGGTCGCGACCGCGGCGTGGGGCGGCGTGCGCAGAAACAGAAGTTGCGCCACGCCGAGACGCAGGATGTCGTGCACCGCCGCCGCCCGTGGCGCCAGAGGCGATTTGAGACATTCGTTGATGAGAACATCGATCTGGCCGAGCCGGCGCAAAACGGTCGCCACGAGAAGGCGCGCGAAGGCCCGGTCGCGGCCGGCGAGCTCCTGCATCGCCCGGCTCTCTTCGATGGCGTCATCGAGCGGCCGGCGCAGGCGCAGCACCGAGGCCAAGAGATCGAGCGCCACCTGCCGCGCGCTCGGCGGTGCGGACATGAAGCCTCTGCCGGTAAGAAGTTGCTTTTGAAACATGCGGCCGGATGAGAGAGCGCCGTCCCTCTTCTGAACATCGCGCAGAAAGCTTTCGTTCCCGACGCCGTGATATCGGCCGAAGAAAGGCCGCGGGCGGCAGCCGGCGCCCACCGCCTCCGCGGGCGTCTTCTCTCTCACCGCTTCTCTTGTCACCGCCGCGTCCATTTCGTTGTCGAACGATTGCCACAGTTTGCCTCATAATGAGAGAAGCAGGCCTTTTGGGTGGGAAAGGCCGTTCGCAGACGCCTGAAGGGGCGGGGCGTCAGGGGAGAAACGTGACGGAGCCTCTTTTCCGGGCGCCCTGGGGCGCGAGTGCCTAAGCCTCGACGCTCCCCTCCGCCGCCGCTCGCGGTGGGACGCAGGGCCAAGAGAGCGCGCAAGAGAGGCTCGCTTCTTTCCGCGTTCCTGCGGCTTTCTTTGCTCATCTTTCTCTGGGGGATCATCCTCGGCGCGGGAATCCTCGGCTATTTCGCCTTGACGCTTCCCAACCCGCGCAAGCCCTTGGCCTCTGCGGGAGGGTCGAGCCTCACCATTCTCGCCGCCAACGGGGAAAGGATCGCGACGCTCGGCAGCGCTTTCGGCCGGCCTCTGAAGCTCGCCGAGATGTCGCCGGATTTGCCGAAAGCCGTCATCGCGACCGAAGACCGCCGCTTTTACAGCAATTTCGGCATCGACCCTTTGGGCATCCTGCGCGCGGCGCTCGCCGATCTTTTTGCGGGGCGCATCGTCGAAGGCGGCAGCACGATCACCCAGCAGCTCGCGAAAATGCTCTTTCTTTCGCCGCGACAAACCTTGGCGCGCAAGATCCGCGAAGCGCTTCTCGCGTTCTGGCTCGATTGGCATTTCAGCAAAAACGAGATCCTCGAAATCTATTTGAACCGCGCCTATTTCGGCGCCGGCGCCTATGGCGTCGATGCCGCAGCCCATCGCTATTTCGGGACATCGGCGAGACGCCTCAGCCTTTATGAAAGCGCGCTCATTGCCGGCCTCCTGAAGGCGCCCGCTCTTTACAATCCCTTCCGCGACCCCGCCCTTTCGGCGGCGCGCACGCGACAGGTCCTCGCCAACATGGTGGCCGCCTCCGTCATCACGCCGGCGCAGGCGGCCGCCGCCGCGCGCCAAGGAGCACCGCTCGCGACAAGCGCCGCGAGCCGGCCGGGCTCGCGCTATTTCGCCGACTGGATCGCCGACCAGATCCCTCTCTTCGTCGGCGCAGAGCGTGGCGGCCTTTGGGTCCGAACGACCTTCGATCCCGTTCTGCAACGCGAGGCCGAGAGCGCCATCGACGGCATTCTTGCCCGCGACGGGCAGAGGCTCGGGGTCGGCGAGGGTGCGCTCGTTGCGGTGTCGCCCGACGGCGCGCTCGAGGCGATGGTCGGCGGACGCGATTACCGGAAGAGCGAGTTCAATCGGGCGACCGAGGCGGAGCGCCCTCCGGGTTCGGCATTCAAGCCTTTCGTCTACTTGGCCGGGCTCGAAAGCGGGCTCGCGCCGGCCGACCATTTCTTCGACGGCCCGATCCGGATCGGCGACTGGCGGCCGCGCGACTACACCCGCCGTTACCTCGGCGAGGTGACCATGGCCGAGGGTCTCGAACAATCGATCAATACGGTCTCCGTCCAGATCGCAGAGAAGGCCGGCCTCGAACACGTGATCGCCGTCGCCCGCCGGCTCGGGATCGACTCGCCCCTCTCTCCTCACCCGAGCCTCGCGCTCGGCAGCGAGGGCGTAAATCTCCTGGAACTGACCTCCGCCTACGCGCCCTTTGCGAATGGCGGGCATGGAGTCGTCCCCTACGGCATCACCGAGATCCGCGACGCGCAGGGTCGCGTTCTCTATCGCCGCAGCGGTTCCGGCCTGGGGCGGGTCATCGATCCCGAGTTTCTCGCGCCGATGAACGAGATGCTGAGCGGGGTCATCGCGCACGGCACCGGCCGCCGGGCCGCCCTCCCGCGCCCGGCCGCAGGCAAGACCGGGACCAGCGAAGACTACCGCGACGCCTGGTTTATCGGCTACACGAGGGGTCTCGTCGCCGGCGTCTGGTTCGGCAACGATGACGACGCGCCAATGAGGGGGGTGGTCGGCGGAACGCTGCCGGCCGAGGCGTGGCGGCGCTTTATGCTTGCCGCGACCCGCGGCATGCCGGTGCGGCCGCTGCCGGGAAGGCCGCTCGTTGCGGCCTCCCCCGCGCGCCCGTCACCCGGACTCTTGGGCAGCTTTCTGCGGTATTTGGGCTTCGCCTCCGCGCCGCCGCCGCCGGTTGCGGCGGGCCGCTACTGAGGGGCTGCGGAAAAACTCTGTCGTCATTCCAGGACGGCCCTCGAGGGCCGCGCCCGGAACCCATGAACACCGGCGAGGCCATTGATTTCGCGGGCCTGTGGTCATGGATTCCGGGCTCGCGTCCGCGGGCGACGGGCCGGGCACGGCCATCGGAGGGCCGCCCCAGGCTCACAGCCCGCGGATCGGCCGCGCCCCGGAATGACGACATTCCAGCATGTTTCCGCAGCCTCCTCAACGAAGCGACCGTTACAACCGGGATCCTCGCCGGGGAGTCTTCTTGCGTTTCTTGCCTATCATTTTAGGTCGAAGCCGGGTCGCGCCGCTCGTCGCGAAGCGGCATCGAGGAAATCCGAAGGAGAGGACGACACATGAGCAAGCTCGCGATCTCAGCGGCGGCACTTCTCGCCGGTTCTCTGTTTTTGAGCGCACCGGGCGTGGCTGAAGCCTGCCCATCGACCGGCCTCGACGGCAATTATGCCACCCTCTTCACCGGGTGGAGCTCCGGCGCCAGGGTTTCCGTCACCGGTTTCCTCGATGCGAACGGCTCCGGCGCCTTGAGCGGGTCTCTCACCGTCGATGTCGGCGGGGTGACCCGAACCCGCACGTTTTCAGGCAGCTATACGGCAAACAGTTGCAGCGGCTCGGCGACCATGACGCTCTCGAACGGGAATGTCATCAATTTCAACTTTTACGTGAATCGCTCCGGGAAGGCCTTCGTCGGCACCGAGACCGACGGCGGCAGCATCGTAACGGTCAGAGGCCATTTCTGAGCCCCCCGCCTGGGTTCCGCGCGACGTATTTCTTCGCGGGGAACCCCCCTTGCCGGCGAGGAGCGAGGGAAAGCGAGGGGCGCGCAGCGCGATCAGCGCAATGGCGAAAACGAGGCCGGAACGACGAGCATGTTCTCCTGCCGCACGAAGAGCCCGCGCGTCGCCGGTGGCCACACTCCTGCTTTCCTCGCCTCCTCGCGGATGCGGAAGCGCTCGGCGCCGTCCTTATAGGCCCAGATGTGGATCCATTGGTTGAGAGGCCCGAGTTCGGTCGAGCCGCAAGCGGCAAGAGGTGAGAATTTGAGGCGCGCTTCGATCTTTTCGGCCCAGCGCTCGATCACCGTCGCGGTGACGCCGGGCAGCATCGTATAGGTGCGGATTTCGTAAAGGCC
>JAKAOO010000211.1 GCA_021812165.1 Pseudomonadota bacterium | reverse complement strand
GATCTATGAAGCCGGTCTGATGCGCCATGGGCGAGGCCATCAGAACGACGTCGGAGGCGCCGAGGTGCAGTCGCTCGGCATAAGGCGTCAAGGCGCTGATGAGCGTATTGGAGGTGTGCATCACGCCTTTGGGCTCGCCGGTCGTGCCGGAAGTGAAGAGGATCTGGATCACATCGTCGGCGGAGGGCGGCGGTCCCTTCGACAAGCTCAGGGCAGCGCCCTTCGACAAGCTCAGGGCAGCGCCCTTCGCGATGCTCGGGGCTTCGAGGAGCCGTTCGAACGCCTCCTCGCCCTCGCCGCCGATGACGAAAAGGCGTTTGAGCGCCGGCAGTCGCGGCTGCAGCGAGCGGGCCATCGCCCGGTAATCGAAGCCACGGAAATTCCGCGGCACGACGAACACCTTCGACTGGGTCAGAGAAAGCATGAACGTGAGTTCGCGCTCGCGAAAGATCGGCATCAGCGGGTTGGTGACCGCGCCGAGGCGCGTCGCCGCCAGGTGCAGCGCCGTAAACTGCCACCAGTTCGGAAGCTGGTAGGAGACGACATCGCCCGCTCCAATACCGAGAGCCGCGAGGCCTGCCGCCAGGCGATCGACGCGCCGGCCGAGTTCGGCATAGGAAAGCGCGTTCGTCTCGCCCGTCATGCTGTTCTCTTCGACGATCGCGATGCGCTCGGGGCTTTCCCGGATGTTCCGGTCGAGGTAATCGGTAATGAGGCGGTCGGGCCAGAACCCGGACTGCCGGATCGCCAACCGTCTTTCTTCCGGGATCATCGACGCCATCGTGCTTTTCATCGGCTTTTCCCCCCTTTGCCGCATCTTGCAGCCGGTGTTTCAGGGCATCGCCGGCTCCGTTCACGCACTCGTTGGCCGGCGGCTCGCCGTCGCTAGTCTTCGCTGCCGAGGCGCGCCTTGAAATCCGGGTCCCAGTAGGCGATGAGGCCCTGCCGGACGCGTTCGTCCATCTCCATATGGACGAGCGGGCGCAGCTTCGTGGGCCGGTCGCCGACGATTCCCGCCTTTTCGAGCGCGGTAACGCGCGCCTCGTCGTAGCCGAGGATCTCTTGCAATACCTCGCGGTTGTTCTGACCGAGGGTCGGCCCGCCGCCGCGGGCATGGAGCGGGGTTCGGCCGAGACGCCAGGGCCGGCCGATGATCCGCCGCTTGCCGATTTGGCGCTCCGGCGGAAACTCCACCGGTTCGAGAAAGCGGCGCGAAGAGAGATGCGGGTCGAGATGGAGATCGCGCGCATCGAACACCGCGCCCGCCGGAACGCCCGCTTCTTGCAGGCGTTCCATCACGTCGAATTTCGGCAAGTGCGCCGTCCACGCGGCGATCGCCGCGTCGATCGCATCGTGATGGGCCATCCGCGCGGCATTGGTGGCGAATTGCTCTTTGAGTTCGGGACGGCCGATGACGCGGCAAAGCGCGCTCCATTCCTCCTCGTCGCGCACCGAAAGAACGCACCACGCGTCCTTGCCGGCGCAGGGATAGCAGCCCTGGGGCGCGCACCAGGGATGGCGGTTGCCGATCCGTTCGGGAAGGCGCCCATTGACCTCGAAGTCGAGAATATGCTCGCTCAGCATATAGCAGCCGAGCTGGTACATCGCGACGTCGACCCAGAGGCCCTTGCCGAAACGATGCCGATAGCGCAGGCCCAAAAGCGCGCCGGTGACGAGCGCCCAGGTGGCGAGAAAGTCGACGAAGGATTGCCCGGCCTTGGACGGCACGTCGCCCGGATAGCCCGTGACCGAGGGAAGCCCGTGCGTCGCCTCCTGCGTCGTCGCGTGCGCCGGATAGGGGGAATAGGGTCCCTCACGGCCGTAACCGCTGCAGGAGGCCATGACGAGGTCGGGTTTCAATTTTTTCGCATTGGGATAATCGAGTTCCCAATTCCGCATCACCCGGGGCGTGAAATTCTCCATGAGAACGTCGCTCACCCGGATGAGGTCGCGCAAAATCTCGCGCCCCTCGGGCCGGGAAAGATCGATCGACAGAGACTTCTTGCCGCGGTTGAGGAGATTGAAGGTGCCCGCGCGGTTCCATGGGTCGGGGCCCGGTTCGTTGTCGGCGTGAAGCCCCGAAAACCCTCCTTGGCGCGTCACGTCCAATCGTCCCGGTCCCTCGATCTTGATGACTTCGGCGCCGAGATCGGCAAGAAGGCCCCCCGCATAGGGCAGCGAGAAGACGTTGCTGATGTCGATGATGCGGAGCCCTTCGAGAGGCGGCTTCATCCTTTCCTCGTCCATTCCTTCCCCGCTTCTAAGCAGGTTTTTATTGACCGGTGCACATATGCCCTCTCCGCCCTTCAGGGCGGAGAGGGAGGGACCCGCGGCGTAGGCGCGGGAGCGTGTGGTGGTCGTAGGCCAATTCTCTGGCATCCCCCACCTCACCCGGACCCTCTCCGGCCCCGGGGGCGGAGAGGAAGCATCGCACGGCGCATGACGATGTGTGGATCATCCTACGAAACCCTGCCTAGATAACGCCGCCGCGGCTGAGCTCGGAAAGCTCCTCCTCGTCGAGTCCGAGGAGGCTCTCGTACACCTCCTTGTTGTGCTGGCCGAGGAGGGGAGCCGGGCGCCGGCACTCCGGGGCGCCGGCGCTCATGTTGAAAAGACGGAACGGAACCCGGATCCGGCCCATCACCGGATGCTCGACCTCCTCATAGAACTCTCTCGCTTCGAGCTGCGGGCAACGCGCGAGGTCGGCGGGGGTCTGCACGATCCCGAACAAAATCCGGTACTCCTCGGAAGCGCTCTTGAACATCTCGGCCATGGTGCGTCCCTTCGCCGCGTCGAGGAGGATCTCGTCGAGCTCGTGGCCATGGAGGACCCGCTGGTTGGGGTTGGCGAAGCGCTCTTCCTTCAGCTCCTCGCGGCGGAAGAAATCGGCGATCGCGCCCCAGCCGGCGCTCCCCGCTTCCTGGCAGATGAAATAGCCGTCCTTGCACGGCATGATCTGGCCGAACTCGCTCCCCTGTCGCCGCCTTCGCCCTTGGACGGCGCCGGCAAAGCTGTAAAAGGGCTGATTGATGACCATGGTCGAGGCCACCACTTCCTGGATCGACAGGTCGACCTGCTGCCCGGCGCCGGAGAAATCGCGGACGAGAAGAGCGGCGGTCGTCGCCAGCATGCCGTTGAGGGCGGCTTCGTATTGGGCGGGAAACCCGCCATGCTTCAAGGGCTCGCGGTCGGCGAGGCCGCTCACTGCCATGATCCCACTCGTTGCGTAGGCGACGATCTCCTCGCCCTTGTAGTCTTTGTAGGGGCCGGTCTGGCCGAAGGGCGTGATCGAGGTGACGACGAGACCCGGGTTCTCGCTTTGGAGCGCCCCCCAATCGAGGCCCAAGGAAGCAAGGTACCCGGGAGGGAAGCTTTCGACGATGACGTCGGCGCCTTGCGCGAGCGCCCGCAGGATCCGCGCGCCCTCAGGCCGCTCCAGATCGAGCGTGACGCCCCGTTTGTTCAAATTCGCGAGGAGAAAGAAGAGGCTCTTTTCCGGGTGCGGGTCATCCCCGAAGAAGGGCGGCAAACGGCGGCCGCATTCGCCTCCGGGCGGCTCGACCTTGATCACCTCGGCGCCGAAATCTCCGAGAAACCTGGCGCAGAGCGGTCCCGCGATGCCCCGGGAGAGGTCGAGAACCCGAATGTCGTCAAGCGCCGAAGCCATCATCCTTACTGTCCTCTTCGCGCAATGCGGCTACGGCAACCGTACCATGCGCGCGATAGAGTGCCCAGCGCGCGACCCAGTTCCGCGATCGCAAACATTCCCCTTCTTAGCTCCTCTGACAGTTCTCCAGGGTTCGGTTGGGCCGCGAGGCGCCCGGGCTTTGAGGTCCTGTGTCCCTCCGAGAAATCGAGCGCCCTCGCGCCCGTCACGCCGTCCCGGGCCGCGAGAAGCCTCGGCCGGCCCCGCGGCGGGTCGCATTGACCTGGATCAATGAAAGCATCGGGCGCACCCTTGAAGCAAGCCTTGCGTGTGGCAGTCGCGATCGGGAGGAGGAAGGACTCCCTTCCCGATCCGGTCTCCTCGGTTTAAGCTTGGCGCAATGAGCGGCGCTCCTCGCGGCAACCGCAAGAGATGGGAGTGAAAGACCATGGATTTCGGCTATACACCGGAGCAAGAGGCTCTGCGACGGGATGTTCGCAGGTTCATCGCCGAGAACCTGACGCCTGAGGTTCGCGCCGATCTCGAACGGCACAACGAAGGCTTCGGCGCCAGCCCGAGCCGCCACAAGAGCGGGCCGCTTTACGAGCTCTTCCAAAAGATCCGGGCCCGCGGTTGGCTCGGCATCAGCTATCCGAAGGAGTATGGCGGCCAAGGCGGCGACCGCATCTCGCAATATATCGTCGAGGAGGAATTCGGCCGCGTCAATATTGCGGTCGGCCTCGGCGGAAGCGGCGCGCCCGCCATCCTTGCGGCCGGAACGGAGGAACAGAAGCGCTACTTCATTCCGCGGCTCATCAGCGGCGAGGCCTCGTTCGCTTTGGGGTTCACCGAGCCGGGTGCCGGCGCCGATCTTGCCTCATTGCAATGCCGGGCAGTGCGCGAGGGCAACCTCTACTCCATCAACGGCCAGAAGATGTACACCTCGGCGGCCCATGTCGCGACGCACATTTATCTGATGGCGCGAACCAATCCTGCTGTTCCGAAGCACCAGGGGATCTCGATCTTTCTGATCCCGATGGACACCCCCGGCATCACCGTGCGGCCGCTGTGGACGATCCAGAACAACCCGCGCGCTCCGGGCGGCACCACCTATGGCGCGGCGCGCACCAACGAAGTCTTTTTCGACGATGTGCGGGTTCCGGGTGAGATGCTTCTCGGGAAAGAAAACGAAGGCTGGCGCGTCGGCGCGATGGGGCTCAACCTCGACCGGGTCGGCGCCATGCGGTACTTGATTTCCGTTCGCCGCGACGAGGACATCGTCAACTGGGTCAAGGAAAACACGTTCGACGGCTACGCCCCGGCCGAAGATCCGGCGATCCGGGACAAGATCGCGGACCTCTGGATCGAGGCGCAACTGTGCCGCCTCATGACCATGCGCAGCATGTCGATCGTCGAGCATGGCGGCCATTTCACCTATGAAGGCTCGGCCGAGAAGGTGTGGGCGCCGGAGCACGGGGTGCGCACGACGGAGGCGATCAGCCAGATCCTCGGGCCTTACGGCCAGTTGCTCAACGGCTCGCTCTACGCGATCGAAAGCGGGATCTTCGCCCACAATCTGATGGGGGCCTTCCAGTCCGGCATCAATCACGGCAGCACCCAGGTCATGCGCGACCAGGTCGCCCGCCGCGGCCTCGACATGCCGCGGAAGTAACGGCGAAGCCTTTTCGCTGGAGGATCTGCGATGGACACGACGCTCGACCAAGAAGAACTGATGGTTCGTGAAACCGCCCGCAAATTTCTCGAGGCGGAGTGCCCGACCCGTCTCGTCCGCGAGATGGAAACGGACGAAAAGGGCTACCCTCCCGCCTTGTGGAAAAAGGCCGCCGATCTCGGCTGGCAAGGAATGGTCCTGCCCGAGGAGTATGGCGGCGGCGGCATGCCTCTCACCTATCTCGGCCTCATCCTCGAAGAGATGGGGCGCGCGCTCGCCCCTCTGCCTTTGCTGAGCACCTCGGTGGCGGCCCTCACCCTCGCGAGAGCGGGCTCGGAAGAGCAAAAGGCCTCCGTGCTTGCGGCCGTCTCTTCCGGGGACATGGTTTTGACCTGGGCCTTTTCGGAAACGGACCCGCGCTTCCTTCCGGAAACGGTGAAGACGCGCGCCGAGAAGGCAGGCGAGGGGTTCGTCATCAACGGCACCAAGCTCTTCGTCGAGAATTTTCTCGCCGCCGATCGTGCTCTCGTCGCTTGCCGCACCGCGCCCGCGGCAACGGACAGCGCCGGGCTTTCGCTTTTCCTCCTCGACACCAAGACTCCCGGGATCTCCGAGAGGCCGCTGACGACGCTCGCGAAGGACAAAGTGAGCGAAGTCGTCTTTCGCGATGTCCGCGTGCCGGGATCGAGCCTTGTGGGCGGGCTCCATGAGGGGGGGCCGATCGTCGAGCGCCTGCTAGAGGAGGCGACCGTCCTTCTGTGCGCCCAGATGCTGGGTGCGACCCGCAAGGAAGAT
>JAKAOO010000210.1:472-6145 GCA_021812165.1 Pseudomonadota bacterium | reverse complement strand
GGTTTCTAGCGGAGATCGGCAAGATCGTACCGTTGCTTCAACATGCCGAAGCAGGCGATTCCGAACGTTTGCTCGAAACGACGCGGCGGCTCTGCGCGGTCGCGCCGGAGAACGTTGAATTCGCGCTGTTGCATGCCAGGCAGCTCGCGACTTGCGAGGCGCCGCGCGAAGAGCAATCCCAAATCCTCAAACACGCGCTCGGCGCAGAGCCTGCGCATCCGGGAATACTCGATCGCATGGCTCGCCTCGCGATCCAGGACAATTGCTTCGAGGAGGCCGAAGATCATCTCGCCGCTCTTTCCCGCTTGCGTCCGAGCGCGGACGTTTCCCTGAGGCTCGGCGAAGTGCTGCTGCGGCGGGGCAAGCGCGAGGCTGCCCTCGCCGCGTTCCGGGCGATCGGGCCGCGGCTTCGGGCGGCGGATCTCGGGGTGTTCGCCCCGGTGCTTCGAGAGCTTTGCGACCTCGCCAATCGCAACTACTACGTCGACGAGCGGGTCGATCTCGACCCATTGCGGGCAAAGCTGCAGAGATCCGTCGAAGCTCTCGATGATTTTCTGCGACGCGAGGAAGGGATCGCCGCCCGCGACCTGATAAGCCTCGCTTATGCCCTCAAGCGCCTTAACGGCGTCTTCGAGTGGCACAGGGAATTTTATGAGCAGTGCGGGTTCATTCTCGGAGAATTCCACGGGACATTGGATCTGCGGGCGTTTGGGGTCCTCGCCGTCTCGCTGCAGGATCATGTTCTCGCCATTCTGAGACACGCTTTGCGCGGAGAAATTCTGTCGCGGCGGCTCGATTCTCTGGGCTTCATCCGCACGGCGGTCGCGCTTTACGCCTCGGTTCTGCTGGAGAGAGAGGATGCGGCTCGGGCCTGCGAGACGCTCGAAAAGCTCGTTGCAATGGGCTTCGACGGCCAATTCTTTCGGAACCGGCTCGAACTCTGCCGGTTGCACGCCGTCGAGGCCGCCAGCCAGCCTCCTCATGGCGGAGCCGTTCCGGCGAGCGGCTTCCGCCGTGTGGCGTACTGGAATGAATGGGCGCGCGCGCAGGGGTCTGAGCCCTCGACCATCGCTCCGGCCGAGCGGCCCCGCTCTTGTCGCTATACGATCGTCACGACGGGCGGCGCGATCCTCTGCGGCGAATACCGGCAGCAGTCGAGCGGGCTTGAGGTTGTCGCCGCGGGACGCATCACCGTGCGGGACAGCGATCTCTTGTTTGGCCGCGATGGCATGGTGTTGCGACCGCACGCGCTTCACGGCCCGTTTCCGCAGAGCCCCGTCCTCCGCGACAAAGGTCCGCGCTGGCTCCGAACGCGGCCGGCGCAGCGGTCGCTTGTCGTCGACGAGCCGGTGATCGTGCTCGCCAACAACAACGCGCGCCGGAAGCCGAATTACGGCCATTGGAGATTCTGGATCCTGCCGCGGCTCAATGCCCTTGTGGAAGAGGGGCGCGTCGCCTCGCGGCGGCTCTTGATGCCGGCCGAGATCACGGATTGGATGCGGCAGACATTGTCGCTGGTGGGTTTGCCCGACGAACGGATCCTCTATTATCCGCACGATGTCGAAGTGATCGCACAAGACGCCGAGGTCGTCTCACCGATCGAAACCGCCGGTCCGGAGCTGCTTTCGAGGTTGCGCGCGAAGATGTGGGCGGGCGCGGGCGTCGTTGCCGCCGCCAGCCCCGACCCGCTTCTTCTCTTTCTCGCGCGGCGCACGCAGATCTATCGCATGATGTTCGACGAGGACCGGATTTACCGCCTCGCCGAGAGGCTCGGCTTTACCGTCGTCTCGCCCGAGAGGCTCCGCGTCGAGGAGCAGGTGCGGCTCTTTGCCCGAGCGTCCGGCGTTGCCGGGCCTGAAGGCTCGGCCTTTGCCAACCTTCTCTTTTGCAGGAACGGCACGCGCGCTCTGGGGCTGCAGCAGGAGGAATTATTCGACCAGATGGCGCTCGACGTGGCGATCGCGTGCGATCTCGAGTTTCGCTGGTTGCTCGGCCCCTCCGAGCCGAATGTCGTCCGCTATCGCTGGCCGCGCGGCGCGCCGTTTGCGATCGACCTTGGTCAACTCGAACGACAGCTCGTCTGGGTAGCGCAGAGGACGCCGGCGGGCGGCGCCGCGCGAGCGCGCGAGCGAGGGCAGGCGGTGTGAACGCCGAACTCCTCTTGGACGAACTGCGGGAACTGGAGCATCAGGTTGCGGGCGCTTTGCCGGTTTGGGACCGCGCGCCCCGAGAGCGGCGGCTCGCCGCGGCGTTGGAGGCGGCGATCCGGAGGCTCGACGAGGAGACGCTCGCCCGCGGCGAGCTTCACCATCGGCTGGCGCGGGTGCTCTACCAGTTGGGTGAGGACGAGGCGCTCGCCGCGCTCGCGACGCGCGTTTTCGAGCGCATCGCGAATACGCGGTTCCTGACCGAAATCGGCAAGGTGGCGGCGTTGGCGCAGTATGCCGGGGTCACCGAAGGCCTCCTCGATATAACGCGGCGGCTCTTGGCGGTCGCGCCGGAGAACCTCGAGTTCGCGCTGTTGCACGCGAGAGAGCTCGCGATTTGCGAGGCGCCGCGCGAGGAGCAGTCGCGGGTCCTCGAACAGGCACTTCTCGTGGCGCCCGAGCATCCGGGAATACTCGATCGCATCGCTCGCCTCGCGATCGAGGACAACCGCTTCGAGGAGGCCGAAGATCGTCTCGCCGCTCTTGTCCGCTTGCGTCCGAGCGCGGACAGTTTCTTGAGGCTTGGCGAAGTGCTGCTGCGCCGCGGCAAGCGCGATGCCGCCTTCGCCGCGTTCCAGGCGATCGGGCCGCGGCTTCCGGTTGCGGATCTCGGAATTTTCGCCCCGGCGCTTCGAGACCTCCGCGATCTCGCCAATCGCAATTATTATCTCGACGATCGGATCGATCTCGACGCATTGCGCGCGAGGCTCCAGAGATCCCTCGAAACTCTCCATGATTTTCTGCTGCGCGATAAGACCATCACGGCCCGCGAGCTGATAAGCCTCGCTCATGCCATCAATCGGCTCGACGGCACCTTCGGCTGGCTCAAGGAGTTTTACGAGCAAAACGATTTCACTCTGGGAGATTTGCACGGGACATTCGATCTCCCCGCATTCGCGGTTCTCGCGGTCTCACTGCGCGAGCACCTTCTCGCGATTCTCGAATACGGTTTGGGCGAGGAATTTCTGTCGCGGCGGCTCGAAACTCTGGGCTTTCTTCGCACCGCAGTCGCCCTCTATCCATCGCTTCTCTTGGAAAGGGAGGAGGCGCTTTCGGCCTCGGAGACGCTCGAAAAGCTCGTTGCAATGGGCTTCGACGGCCAGTTCTTTCGAGACCGGTTGGAACTCTTCCGGTTGCATGCCGTGGAGGCCGGCGTTGAGCCCGCGCAACCCCTACCGGTTCCTCCGACGAGCTTTTACCGGGTCGCGTTCTGGGAGGAGTGGGTGCGCGCGCAAGGGAGGGAGTCTCGCGCGATCGCGCCGGCCGGGCGGGAAGAGCGCTACCGCTATACGGCTGCGACGAGCGGCGGCACGATCCTCTGCGGCGAATACCGGCAGCAATCGAGCAAGCTGGAGCTTCTGGCTGCGGGACGCATCACTTTGCGGGACAGCGACCTGTTGTTTGCCGCTGACCGCACGCTCTTCCGGCCGCACCCGTTTCACGGCAATTTTTTGCGGGACAATAGGGTGGTTCGCGATCGGGGTCCGCGTTGGGTCCGACTGCGCGCGCCGGGACCATCGGTCGTCATCGACGAGCCGGTAATCGCGCTTGCCAACAACAACGCATACCGGATATCCAACTACGGCCATTGGATCATATGGATCCTGCCGCGGCTCAACGCCCTTATTGAAGAGGGACTTGTCGCGTCGCGGCGGGTGTTGATGCCGGCCGAGATCACGGGCTGGATGCGGCAGACATTGCGGCTTGCGGGATTGCCCGACGAGCGGATCCTCTACTACCCGCATGATGTCGAAGTGATCGCCAATGATGCGGAAGTCGTCTCGCCGATCGAGACCGCCGGTCCGCAGCTGCTGTCGAGATTGCGCGCGAAAATGTGGGCGGGCGCGGGTGTCGCTCTTGCAGAGATCGCCGAGCCGGCGTTTCTCTTTCTCGCCCGGCGCACGCAGATCCGGCGCATGCTCTTGGACGAGGACCGCATTTATCGTCTTGCGGAGCGATGTGGCTTTACTGTCGCCTCGCCCGAGACGCTCAGCGTCAAGGAGCAGGTGCGGCTCTTTGCCGGCGCGGCCGGCGTTGCCGGACATGACGGCGCCGCCTTTGCCAACCTTCTCTTCTGCAGGAATGGCGTTCGCGTCCTCGGCCTCCATCAGGAAGAGTTTTCCGAGCAGGGATATTATTGCGATATGGCCATCGCGTGCGGTTTGGAGTTTCGCTGGCTGCTCGGCCCTTCCGAGCCGAACGTCATCCGCTATCGATGGCCGCGCGGCGCGCCCTTTGCGATCGACCTTGCGCAACTGGAACGCCAGTTGGCCTGGGTGAGGGAGCGAAGCCGGGACGCGGCGTCGCGAGGGCGTGCATAGGCTTACGCGCCGATAATCCGGTATTGCCGGAGCGCTGCTTCCATCTCTTTCCCGCCCTCGCGCATGAGGTCGTCGATGATCGAGAGCGGTCTTGGCGGGATCGGCGCGGCGCCATCTCTCGCAGCGAGCACTTGGGGTTCGAGGAAGCGAAGCTCGATCCCTTCGCGCGAGAAGCGCTCGGCCCGATAAAGATCCTTCCCGCCGATCGGGTTGATGTAGCCTGTCGCGCCGAGCTGCCGGCAGATCTCGATGACCCGCTCCTCGCCGGTCAAACGGTTATTCTTGGCGAGACTTGAAGCGGAAAGAAAAGGGACGCGAAGGCGAAGGCAGGCGGCAACGCGGCGGATCAGGTGAGCGTTGAAGAGGGCGACGTTCGTCTCTGCCAAATCCATGATCTCTTTGACGAGCGGGTAAGTCTCACCGAACCCAGGGGCAGATCGGTAGGCCGCTTCGATCCGGCGCAACAGGCGGCCTCGAGTCTCAGGATCGCTCACATAGAACCGTTTATTGATCGGCAGATCATGCGGGGCGCTGCGGACCGGCAAGGTGATCCAGACCGGCTTGCCGTCCCGCAGAATGCGGTTCCGATTGATCCATCCGCCCTTGATGTACTGCACATCGTCGTGCAGCACGAAGAGATCGCTCGCCGAGATCAACTGAAAATATCCGATGTAGGGGAAGAAATAAGGCTGCATGATTGCGACGATCATTGCGCGCACCCGCCGTGGCAAAATGCAATCAGTCCCGTCTTTCTGCGCGATACGCGGGGAACCATTCGGTGTCGGGCCGGCAGCCTGCGCGAACGCACAGCTCATGATACGTGTCGCGGTCGTAAATTTCCCGCAGCGATTTGAGAGGCGTCGGGATGCCGCCCAGCCTTTGCTTGAACGTGTAGATGCCGTCTCCGATGCGCACGCCGCCTCCTGCGTTGTAAAATCGCACGCCGCGGCTGCGCAAATGCGCTGCAGCGTTCCAGTAAATGAGGCACGCGAGGCTGCGCCCCTTGTCGGTCGTGGCGGCGATGTGCCACTCGGCGTGCTCGCCGGCCACGTGGCCCAGATGCACCGCCTCGACGACATCGCCAACGCTTACGCCGAGAACGAGAGAGGTCGGCGCCCGCGCCCAGCGGCGCAGCGTTTCCGTGG
>JAKAOO010000210.1:0-462 GCA_021812165.1 Pseudomonadota bacterium | reverse complement strand
GAAAAGCTTACCCCCGCTTTGACGCGCCGCATCGTCAGCGGATAAAGTTCCCCGAGCCGCTGCGCCAAAGCATCGGCGTTGTCCACAAGCCTCGCTCCCTCTTCCAGCGCCGCCGCCACCTTCCTGCGAACAGTGCGCGACGACGCTTGCAGCGGATCCCAGCTACGCAGGTCGAAGAGGAAGACGGCGTTGTGTGCGACAATCGAGGAATCGGGCGGCAACCGATCCGGTTCGCTCGCAGCCGCGAGCTGGATATAGCCTGCTACCCAATTTCGGCTCTTTGCATATTCGGACCAGAGGGCGAGCGGAGCTCCTGCCGAAGGAGGATCGACCGAGGCTCCCGAGAGACCGGGTATCGTCGCAATGTCGGTCGTCGCAAGGAAGGTTCGCTCGAAGAAGGGCACCACCATTCTTGCCCCACGCGACCGGACGATCGCCAGCTTCGGGTCAAAACCCGAGGCG
>JAKAOO010000018.1 GCA_021812165.1 Pseudomonadota bacterium | reverse complement strand
ATCTCGTCGGCGCTCGCCTCGGGGTTGAGGCCCAAGACCTCATAGGCCTCATCGAGGCTCATTTCGCCGGCGGAGGTGGCGCCGGGGTGGCCCCCGGCAAATTCCTCGCGCCAGGAAGGGTGAAGGCGATCGAGATAGGCTTCGAGAAGCCGCGCGCCTTGTTCGTCCTCGGCCCGGCACTCGCGCAAGAGATCGAGAAGATCCGATTTTCCGAGTTCCTCGAGACGCATCCCCGCAAAAGGGCCCGAGAGAACCGTGCCGGTCATCTCCCCGCTCTCATGGTCGAGGCTCATGCGCAAAGTCGGGGTCGAGACCGTCGAGCTCTGGCCGCCAGTAGGCGCTCGGAAGCGGTCGATAAAGCTGCGGACCCGCGATAGAAGGGGCATAAACACGGCTAGAGGCAACAGGATCGCGGCGAGCCCCCCGGAAACGAAAAGCGCCACGAGAGCGATGGCCGCGATCCCGATCCCGGTCCATTTGAGCCCGCGCGCGAGGCGACCGGGATCGGCGTTGACAAAGAGATAGACGAGCAGCAGAACGCCGCAAAGAAGAAGAAAACCGCCGAGCAGAAACAGCATCTCGACTCGCTCAGCCGCGCAATTGTCGGGTCAGCAACAAGACTTCGCCGCCCTTTTTCTTGCCGTAATCGGCGAGAGCCCGATAGCCGCCCGCGGCATAGACCGCAACGGCGGCCAAGAGTTCCTTCAGGCGATGGGCGCTCGCGAGGTCGAAAGAGAGATAGGCGCCGTGAGAAAGCCGCGCCATTTCCCGGAAAGCCCGCGCCGCCACAGGGTCGCGGCCTTCGTGAAAGAGAAAGATCGGCACGCCCAGAAGGCCGAGTTCGCCCGCAAGCCGGCACTGGCGATCGACATTTTCCTCCATCGCATCGCCGACAAAGACGAGCGCCTGTACGCTCTTCTTCTTCGTCTCACGGATCGCGTGAAGGAGGATCCTCTCGATCTGGGTCTCGCCGCCGACGCAGTAGACGGCGCGCATCGCCCGGTGCAGCTCGGCGGCCGTCGCCATCCAGCGGCTTGCTTTGCATTCGCCAAAGCCGCGATAAAAGACGAGCTGGATTTCGAGCCCGCCCAATGAGGCGGTGGCGTCGAACATTTCGCCCTGGATGCGGCAGGCGCGGTCCCAGGAGGGCTCGCGGCTCGCCGTCGCGTCGAGCGCGAAGATGAGGCGGCCGCGTCCGCTGCCGGGGCGCGCCGCCGGCGTTCGCCGCAGCTCATCGAGAAAGGCGTCGATCTCGGCGCCGGGCGCTTCGGCTGGGAGCCCCTTCTTGTCGTCGCTCATGGCGCCTCAATCGGAAACTTCATGCCGGGCGCAGCCACACCGACGTGTCGTGAAAGACAGCGCCACCTTTGGGCGGGCCCGCCTCGGCGCTCGTCAAGAGATTGATCCCGACGCCCTCTTCGAAGGCGTGGTTGGGCCAGAGACCCTCGACGACGACGACCCGCTTTTGCTGCCCCGCGGCGGCGCGCGCATGGACGACGAGGCTGCCGCGACGATTGCCGATGCGCACCCGCTCGCCCTCGGCAATTCCGAGTTCCCGCAGAACCTCGGGATGAAGGCGGGCGGTCGGACGGCCTTCGCGGGCGAGGCTCGAAGGCGTCTCGTTGAAGGTGGTGTTGAGGAACGAGCGCGAAGGCGCCGGGACGAGCCGGAATGGGTGCTCCGCGTCACCTCTGTCGATGATGTCGACGTGATCGGGAAAGGCGGGAAGAGGGTGACCCGTCGCTCCCCAGCGGGCGCGGAAATGGAATTTCCCGTCGGGCTGCGGGAAACCGTCGAGGAAATGCGCGGTCTCGAAAGGCGGACGGCCGTCGATCCAGCGCTCTTGCGACAAGCGTTCCGCGTCGCCAAGACCGCTCGCACGCAAGGTCCAATCGATGATTTCGAGCGCGCTCATCGTGAAGCCCCGATGAGAGACGCCGAGACGCCGCGCCAAAGAAGAGAGAACCTCGTGGTTCGAGCGGGCTTCGCCAAAGGGCGGCAGCACCGCGCGGGCGATCTGCAAAAAGTGGTGGGCGCCGGCCGTATAGATGTCGTCATGTTCGAGAAACGTCGTGGCGGGCAGAACGATGTCGGCCATTGCCGCGGTCTCGGTCATGAACTGCTCGTGAACGCAGATAAAGAGATCCTCGCGCCGGAAACCCCGGTGCACGAGCCTCGAATCGGGGGCGACGACCATCGGGTTGGTGTTCTGGATAAAGAGCGCCTTGACCGGAGGTCCCGACCCGAGATCGCTCGGATCGCCGCAGAGCACGGGGCCGATCCGCGATTGATCGAGGATCCGCACCTTCGGGTCCAAAACGTCGAGCCCTTCGATAAGGGTGCGATCGAGAGGGAAGAGGTGGTGGTTCGAATACATGGCGCCGCCGCCCTCATGCGCCCAGGCGCCCGAGACGGAAGGCAGACAGGTCACGGCGAAAAGCTGCATCGCGCCGTTCCGCGAGCGCGAAAAGCCGTAACCGGCGCGGATGTAGCTCTTTTTCGTCCTCCCGTAGAGGCGGGCGAAAGCGAGGATCTCTTCTTCTGCGAGCCCCGTGATGCGCGCGGCCCAGGCTGGGTCGCGGCTTTCGAGATGCGCTTCGAGACCCTGCGGGTCGTCGGTATAGCGCGCCATATACTCGCGATCGGCGCAGCCCTCTTTGAAAAGGACGTGCATGACGGCGCAGGCAAGCGCGCCGTCCGTTCCGGGCAAGGGCGCCAGATGCCAATCGGCGATCTCGGCGGTCGGAGTGCGGTAAGGGTCGATGACGACGAGCTTCGCGCCGCGCCTTCTGCGCGCCCTTTCGATGTGGGTGACGAGGTTGACTTCGGTCGAGACGGGGTTTCCGCCCCAGCAGACGACGAGATCGGATTGCTCGATCTCGCGCCCGTCGATCCCGCGCTTGTGCCCGACCCCGGCACGCCAGCCGGCATCGGCGAGCCCGGTGCAGATGGTGAGGCTCTCGCGGGAATAGCGGAGCGCGTGGCGAAAACGGTTGATGCCGTCGCGCTGCACGAGGCCCATCGTCCCCGAATAATAGTAAGGCCACACGCTCTCGCTGCCGTAGTGCTCGGCGGCGCTCTTGAGGCGGTGGGCGACCTCGTCGAGCGCCTCCTCCCACGAAATTCGCTCGAACGCCGGGGTCCCGACCCCCTTCTCGCCGACACGGCGGAGCGGATGGGAAAGTCGCGCCGGATGATGCTGGCGTTCGGCGTAGCGGGCGACCTTGGCGCAAACGACACCGGCGGTATAGCTCTGGCCGCGCGCGCCGCGGATGCGGCCGATGCGCTCTCCGTCGATCCGCTCCACCTCGAGCGCGCAAGCGGAGGGGCAGTCATGAGGGCAGGTGCTGTAGGCGATGTCGAGCGGCAAGGGAGACCTCCCGCGCGCGAAGGAGTAATAGATATAAGGAAGGAGGCGCCGGGTCGATAAGGAGGCAGGCGGCGCCGTGTCGCCTTTGGAGGGTGAAATGGGTTTTGCGCTGACCCCCGAGCAGGAGGAAATCCGAGAGGCCGTCTTCAAGCTTTGCGCCCGTTTCGGCGACGAGTACTGGCTCAAACTCGACACGGAGGAGGTCTTCCCTCACGAATTCCACCGCGCGATGGCGGAAGCGGGCTGGCTCGGCATCGCCATGCCCGAGGAATACGGAGGAAGCGGTCTCGGTATCACCGAGGCGGCGGTCCTGATGCAGGCGGTCTCGGAATCCGGGGCCGGCCTTTCGGGCGCGTCGGCGATCCACATGAACATCTTCAGCCTTCACCCGGTCGTCGTCTTCGGCTCGCAAGAGCAGAAGCGCCGCATGCTGCCGCCCCTCATCGCCGGCAAGGAGAAGACCTGCTTTGCCGTCACCGAACCCGATGCCGGGCTCGACACGACGCATATGAAGACACGCGCGGTCAGGAAGGGCGACCGCTACGTCCTCTCCGGCCGCAAGATCTGGACCTCGACCGCGCAGGTCACCGAAAAGATGCTGATCCTCGCGCGCACGACGCCCCTCGAAGAGGCGGCGAAACCTTCGCTCGGCATGACGCTCTTTTACACCGATCTCGACCGCAGCAAGGTCGAAGTGCGCGAGATCCCGAAGATGGGGCGCATGGCCGTCGATTCGAACATGCTCTTTATCGACGGCCTCGAGATTCCGGTCGAAGACCGCATCGGCGAAGAAGGCAAGGGCTTTCACTACATCCTTCACGGGATGAACCCCGAGCGCATCCTCATCGGCGCCGAAGCGGTCGGTCTCGGGCGCGTCGCGCTCGCCCGCGCCTCGCGCTACGCGAAGGAGCGCGTCGTTTTCGGACGGCCGATCGGCAAAAACCAGGGGATCCAGCACCCACTCGCCGAAAGCTGGATCGAGCTCGAAGCGGCCGAGCTTCTGGTCCGCCGCGCCGCCGAAGCCTATGACCAGGGCGATGAGGCGGGCGCCTACGCCAACGCCGCCAAATATTTTGCCGCGGAAGTCGGCTTTCGCGCCTGCGAGCGGGCGATCATGACGCATGGCGGCATGGGCTACGCGCGCGAATTCCACGTCGAGCGCTATTTGCGCGAGGTGCAGATCTGCCGCATTGGGCCCGTCTCCCCGCACCTCATCCTCTGCTATATCGGCGAACGGGTTCTCGGGCTGCCGAAATCCTATTGAGTCGTCGCGCAAAGGCGATTTACGGCGCGATCACTCCCAGGGGCTCAGCACCGCGATCCCGCACCCCTCGAAATCGCCGACGTTTCGAGTGGCGACGCTAAGCCCGCGCGCGCGGGCGATTGCCGCGATGAGACCGTCAAACCCTTCGATTCGTTTGCCCATGCGCTCACGTTCGGAGACGAGATCGCCGTAGATTTCCGCGGCCCGAAGATCGAATTCGAAGATGCGGCCCCCGAACCCGCGAACCAGAAATTGGCTGAAACGCGACTCCAGATCGGTGCGCCGCTCGCCCGGGTCGAGACGCGCCAAGCCGTAGCGGATTTCCGCAATGCTGATTGTCGTCGTCGCGAGTTCTGCCGGAGGCAGGGCGCGCAGCCATTCGAGCACCGCGCGCGAGGGCGCCGGCCTCATGATCTCGGAGATCACGTTGGTGTCGAGCACAATCACTTTTCACCAAAATCGCAGGGTGGCCGCGCCTCGACAGGCGGATGAGATTCCAGTTCGACGCCATGTTGAACGCCGAAGATCTCGAAGGCGAGGTCGGCGAGTGTCCACGCCCGCTCCTTATCGAGGGCATCGCGCAGGATGCGCCGCGCTTCCTCTTCCATCGAGCAACCGTGGCCTGCCCCGCGCAGGCGCAGACGGCGTTTCAGGCTGTCATCGATATTGCGGATCGTGAGGCTCGCCATCATTTCTCCTCGACTGACTACATTGATAGCACATAATAACAAATGATTTCAATGCAAGAACTTTGTAGCGTTTGATTGCGCAAATGATGCGGTGAGCGGCGTTGGCGTTGGCGCCACAG
This sequence comes from Pseudomonadota bacterium, assembly GCA_021812165.1. Classification (GTDB taxonomy): domain Bacteria; phylum Pseudomonadota; class Alphaproteobacteria; order ATCC43930; family CGMCC-115725; genus AP-15. Next base: position 22,107 of record JAKAOO010000018.1, on the reverse strand, counting down.
AAGGATTGGGCGATGATGCGCCCCTTAGCGAGGAGAGGCGTTCATGGAGGCAGACGCGCCGCTGCGCGTCGCGCTCGGCGGCTTCGGGGCGATCGGCAAAAGCGTGGCGCGCGCGCTCGACCGCGGCATCGAGGGCCTTTCGCTCGCCGCCGTCTCGGCGCGCGACATCCAGCGCGCGGAACGGGTGATCGCTTCTTTCGCCCATCCCGTGCCGATCCTCCCGCTCCAAGAGCTTTCCGAGCATGCCGAGATCGTGGTCGAATGCGCGCCCGCCGCTCTCCTGCGAGAGATCGCGGAACCGGCGCTTCGTCGCGGCCGGCGGCTCATCGTCCTCTCCGCGGGGGCGCTTCTCGACAATCTCGATCTCGTCGATCTCGCCCGCCGTTCGGGCGGCCGGGTCCATGTTCCGAGCGGCGCGCTTTTGGGCCTCGACGCGATCCTCGCCGCGGCGGAAGGCGGCATTCGAAGCGTGCGCATGATCACGCGAAAGCCGCCCAGAGGCCTCATGGGCGCCCCCTATCTCGAAGCGCACGGGATCGATCTTGCCGCATTCGGGGAAGCGCGCCGCGTCTTTTCCGGCACCGCGCGCGAGGCCGCCCGCGGCTTTCCCGCCAATCTCAACGTCGCGGCGGCGCTCGCGCTCGCCGGCATCGGTCCCGATCGAACGACGGTTGAGATCTGGGCCGATCCCGCGCTGGCAAGCAACTGCCACGAGATCGCGGTCGAGTCGGATGCCGCCCGATTCTCGATGCGAATCGAGAACGTGCCGAGCGCAGAGAACCCGAAAACCGGGCGTCTCGTCGCGCTTTCGGTGATCGCCGCCCTCAAAAAACTCAAAAGCCCGTTTCTGATAGGAACCTGAGCCATGAAGCGCATCCTGCGCCCGTCCGGCGCTCTCCTGCTCTTTTTCCTCCTCCTCAAAGCCTCGACTGCCTTGGCGGCGGTCCCGAACACGGTTTTTCTCCTCGACCTCACCTGGACCGAGCTTCGCAACGCGATCCGCTCCGGAACGACAACAGTCATCATCCCGGTCGGCGGGACCGAGGAAAACGGCCCGCAGATGGCGCTCGGCAAGCATGACGTGCGGGTGCGGATCCTCGCCGCGCGGATCGCGCGCGCTCTCGGCAACGCGATCGTCGCGCCGGTCGTCGCTTATGTTCCGGAGGGCCGGATCCATCCGCCGACCGGCCATATGGGCTTCCCCGGAACGATCACGATCCCGGTCGGGGCTTTCGAAAGCCTTCTCGAAGGGGCGGCGCGGAGCATGAAAAGCGCCGGGTTTCGCGACATCGTCTTGATCGGCGACCATGGGGGCTATCAGAGAGAGCTGAAGATCGTAGCCGACCGTCTCAACCGGAGATGGGCGCGAACGGATGTCCGCGCGCACGCGATCCTCCAATATTACCGCGCGAGCTACGACGGGTTTAACCGCCTGCTCGAACGCCGCGGCTATCCGGCATCCGAGATCGGGACCCATGCGGCGCTCGCCGACACCTCTTTGATGCTCGCGGTTGACCCCTCTGTCGTGCGCGGGGACGTGCTCAAATCCGGCATCAAATTCGGGGCGAAGGACGGCGTTTACGGCGATCCTCGGCGCGCCAGCGCCGCCCTTGGCGAACTCGGCGTCAAAATGATCGTCAGACGGACGGTTGCCGCGATCCGAGCGGCGATGACCCGCCGCTGACCTTGAGGCACAGCAACGGTGCGAGAAAATCCCCATTTGGGAGAAAAAGCGTGCGCAAAAAAACGAATCGTTTCTGGTTCTTCCTCGCGCTTTTCCTGGCGCCTACTACGGCCATCGCGCAGCGCGCCGCGATCGGCACGATCCCGGGAATGCAGCCGGTCGTCGATCCCGACAATCTCTACAGCGAGGCCGGTGCCAATATGTTGAGCGCGGCAGTTACCGGGGATCTGCCGCGGGTCTATGTTCCCGACGTGCGCGCCGACACCGTGACCGTCATCGACCCGGCGGCGCTCAAAATCGTCGACCGTTTCAAGGTCGGGCCCGACCCGCAGCATGTCGTGCCGTCATGGGATCTGAAAACGCTTTGGGTGACCAACAATGGGCGCAAAGGCATTGAGGGAAGCCTGACGCCGATCGATCCCAAAACCGCCAAGCCCGGCCCTGCGATCCCGGTTCCCGATCCCTACAATATGTATTTCACCCCTGACGGAAAGTCGGCGATCGTCGTTGCAGAGAGATTGGAAAGGCTAGACTTTCGCGATCCGCACAGCTTCAAATTGCAATACACGCTCAAGACTCCAGAGTGCCCCGGGATCGATCACGGAGATTTCTCCATTGATGGTCGTTATGCACTCTTTACTTGCGAATACGGAAGGGGTGGGCTCGTCAAAGTCGACATCGTCCACCGCAAGGTGGCCGGCTATCTGGGGCTTCCGCGGCGAGGCGCGCTTCAAGACATTCGCATCTCGCCCGATGGAAAGCTCTTTTATGCCGCCGATATGATCCGCGGCGGGGTCTGGCTCGTCGACGGCAACGCCTTCAAGATCGCCGGTTTTATCCATACCGGGGTTGGAGCGCACGGGCTTTACCCGAGCCGCGACGCGAAAGACCTCTATGTCGCAAACCGCGGCGCTACCCGTTATCCGCCGGGCCTGCCTCACGGCAAAGGCAGCATCGCCGTCATCGATTTCAAGACGCGCCGCGCCATTGAGATTTGGCCGATCCGCGGAGGCGGCAGCCCCGACATGGGAAACGTCAGCGCCGACGGAAACCATCTTTGGCTTTCCGGGCGCTTCGACAATTGCGTCTACGACATAGACACCCGCACGGGGAAGGTGACGACGATCCCGCTCGGACCCGAGCCACACGGGCTTTCGTGGAGACATGAACCGCACGGTCTTACCGTCTGGCCGCAACCCGGGCGCTATTCGCTCGGCCATACCGGAAACATGCGGTAAGCCCGGTGAGCGCAGAGGCGCCGAGGAAGAAACGCCTTTGCGCCCTGGCCATGGCCGCGCGTGAGGAAATTGATTCTGATCAACGCGCGGCTGGATGTCCTATGTACCCTACCCCCCTATTGCATGATCGCCCAAAACGAGGGAGGGAAGCCTTGTTTTCTTCCAAAGCCGCGCCCGCATCGAAGAGACGAACGCCGGCGCCTGAACCGACCCTGGCGGGAGAAGCGGCCGCCGCCGCGCGCATGCTTCTGGCGCCTCCGGATCAGGCGCTCATCGACGCCGTCGCACGGGTTGTGCCGGCACCGCTCGAAGTCGAGGCGGCGCGGCAGGACTTCCGAGACTTCCTCTGCGTGCCGCAATCGGGCCATTACATCCCGCCCTATGCGCATGTTCTCTCGCGCGGCAAGCAACAGGCCGAATTCTGGCAGTTCCCCCCTTCTCGTCTCGACGGCGGGGACGCGCTCCGCCCCTGGTACGAAGCGTTTGGTTTCAATCCTCGTCTTTTGGCGGTGGATGCTTTGATCGCCGGGCCCGATCGCCCGCTCGATCACGCCGGCGTCATCCTTGCTTATCTCGCGTGCCTCATCGCGGCGGCCCGTGCCGAGCCGCTGGGCCCTGCCGTTCTTCGCGGCTTTTTGCGCGCGCATTTCGGCTCCTGGTTTGATCTCCTTGCCGAACTGCTCAGGGCTTCGGGCAGTCCTTACCTGACCCTTCTCGGAGGGGGACTCGCGGAATTCGCCTTCGACCTTCGCGCCGCCTTTCCGCCGCAGGGCGAGGAGCCGATCGCCGCCGCCGCATGAGCCGCCTGCGTTTCTTCTTCCTTCCGCCGAACTCAGCCTGCGGCGAGAAGACGAGCCTCAGCGCGGCGGCTCCTCGGCCCCCTCTTCCGACTGCTTCAGAACGGCAGAGACTTCGGGGGCGCTTTTTGCTTCGCGCAGGCGCGAGGCGATCTCTTCATCGCGCATCAGCCGCGAGATCGCGGCCAATGCCGCCAGGTGCTCGTTGCCGCTCTCGCCCGGGATCAGAAGGAGGAATACGAGATCGACCGGAGCTTCGTCGATCGCCTCGTAGGCGATCGGCGTTTCCAGTCGCGCAAAGAGAGCGACGAAGTGCTTGAGACCGGCGATCCGCGCATGCGGAAGAGCGACGCCGCGGCCGATGCCGGTCGAGCCCAAAAGCTCGCGGTTCGAAAGCGCCGTACCGATCGTCTGGGCCTCGAACCCGGCCCTTCGCGCGACCCGCCGCGCGAGTTCGGAAATGAGGGCGTCCTTGTTGCCGGCGCGCAATCCCAGCAGGATCCGATCAGGAGAGAAGAGGGCGCTCAATTGCATCGCAACGCGCAATCCGCGATCATGGGGCGATAGCAGCCGGCAGCTCTGCCACTTCTGGTGCCGGGAGGTCAACGGTAAAGACGGCACCGGCGCGATCGGTGCGGTTGGCTGCCTCCAATCGCCCACCCATCGCCTCGACAAAGCCGCGGGAGACGGCAAGACCGAGACCGGTGCCCGCGCGGCGCTCCGGGTCGAAGCCGCGGCTGAATTTGTCGAAAACGCGCGCGAGGTCGGAAGGCGCAATGACCTTGCCCTCGTCCATCACCTCGATCCGCACGCGCCCGTTCTGGCGCCGCGCGCTGAGCGCAATCTCGGTTCCCGGAGGCGCCCGTTTCGCCGCGTTGTCGAGAAGGTTGAACAACACCTGCTCAAAGAGGCTCGCATCGATCGCCAGAAGCGGCGGGTCGCGCGGCAGGTCGACCCGCACCCGATGCGCGGCGAGCACCTTTTCCGCCCGGGCGAGCGCGGCGCCGACGACCTCCGACGGCTCTTTTAGAGCGATCGCGGGGCTCATGCGACCGGTTTCGAGGCGGGTCATGTCGAGGAGATTGCCGATAAAGCGATTGAGCCGCTCTGCCTGGTCCTGGACCGTGCGGATCAGAGCCGAGCGCGGCTTTTGCTCGAGCGAGTCGTCTTGCGCGGCAAGAGTCGTCGCCGCGCCCATGATCGAGGCGAGCGGCGCCTTCAGGTCCTGCGAGATCGAGTTGAAAAGCACGGCGCGCACACGGTCGTTCTCTGCCGAGAGGCGCTCGCGATCGAGATCTTCGGCGAGTTTGACGCGCTCGATCGCCAGCGCCGCCTGATCGGTGAGCGCGTTGAGGAGACGGCGCTCCTCGGAGTTGAGCGCGGCTGGCGCGTCGCGATCGATGCCGGCCACCCCGACGGTGCCGCGTCCGGTGCGCATCGGCAGAAACAGCCACTTTGCGCCGGGCAGAGTGTCCGCTCCCCGTCCGGCCGGGCGCGCGCGCTGCCAAGACCAGGTCGCGGCGGCGAGGTCGGCCTCGCCCAGGATATCCTCAGGCGGATACCCGGCGCGGACTTGAAGCCTTTCGTCCTCGGGCAGGAGCAGCACCACGCGCACCTTCAGCATCAAGGCGATCTGGTGCGCCGTCGCCCACAGCACGTCGTCGAGCACCGCCGCGGCCGCAAGCTTGCGGCTAAACTGATAGAGCTCCTCCGTTGTCTTCGCCCGCCTTCGCGCGGTGATCGCTTGCGCGCGCACGCGCGCCCCGAGTTGGCTCGCGAAGAGCGCCACCACCACAAAAAAGGAGACTGCGATGACGTTCTCGGGGTTGGCGGCGGTAAAGGTGTAAAGCGGCCTCAGAAAGAAGAAGTTGTAGGCAAGGACGGAGAGCAGACAGGTGAAGAGGGAAGGCCAAAGCCCGTAAGTGATGGCGCTTGCGAGGACGGCGGTAAGGAAAACGAGCGCCACGTCCGCCGCCGCCACATGCCGCATCAAGAGGCCGACGAGAAGGGCGAGGATGACGATCGCCGCGCTCCCGGCATAAGCGTGCAGTTTCAGAGCCTCTCTCGGAGAAACGAGAGGTCCGCGTTCGCCACGCCGCTCCGTCGCGGCAGGCATCAGATGGATGGCGAGATCGCTGGCGCGGCGAATCAGTCGCTTTTCGACGCTGCCGCGCCACCAGCCGCGCAGGAAGCCGCGGCGGGCGCGGGCGATGACGACATGCGTCACGTTGTTCGCTCGCGCGTAATCGACGAGCGTCTCCACCACATCCGGTCCGGGGATGGTGACCGCGGCTCCGCCCAGGCGCTCGGCCAGGCGAAGCGCCTCGGCGATGCGGTCTTGCTCCACCTCGGTGCGGCGGCGGCCTTCGGCTCCCTCCACATGGATCGCCGTCCAGGGCGCATTCAACTGGTCCGCAAAGCGGCGTGCATGGCGCACCAGAGCGCTCGAATCCGGGCCGCCGTCGACGCAGACGAGAACCCGCTCTCCCGCTGCCCACGGCCCTCGGATCGCGTGGCTGCGCATGTAGTTGAGCATCTGCGCGTCGACGCGCTGCGCGGTCCGGCGCAGCGCCAGCTCGCGCAATGCCGTCAGATTGCCCGGCGAAAAGTAATGCTGGATCGCACGCCGCGCCTGTTGCGGCACGTAGACCTTGCCCTCTTTGAGCCTCTGGATCAGGTCTTCCGGAGTAAGATCGACGACCTCGATTTCGTCGGCGCGGTCGATGATTGAATCGGGCACCGTCTCGCGCACGCGGATGCGGGTGATCTGCGCTATGACGTCGCCGAGGCTTTCCAGATGCTGAATGTTGAGAGTCGTATAGATGTCGATTCCGGCCGCCAGCAGCTCTTCGACGTCGAGGTAGCGCTTCTCGTGGCGGCTTCCAGGGGCGTTGGTATGGGCGAGCTCATCGACGAGCACGAGAGCGGGGTGGCGATCGAGGATCGCATCGAGATCCATCTCGGCGAGCGCATGCCCCTTGTAATCGACGACGCGCCGCGGGATGACCTCAAGCCCCTCTAGGAGCAGTTCGGTCTCGGGGCGGCCGTGTGTCTCGACCAGCCCGACGACGACGTCCACCCCCTCGCGTTTCCTGGCGCGGGCGTCGCACAGCATCTCATAAGTCTTGCCGACGCCGGGAGCGGCGCCGAGAAAAAGCTTGAGCCGCCCCCTTCCTTCCTGCTTCGCCGTTTCGAGCAGAGCTTCTGGTGAGGGACGATCCCCCTCTTTTGCGATGTCTGCCATTCCCGGGTTTCCGCGGCCTTCCTATCGATGCCGCTGCAACGCGTCGAGGGCGAGGTTGAGCTCCAAAACGTTGATATGGGGCTCGCCGATCACGCCCACCAGCCGGGGCGTGATATGGGCAAGCACGAGACCCTTCACGACTGCTTCTGGAAGACCGCGCGCCTTGGCGACGCGCGGCACCTGGAAAAGCGCGGCGGCCGGCGTGATGTCGGGATCAAGCCCGCTCGCCGAGGTCGTCACCAGGTCGACGGGCACCGGCACCCCCGGGTTCTCCGCCTGCAGCTTCTTCGCCTCCGCCTTTACGCGCTCGATGAGCGCCTTCGAGGTCGGCCCCAAATTGGAGCCGCCGGAATCGGCGGCCGCGTAGGGCACGGGAATCGTTTTCGATGGATCCTTAGGGTCGGGCTCGGTCGTGGCCGAAGGCCGGCCGTGGAAATACTTGGCCGAGGTAAAGTTCTGGCCGATCAGCGTGGAGCCGATGATCTTGCCGTTCTCCTCGATGAGGCTTCCATTCGCTTGCCGGGGAAAAGCAAGCTGCGCGATGCCCGTCATCGCGAGCGGGTAGATGAGGCCGGTAAGGACCGTCATGATGACAATCATGAGGATCGCAGGGCGGATTTGAACGAGCATGGTCCGCTCCTCAACCAAGGCCGAGCGCGGTGACCGCGAGGTCGATCAGCTTGATGCCGACGAACGGCGCGATGATGCCGCCGAGACCATAGATGAAAAGGTTGCGGCCGAGGATCGCGGCGGCGCCGAGCGGGCGGTACTTGACGCCTTTGAGCGCCAGGGGGATGAGCGCGATGATAATGAGAGCGTTGAAAATGATCGCGGAGAGGATCGCGCTCTGGGGGCTCGAAAGGCGCATCACGTTGAGCGCCTGGAGCTGCGGATAAAAGGGCACGAAGAGCGCCGGGATGATGGCGAAATACTTCGCCACGTCGTTGGCGATCGAAAAGGTGGTGAGAGCGCCGCGAGTCATCAGAAGCTGCTTGCCGATCTCGACGATCTCGATGAGCTTGGTCGGATCGCTGTCGAGATCGACCATGTTTCCGGCTTCGCGCGCCGCCATCGTCCCGGTGTTCATCGCCACGCCGACATCGGCTTGGGCGAGCGCCGGAGCATCGTTCGTGCCGTCGCCGCACATGGCGACGAGCTTTCCTTGCGCCTGCTCCTCGCGGATGAGCTTCAGCTTGGTTTCCGGGGTCGCTTGAGCGAGGAAATCGTCGACCCCGCTTTCCGCGGCGATTGCAGCGGCCGTCAACGGGTTGTCGCCGGTGATCATCACCGTCTTGATGCCCATCTTGCGCAGCGCCGCAAAGCGCTCGCGAATCCCGCCTTTGACGATGTCCTTCAAGTGGATGACGCCCAAAAGGCGCCCGTCCTTCGCGACGGCGAGCGGTGTTCCGCCCTGCTTGGCGATCCGCTCCGCGACGGCTTCAAGTTCGCGGGCCGCGGGGTTCTGGCGCAAAGCGAGCGCCACGTTGCCGCTGCGCAGCGAGCCCTCAGCCCCCGCGCCATCGATCGTCGCGAGCACCGCATCGACGGCGCCTTTGCGGACCGAAGAGCCCTCGACGTCGATCCCGGAAAGCCGCGTGTGCGCCGAGAAAGGAATAAAATGCGCGTTGAGAGGTGCCATATCGCGCCCGCGGATGCCGTATTTCTCCTTGGCGAGAACGACGATCGAGCGGCCCTCGGGGGTCTCGTCCGAAAGAGAAGCGAGCTGCGCCGCATCGGCCAAGTCCCGCGCCTCCACGCCGGCGAGCGGCAAAAACTCGATCGCTTGACGATTGCCCAAGGTGATGGTGCCGGTCTTGTCGAGAAGCAGCGTATCGACATCGCCCGCCGCCTCGACGGCGCGGCCCGACATGGCGAGGACATTGAAGCGGACGAGACGATCCATGCCGGCGATGCCGATTGCCGACAAGAGAGCTCCGATCGTCGTCGGGATGAGGCAGACGAAAAGCGCCACCAGCACGAGAACGCCGATCCTGCCCCCGGCATAGGAAACAAAGCTCGGAATGGTGGCGACGGCAAAGATGAAGATGATCGTGAGGCCGGCCAGGAGGATGTTGAGCGCGATCTCGTTCGGCGTCTTTTGCCGCTCGGCGCCTTCGACAAGAGCGATCATGCGGTCGAGAAAGGTGCTCCCCGGCGCGGCAGTGATGCGAACCTTGATCCAGTCGGAGATGACCTCCGTGCCGCCGGTCACCGCCGAGCGGTCGCCGCCGCTTTCGCGGATCACGGGCGCCGATTCGCCGGTGATCGCCGCCTCGTTGACCGAGGCGACGCCTTCGATCACCTCGCCGTCCGAGGGGATGAGATCGCCCGCCTCGACGAGAACGACGTCGCCCGGCTTGAGTGCAGTCGCCTCCTCCGCGCGCCATTTCGGGCCGTCGCCGAGAAGAAGCTTCGCGATCGTCTCGGTCTTGCTCTTGCGCAGACTTGCCGCTTGCGCCTTGCCGCGGCCTTCGGCGACCGCCTCGGCGAAGTTGGCGAAGACGACGGTAAACCACAGCCACAGATTGATCTGAAAGGAGAAGGCGTAATTCCCGGCGCCGGTGACGAGATCGCGCAGGAACAGAATCGTCGTCAGCGCGGCCACCACCTCGACCGTGAACATCACGGGGTTTTTCACCATGCGGCGCGGGTCGAGCTTTGTGAACGCCTCGGCGACTGCCGGTCCGAGGATCTTCGGATCGCTCAGCGTGGCGACCGGCATCCGCTTGCGGGCATGGGAGAGTTCCATCGAAATGCCTTTGCGGCTCAGTAGAGTTTGCCGGCGATCATCGCGAAATGCTCGGCGACCGGCCCGAGCGAGACCGCCGGAAAGTAGATGAGGCCGCCGGTAATGACGATGACGCCGATGAGGAGGGCGACGAAGAGCCCGCCATCGGTCGGGAAGGTGCCGGAAGAGGCGGGGACGATCTTCTTCCCCGCGAGAGAGCCGGCGATCGCCAGCATCGGCACGATCAGGAAGAAGCGGCCGAGGAGCATCGCGATGCCGAGAGTGGTGTTGTAAAAGGGGGTATCCGCGCTGAGGCCGGCAAACGCGCTGCCATTGTTGTTCGTGGCCGAAGTATAAGCATAAAGGATCTCGCTGAAGCCGTGCGGCCCGGCGTTCAGAGGCCCGGCGAGGCCGGCCGGAACCGCGGTGGCGAGCGCCGAAAAGCCGAGGAGCGACAGCGGCAGGACGAGAAGGGCGAGCATCGCCATCTTGACCTCTTTCGCCTCGATCTTCTTGCCGAGGTATTCGGGCGTTCGGCCGACCATCAGCCCGGCGATGAACACGGCGAGGACGGCGAAGATCAGCATGCCGTAAAGCCCCGAGCCGACACCGCCGAAGATGACCTCGCCGAGCATCATGTTGACCATCGGCACCATCCCGCCCAAGGGCAGAAGGCTGTCATGCATGGTGTTGACCGCGCCGTCGGAAGTGTCCGTCGTCACGGTCGTGAAAAGCGCCGAATTGGCGATGCCGAAGCGGACCTCCTTGCCTTCCATGTTGCCTCCGGATTGCAGGTTCGAAGGCGACTGGTCGACATGGAACGCGGCAAAGTTCGGGTTGCCTCCGGACTCGACCGAATAGACGATGGTGACACCGGCGAGAAAGAGGATCGCCATCGCGCCGAACAGCGCCCAGCCTTGGCGCTGGTTGCCGACCATGCGCCCGAAGACGTTGGTGAGCCCGGCGCCGATCGAGAAGATCAGCACCATTTGCACCAAGTTGGTGAGCGCGTTCGGATTTTCGTAGGGATGAGCGGAATTGGCGTTGAAGAAGCCGCCCCCGTTGGTGCCGAATATCTTGATGACTTCCTGCGAAGCGACCGGCCCCTGGGCGATCACCTGCTTCGCGCCTTCGAGGGTGGTCGCGTGGACATAGGGGTCGAGGTTCTGCGGCACCCCTTGCCACACGAAAAAGAGCGCGACGATGACCGAGATCGGCAGCAAGACGTAAAGGACCGAGCGTGTGAGATCGACCCAGAAATTGCCGATCCCTTGCGCCGAACGCCGTGCAAAGCCGCGGATAAGTGCGAGGGCAAGCGCGATCCCCGTCGCCGCCGAGACGAAATTGTGCACGGTCAGTCCCGCCATCTGAGTGAGGTAGCTCATCGTGGTTTCGGGCACGTAGGATTGCCAATTGGTGTTGGTGGTGAAGCTCACCGCCGTGTTGAAAGTGGAATCTGACGGAACCGCCGGCAGGTGCTGGGGATTGAAGGGCAGGAACTGCTGCAGGCGCTGCAGCGCGTAGAGCGTCCCGAAGCCCGCCATGCTGAAGAACAGCATGGAGACGGCATAGGTGACCCAATGCTGGTCCTCTTTCTCGTCGACGCCGCAGACGCGATAGATCGCGCGTTCCAGCGGTCTCACGATCGGGAAGAGAAAGGTGCGCTCGCCTGCGAAAACACGCGTCATGTAATAGCCGAAGGGCTTTACGAGAAGCACGATGATCGCGCCAAAGAGCGCGATCTGGCTCCAACCGTTCCCGGTCATGAGGCGCCTCTCTCAGAACCGCTCCGGCCGGATCAGCGCGTAGACGAGATAGATGAGGAGCCCCAGCGTCACCACGGTTCCGAGCGCGTAGCCGAAAATCATCTTTTTCTCCTTAGCAAGGTGCGGGAAAACCCCCTGTCATTCCGAGACGGCCCTTTAGGGCCGGGCCCGGAAACCATGAACACAGGCCACGCCATTGATTTCTCGGGCCTGTGTTTATGGATTCCGGGCTCGCGGCCTGCGACCGCGCCCCGGAATGACGACGTTCCAGCATTTTTCCGCAGCCTGTTAGAGGTGGTCGCAAGCGAATGCGTAAAGGACGGCGCCGGCCAGAAAGCCGAAGCCGATGGCAAGGAAAATCCCGTCGATCATCTGGGCACCGCCTTTTGTTGGCGCGAGCACGTAGGATGCACGCGCTTCAATACAAGATCGACCGCGACGATCGGAGCCGCCGCAAGCGCCCTATTCCACTCCCTGCCCGCTGATTGCGAAAGAATGGGTCAGCCAGTGGACCAAGATCGATCGGGAACTCCAGCGTTAAGCCTTCCAGAACCTGCGCGCTCGCTCGTCGGCAGCGATTATCAGAAGCCATAGTTGGGGTCTTGCGAAGCCGCCCTTTTCCTGGAACGGCCATTCTTGCTCAATTTTCATCCGCATGAACGCTTGATCCATGACCCTGTCCAACGTGAAATTCAATAAGGAATAAACCACTCAGCCTACGGTACGCGATTCTGATTGGTGAGTTAAATCTTGCGCGTGATCGAGTCAACTGGCCAGTTTCTCGAGAGTTCCCTCGTGCCTACCGAAACGGTGCTCGACAAGAAAGAGATCATGGAAGAAGCGTTCGCTTGGGCGAGGCGACCCTGCTTTGGGCCGGCAAGAGGGTGCGCCTCTCTTGTTTGAGGGGACGCGGTGGGGCCTAATCCGGGCTGGCCGATACGAAGGAGGAGAGCGATGGAGAGCGGGCGGAAACCGAGCGCCGGCAACGAGATCGACCGGCCGGTCGCCGGGAAGCCGATCGAGCGGTTTTATGGGAGCGACGCCATCGCGCAGGCGTTGCGCGCACTCGACATTCCGTTCATCGCGCTCAATCCGGGTTCGAGCTATCGTGGCCTTCACGACAGCCTCGTCAATTACTTGGGCAATACGCGGCCGCGAATGCTCCTTTGCCTCCACGAGGAGAGCGCGGTCGCGCTCGCGCACGGTTATGCGAAAGTCACGGGGCGGCCGCTTCTCGTTGCGGTCCACGCCAATGTCGGTCTGATGCACGCGTCGATGGCGATCTTCAACGCGTGGTGCGACCGCGTGCCGATGGTCATCCTGGGCGCGACCGGCGCGGTCGATGCGGTGCGGCGGCGGCCTTGGATCGAATGGATCCACACCGCGCGCGACCAGGGGGCGCTCGTCAGGAATTTTACGAAATGGGACGATCAGCCAGCCTCGATCGGCGCCGCGCAGGAGGCGATCCTGCGCGCCAACGTGATCGCCCAGACCGCGCCCAAGGGCCCCGTCTACCTCAATTTCGACCTCGCGCTTCAGGAGGATGGGGTCGCGGCGCTCCCGCCTTTGCCCGATCCCGCGCGCTTTCTGCCACCCGGAAGTCCCGAGCCTTCGGGCCCGCTTCTCTTCGAGGCGGCCCGGCTTCTCGCGCGCGCCGAGCGCCCGGTCATTCTGATGGGGCGCTGTTCGCGTGACATGGAGGCCTGGCGGCGGCGGATTGCGCTTGCCGAGGCGATCGGCGCCCGGGTGATGACCGACCGCAAGGCCGGCGCCCAATTCCCGAGCGACCATCCCCTTCATGCGGCCGGGCCGGCGACGAGCCTTTCCGCCGCCGGAAACGCCGCACTCGCGGCGGCGGACGTCGTCCTCTCCCTCGATTGGATCGACCTTGCCGGCACCCTTCGACAGGCTGCGGGCGGCGCCTCCGGCGGCAAGGCACCCGCCGCCAAGATCATTCAGGTCTCGGTCGATCAGTATGCCCACAACGGGTGGAGCATGGATTATCAGGGCCTGCCGCCGACCGACCTCAGCCTTCTCGCCGAGCCGGACGCCGCGGTGCCGCCCCTTCTCGCCGAAATAAAGCGCTTGAAGCCCGAGGCGCCGCCTCTGCCGCCGCGCCCGGAGCGCAAAGGACCGCCGCCGCTTTCGGCGCTCGACGAGGCGCCTCTCATCGACGTTCCGCTCCTCGCAACGGGGTTGAAGGCGGCGCTTTCCGGGATCGAGACCTCGCTGATCCGGCTTCCTCTTTCCTGGGGCGAGCATCTCTCAGAGTTCCGCCATCCGCTCGATTTCCTCGGAAGCGACGGCGGAGGAGGCATCGGCTCGGGGCCGGGAATGGCGGTCGGCGCCGCGCTGGCGCTCTCGGAAAGCGGCCGCCTCGCGGTCGCGGTGTTGGGCGACGGCGATTTCCTGATGGGGGTGACGGCGCTTTGGACGGCCGTCAGAAACCGCATTCCGCTCTTCCTCGTCATCGCCAACAACCGGTCGTTTTTCAATGACGAGCTGCATCAGGAGCGGGTCGCGCGCGAGCGCGGACGCCCCATCGAAAACCGCTGGATCGGGCAGGCGATCCGCGATCCCGACATCGATCTCGCGGCGATGGCGAGGGCGCAAGGCGCAACCGGCTTCGGCCCCCTCGCCGAGCCGAAAAACCTCGCCCGTGTCCTCGGCGAAGCGGCCGCGGCGGCGCGCGCCGGGAGGGTCGCGGTCGTCGATGTTCGCGTCGCCGCCGGTTACGACCCTGCCGCCGCGGCCGCGCTCATGCAGAGAGCGCGGGGGTGATTTTCCCACCCGGCCAAAGATTCGCTCTGCGCTCTGCGCTGTCCCTTGATGGTGCCGAGAAATACCGGCAGGATGGGCGCCGCCGAATAACCCTAACCGAGAGGAACATGCAGCGAGCGCTTTTGCTGATCGGCGCCGCGCTTCTTGCCGGCGCCCCCGCCGCCGCTCAGGGTCTCGGCAAGTGCACGCTCGGGCAGGCGGTCGTCGATTCCGGCGGAAAGCAGGGCGTCATCGTCTCGGGCAGCGCCGATCTCTGCGTCGTCCGCTATGCGAATGGACAAATCATCGGCTGGACTCTCGCCAATCTTCGTCCGGCCGCGAGCCTCTCCAAATCCGCCGCGACGGCACCGACGGTGATCGCGCCAGGGCCGCCGTCCGCCTCGCCGGCGGTCACCGTCATCCGGCCGAGCGCGCCGCCGCACAGCCTTTCGCTGCGCGCCGTCCGCGGCGGCCATTTCGCAGTGACCGCCGAAGTGGACGGTACGCCGATCCGCTTTATCGTCGATACCGGAGCGAGCCTCGTGACGCTGCGCCTCGCCGACGCCGACGCGATCGGGATCCGCCGCAGCGCGCTCACCTTCAATCATGCCCTCGAAACGGCCAACGGCCGCGTGCGGGTCGCGCTCGTCATGCTGCGCGACATCAGCATCGGAGGCTTGTCGGTCGATCGCGTCGCCGCCGCGGTCGGCGATGTCAAAGTCTCCGTGCTCGGGATGAACTTCCTCAGCCGATTGAAGCGGTTCGAGATCGACGGCGACGCGATGACGCTCGAATGGTAGCGGGCGGCCGCCGAATTCCGCCGCGGCGCGCCGGCGTGTCGTGCTCGGCCTTGCCCCCATGGAGAGAATGATGTCGCAATCGTCAGGGGGCCTGGAGATCGGCTTGCTGCTTTTTCCCGGAGTGACGCAGCTTGATTTGACCGGGCCTTATGAGGTCTTTGCTCGCCTTCCCGGCACCGCCGTTCACCTCATTGCCAAAAGCCTCGAACCCGTGCGCAGCGATCGCGGCCTCGGCCTCATGCCCACGACGACGCTCGGCGATTGCCCGCCGCTCGACGTCATCGTCGTCCCGGGAGGACCGGGACAGCAGCAGCTGATGGAAGACGCGGTCGTGCTAGGTTTTTTGAAACTCCAGGCAGAGAGCGCCCGATACGTGACCTCGGTGTGCACCGGGGCGCTCGTCTTGGGCGCCGCCGGCCTCCTTCGCGGTTACAAGGCGACGACCCATTGGCTCTCCCTGCCGCTTTTGCCCCTCTTCGGCGCCGAACCGGTGGAGGCGCGGATCGTCGTCGACCGCAATCGCGTCACCGGTGGCGGCGTCACCGCCGGCATCGATTTCGGGCTCAAGCTCGCGGCGCTTCTGAAGGGCGAGGCGGTCGCGCAAAGGATCCAATTGCAGATCGAGTACGACCCCGAGCCGCCTTTTCGAAGCGGCTCGCCCAAGACCGCACCCGAAGAGATCGTCGCCGCGGCGCGCCGCGACGGCAGCCGCCTTCAGGCGGAGCGTCGCGAGGTTTGCGAACGCCTCGCCGCAATGCGCCGCTGAAGAGAGCCGGCGCGCCGCTCAGCGGTTCCTCTGCCAGTCCTCCTGCCACAGGAAGTCGGGGCCGAGTTCGGCAAGGCCTGGGCACCCGATCTGCGCCATCACGAGATCGATCTCTCCTCGGAAGATCTCGATCGCCTTTTTGACGCCTGGAAGGCCGCCCGCGACGGCGCCGTAAAGGGTCGGGCGGCCGAAAAAGACAAAGCGCGCGCCGAGCGCCAGAGCGATCAGGATATCGGCGCCGCGGCGCACGCCGCTGTCGAGCATCAGCGTCACCTTGTCGCCGACGGCCGCATTGATCGCGGGCAGGACATCGAGCGGAGCCGGCGCCTGATCGAGCTGGCGCCCGCCATGGTTCGAGACGAGGATGCCGTCGACGCCGATCCCGGCAGCGCGCACGGCATCCTGCGGGCTCATGATGCCTTTGACGATGAGCGTCCCCGGAAACCAGCGCCGGTAATTTTCGAGATCGCGCCAGGTCTGGCCCGGGAACGGCATCTGCGAGCGGGCAAAGGTGTTGACTTCTTTGGGGCTGGCGCCATTAGCGGCATAGGGCGCCCAATTGCCGAGGGTGGGGGCGCCGCCGTGGCGCATATAATCGAGAACCCAGCCCGGATGCGTCAGCGCTTCGGCGATGGTTGCGGGTTTCAATTTGAAGGCTTCGAAGACGCTGCTTCCGCGCATGATCTGGAAGCGGTTCCGGAGATTGCGCTCGCGCTTTGAGGAGACCGGCACATCGACGGTGAGCACGAGAGCGCCGACCCCGAGGTCGCGCGCCCTCTCGACGAGCGCTTTCGTGATTTCGGGGTCCTGCGCGGCGTAAAGCTGAAACCAGGTGTGGTTGGGCGCCCTTTTCATCGCCTCTTCCATCGAGGCGTTGCTTGCGCCCGACATGATGTAGGGGATGTTCGCTTCCGCGGCCGCCGCGGCGAGCATCAGATCGCCGCCGCGCACATAAAGACCGGCGCCGCCCGTCGGCGAGATGCCGAAGGGGCTCGCATAGGTTTTCCCGAAGAGACTTTGAGACTGATCGCGCGTCGAGACGTCGACGAGATAGCGCGGCAGAAGGCGATGGCGGTGAAAAGCCGCCTCGTTGCGTGTGAGGCCGCGTTCGTCTTCGAGACCGCCCTCGATAAAATCGAAGATGATGCGCGGCAACCGCCTTCTGGCGATCTTGTGCAGATCTTCGATGTTGATGGCTTCGTTAACGTTCATCGTGCTCTCTTCTCGCCTCCAGAAAGGGGAAGTGGCGCCGGCGAGGCGCAATCTATACGCAGCCTCGGCGCGTTGTCCAAAGCTCAGAGCGCCGACCCCCATGCGGCGCAAGCAGCGCTCCTCTCGCCAAAGCGCGACCTTTTGCAGCGCCCCGGGGCGACACCCGGGCGCGAAATTCCAAGCGACGCCTTCCCAAGATGGGGGTAGTATCGCTCCCTGTGCCGGCGGAGCGAGGCCGGCCCGGCAAGTACTTGGGGGGAATCGCATGGAAAAGAAAAGCTGCTTTCTTTGTGTGACGCTGTTGGCGCTTGCGCTTGCCGCGCCGGCGCACGCCGCCAAGACCGTCAAGATCGGTCTTCTCTATCCCTTGAGCGGCAACGCCGCGGCCGCCGGCAAGTCCGCCGTCCAGGCGATCGAGGTGGGGGCCGACATCGTCAACAACGCGCATCCCGAACTCAAAGGCATCCCGCTCGCCGCGACGGCGGGGCTGCCGCGGCTCGGCGGCGCGAAAATCGTGCTCGATGTCGCCGACCATCAAGGCAACCCCTCGATCGGCCAGAGCCAGACCCTGCGCCTCATCACCCAGGACAAGGTCGTCGCGCTCTTGGGCGCTTACCAGTCGAACGTCGCTTTCGCCGCGACGGCAGTCTCGGAACGTTACGGCATCCCCTTCGTGGTCGGTGACTCGGTGGCCGCCAACATCACCGGGCGCGGCTTCAAATGGGTCTTCCGTACCACCCCGATCGCCAGCGACTTCGGCCGGAACTACATGGAGTTCCTGGGGGATATGAAAAAGGCCGGGAGGAAAGCCGACACCATCGCGATCGTCAACGAAAACACCGATTACGGGACCTCGGTCGCGCAAAGCCTGATCGAGCAGGCGAAGAAGGCCGGCATCAAGGTGGTCGCACAAATCCCCTACAACGCCAATTCGACCGACGTCACGGCGCAGGTGCTGCAACTCAAGGCGAAAAATCCGGATGTCGTCATCTTCGTCAGCTATACTTCCGACGCGATCCTCTACATGAAGACGATGAAAAACCTCGACTATATGCCGTCGATGATCATCGGCGACGATTCGGGGTTCTCCGACCCGTCCTTTATTCCCGCGGTCGGCCCGATCGCCCAAGGAGTCATGAACAGGAGCGCCTGGGCGATCGGCAAACCCGGAAGCAATACCTACAAGATCAACGCGATGTTCAAAAAGAAGACGGGCCGCGATCTCGACGACACGAGCGGGCGCAGCATGGAGGCGTTCCTCGTTCTCGCCGATGCGATCAATCGCGCCGGCTCGACCGCTCCGAAAAAGATCCGGGCGGCGCTGCGAGCGACCGATTTGAAGCCCTCGCAGCTCATGATGGGTTATCACGGCGTCAAGTTCGACAAGACCGGGCAGAACATCCTCGCCGCGACCTATCTGGTCCAGCTTCAGGGCAAAGAGTACAAGGCGGTATGGCCGTCGAAATCGGCCGTCGCAAAGCTCGAATGGCCGATGAAGGGCTGGAAGAAATAATCGGGCAGCCGTGAGGGGAGCCGGCCGCGGAGGTCTGCAGCCCAAGGCCCTCTCCGCTCGCTCGCGGGGGGAGAGGGAGCATCACGTGAGGCTTCTGGAAGTGATTGGGGCGGTCATGAAATTGATAGGCGCGCTCGCCCCATGATCCTTCTCCAGGTGATCGCCGCCGGTCTCTTGCTCGGAGCGGTTTATGCGCTCTTCTCATCCGGTCTGGCGCTCATCTGGGGGATGATGAACTTCATCAACTTCGCCCATGGCGAGTTCGTCATGGCCGGGATGTATGTCGCATTCCTCGCGGTCGTGTGGCTCAAGGCGGGACCGGCGGGCTTTACGCTCGCCGCCGCTTGCGGTCTCTTTATCCTGGGCGTCGTCATTTATTTCGCTCTCATCCGAGAAGTCTTGCGCGGGCCGATGCTGGCGCAGATCCTCTCGACCTTTGGCCTCGCGCTCTTCTTGCGCTATGCGGCCTTTTTCATCTTCTCGCCGAATTTCGTCACTCTGCCGCAGACGGCGCTCACCGGCACGGTCGATCTCGACGGCATTTATTTGAGCGTGCCGCAGCTTGTCGCAGGGGCGGTGGCGCTCATCCTCACGCTCGCGCTTCACCTCCTCTTGTCGCGCACACAGTTGGGGAGCCGGCTCCTCGCCGTCGCCGAAGACCGCGAGGCCGCGATGCTGATGGGGATACGCCCCGACCGCATGCAAGCGCTCGCCTGGGGGCTTTCGGCGGCGAGCGCCGGCATCGCCGGCGCCCTCATCGCATTGAGCTTTCCCTTTTCGCCCGAAGTCGGCGGCAGCTTTGTCATCATCGCCTTCGTCGTCGTGGCATTGGGCGGATTTGGCAGCGTGCCGGGGGCGATGATCGCCGGCCTCATCATCGGCCTCATCGAATCGCTTTCGGCCTATTGGTTTGGCCCCGTTTACAAGGACGTCGTCGTTTACGGCCTCTTCGTCGCGCTTTTGTGGCTTCGCCCGCAGGGGCTTTTGGGGACGCAGTAATGCGCTGGCGCCCCTTCGCGCTCGCCGCGGCGCTTTTGGTCTATCCCCTCCTCTTTCGCGGCGCTTTCTACCAGGATATGGGGGCTCTCGTCCTCATTCAGGCGACCTCGGCCTCCGCCTGGAACATCGTCGGCGGCTATGCGGGTCAGGTTTCGGTCGGCCACGCCGTCTTTTTCGGCGCCGGCGCCTATCTTCCCGTGCTCTTTTATGAGCTCTGGCAATTGCCTCTCTTCGTGGGCGTGCCGGCCGGGATCGCCGTCAGCCTCGCTTTCGCCTTCATCATCGGGCTCCCCACCTTTCGGTTGCGCGGCCATTATTTCAGCATGGCGACGATCGCCGTCGCGGAACTCGTCCGCCTCATCGTCAGCAATTCGGGCTTTTTGGGAGGCGCCATCGGCCTGATGGGGCCGGCGAGGCCGCGCGGCTGGTGGGACCTCGTCTTTCGCAGCGCCGTTCCCTACTATTACATCTTTCTTGCCGTTCTGGGGCTCGTCCTTCTCGCCACCTGGCAGATGGAGAGGAGCCGGTTCGGCTATTACTTGCGCGCCATACGCGCCGACGAGCGCGCCGCAAAAAGCCTCGGCGTTCCCGTCAGCCGCTACAAGCTTTACGCCTTCATGCTGAGCGCCGCGTTCACGGCCGCGGCGGGCTCGCTTTACATCATCAAGACGGGCTTTATCGACCCAGAAAGCGGGTTCGGCATCCTCGTCTCGGTGCAGATGATCATCATCGCGGCGCTCGGCGGGGCGGGAACGCTTTTGGGGCCGCTTCTCGGCGCCATCCTCCTCGTTCCCTTGCAGACCGCCACCAACACCTGGTTCGGAGGCGGCGCCACCGGCCTCACCTATATCTTTTACGGCGGCATCATCATGCTGATCGCCCGCTTCGAGCCCGGAGGCCTCATCGAGCTGTGGCGTCTTCGCATCGCGCCTCTCCTTCTGCGCCGTCGCGGGGACGCGCATGCTCCTTGAGGCGAAAGAGGTTTCGCGCGCGTTCGGCAGCTTTCTCGCCGTCGACGGCGCGAGCCTCGAGATCGAGGAAGGCGAGATCGTCGGCCTCATCGGCCCGAACGGCGCCGGCAAATCGACCTTTTTCAATTGCATCGCGGGCGATCTCGCCCCGACGGCAGGCCGCATCCTGTTCGCCGGTCACGACGTGACGGAGAGGAGCGCCGAGGCGCATGCGCGGCTCGGCATCGGCCGCACCTTCCAAGTGCCGGCCACGTTCACCGACATGACCGTCCTCGAAAACGTCATGGTCGGCGCCTTTCTGCGCCACCCCGAGCGCGCCGCGGCGCGCGCTCGCGCGCTCGAGATCCTCAAGCGGACCGGTCTCTCGGGAGTCGCCTTCCAGCGCGCCCGCGGCCTCGGCACGCCGGGAAGGAAGCGTCTCGAAATTGCCCGGGTGCTGGCGACGGGCCCGCGCCTCATGCTTCTCGACGAGGCGCTCGCCGGCTTGACGCCCGCCGAGTTGCAAGGCGCGATCGCGCTGGTGCGCGCCATTCACGAGGAAGGCGTCACCCTCGTCGTCGTCGAGCACATCATGGAAGTGATCCTGGGGCTCGCGCGGCGCGTCATCGTCTTCAACGAGGGGCGGATCATCGCCGAAGGCCCGCCGCAACGGGTGGTGGGGGAGCCGGCGGTGATCGAAGCTTATCTCGGACGCGCTCATCTCGGGCGGCGGAAGGCATGACCGCGTTGCTGCGCGTCGAGCGGCTCGAAGTGCGCTACGGCGATCTCGTCGGCGTCGCCGGGGTCTCGCTCGAAGTCGCCGAGGGCAGCGTCGTGGCGCTTTTGGGCTCGAACGGCGCCGGCAAGACGACGACCCTCAATGCCATTGCCGGGCTCGTTCCGGCGAGCGGCGGCAGCGTCTTTTGGCGCGGCGAGAGGGTCACCAACCTTCCCGCCTTTCTGATGGTGCGCCGCGGCCTCACCCTCTCGCCCGAGGGCTGGCGTCTCTTTGTCGGGCAGACGGTGGAGCAGAATCTGCGCTTGGGCGCGACGGCGCTTCGGGAGAAGCGCCGCATCGGCCAGCACCTCGAACGCATCTATGCCGTCTTCCCGCGCCTTGCCGCGCGGCGCCGCCAGCGCGCCGGCACGCTCTCGGGAGGCGAGCGGCAGATGCTCGCCCTCGGCCGCGCGCTCATGAGCGAACCGAGGCTCCTGATGCTCGACGAACCAAGCCTCGGCCTTGCCCCGGCGATCGTCGAGACGCTTTACGAGACGCTTCGCGGGCTGCACGCCGAAGGCTTGACGCTTCTCCTCGCCGAGCAGTCGGTGCCTCTCGCCCTCGACATCGCAGACTACGCCTATGTTCTTCAGACCGGCCGCACCGTTCTCGAAGGCTCCGCCGCCGCTCTCCAGGACGATCCTCAAGTGCGGCGGATCTATCTCGGGCTTTCGGACGAAACGGAGCGGGCCGACCCCCTCACCCTACCCTCGCCGCCAGCCGGCGAGCCTTGACCCGGAGAGGACGGCAGAAAAATTTCATTATATCGAGGCAAAGGCTTATCCCTCTGTGTCAGGTATTCCCAGATCTTGCGTCTTACGTCATGCCCGGACTTGTTCCGGGCATCCACGAAATGATTGAGAAATATTTAT
>JAKAOO010000209.1 GCA_021812165.1 Pseudomonadota bacterium | reverse complement strand
CACCTGGGGTGTTCTCGATCGCCTCCTCGAGGGGGACGGGGTCGCAATCGACGCGTTGAGCGGCACCAGCGCCGGCGCCGTCAATGCGGTCGTGCTCGCCTCGGGGCTGGCGGAAGGCGGTCCGGAGAGGGCGCGCGAGCGGCTGCGAGGGCTTTGGCGCCGGTTGAGCGAACTGGCGGCGTTTACGCCTTTCGGCTCGGCATCGCGGCTCTTCGCGGGACAAGAGGCCATCCTCTCGGCGGCGGTCGATCTCTCGACCCGCTTTCTTTCACCCTATCAATTCAATCCGCTTGCTCTCAACCCTTTGCGCGGGATTCTCGCCGAGGAGGTCGATTTCGATCTCCTGCGAAGAGCCTCGCCGGTGCGCCTCCTCGTCGCCGCAACCGCGGTTCGCGACGGGCGGCAGCGGATATTCCAGAACGCGGAGTTGACGCTCGAGGCGGTTCTGGCGTCCAGCTGCCTGCCGCTTCTGCAGCGCGCCGTTTCCATCGATGGAGAGTGGTATTGGGATGGCGGCTACACCGCCAATCCGCCGCTTCTTCCGCTCGCAGTCATGTCGCAAGCGCCCGACATGATCGTCGTGCAGGTCACCCCGGCCGAGTACGACGGACTGCCGCTGCTCGCTCCGGAGATTGCGAGGCGCCTCCAGCAGATCGCGTTCAACGCGCCTCTTTTGAACGAGATCGAGCAACTGGCAACATTGAAGGAAGAATTCCGGGCGCGGCCGAAGATCGCCTCTTCCCGGCTCGGCAGAAAATTGCGGCGCCTCAGGATCCATCGGATTGCCGCCGAGAAGGAATTGGCGCGATTGGCCGAAAGGAGCGCGCTCAACCTCGACCCGTCGTTTCTCCTGGAACTCAGAGACGCCGGGCGGGCGGCGGCCGAAAAATGGCTTGGCGAAAAAAACCGGGCGAGGCCGTGACGCCGCGCGAGAGCGTTCAGAGCGAAGCGGCGGGCACGAGAGTAAGCGGACATTCGAAGTAGGCGAGGACGGCCGCCAGAGAGGAGGCCCGCCGCACCCGCCTTCGCCCGCGCCAGACCGTGAATTCCGTCGCGGCGCCTGCGGCCTTGACGACGCGGTACGCCGGCCCTTCATGGCTGTGCCGGAAGACGGAGAAGAGCGCCATCCCCTCGCCCTGGTCGATCGCGTAATCGCGCCACTCGCCGCGAGCGACATGGCGGCTGTAAAGACCGAGAAGCAGGTTGAGTTCCGAGCGCGTGAAGTAGACTGGCCGCCGCCGTTCCAGATAATCGCGAAGGACTGTCACGCTTGCGCTGTGGCGCCTCATGGTCTCCGCCGCCTGTTTCTTCGCTTGGAGTGTGGGCGATTTTGCGGCCGCCGTCCAGCCGTCTCGAATGCAAGGCCGATCCGCGCGCGATTTGCGCTTCCACGTGCAAGCCGCTAAGGTGGCCCTCTTTAAAAGGGAAAGCGTCCGGGGCGTCCGTGACCGACATCTTCCGCGAAATCGAAGAGGACCTGAGGCGCGACAATCTCAAAAAGCTATGGTCGCGTTACGGGCGTTATCTCATCATCGTAGCGGTCGTCGCGGTCCTGGCGGCGGGCGGCGTCGTCGCCTGGCGCAGCCATGAACTCTCGCAGATGCGAGCGCAGTCGCAGGACTATGCGGCGGCCTTTGCTCTCGCGAGCTCCGGCAAAAACGCGAAAGCGGCGAAGGTGTTCGGGGCGATCGCGGAAGAGGGCGGCGGGTACGCGCTTCTCGCGCGGTTCGAAGAGGCGGCGCTTCTCGCCAAAGCCGGAAAAACGAAGGCCGCTCTCGCGCTTTACGACCGTCTTGCCCGGTCGCCTGGATTGGACCCGAGCTTCCGCAATCTCGCAACCCTCCATGCGGCGATGCTGGAAAGAGACCCGCAGAGGCGGATCGATCTCTTGAAGCCTTTGACCGCCAAAGGCTCGCCCTGGCGGCCGAGCGCGCTCGAGCTGACGGCGCTCGCGCGGCTCGAAAAGGGCGACCGGGCGGGAGCGCTTGCGATCTACAAGGACCTTGCCAAGGATCCGGCGGCGCCCCCGAGACTGAAAGCGCGCGCCGCCCAGATGGTGGAGGCTCTTGCCTCTTAAGAGAAGCGCCGCGGCGCGGGGTCGCCGACGCCGGCCGCGGAGGATGGAAGCGCTGTCGATTTCTTTCGAAACCGGTTATCATCGCGAAAGTTTGTCCTCCCTTTTATCGGTTCCCCCATGAAGCGGCGCACGCTTCTCTTACTCGTGATTGTCGCGTCGGGTCTCTCGGGCTGCGGTATGTTCGCCAGCCACAAGAAGCCTTTGCCCGGGGTGCGCATCTCCGTTCTGAGCCTCGACCGCCGGCTCAAGCCGGACCCCGCGTTGCAAAAGATCCCGATCATGCTGCCGCGCCCGCAGGAGAATAAGAGTTGGCCGCAGGCGGGAGGCTACCCCGACCACGCGATGTACCACCTGGCGCTTCCTTTGCGCGTGTCGGAAGTGTGGCGGCATACCGTCGGCGAAGGGAACTCCGATAATGCCTGGGTGCTGACGGCGCCGGTCGTCGCCGACGGCCGCGTCTATGCGATGGATGGCCGAGAACGCGTTGACGCCTTTGACGCCGCGAGCGGCCGGCGCATCTGGCGGGTCTCGCTGAAGCCGAAAGGGCAGCGCGGCGATTCTTTCGGCGGCGGCCTCGCGTATTGGCAGGGCCACCTTTTTGCGACGACCGGTTACGCCCAGATCCTGGCGCTGGACGCGAAGAGCGGGAAGGTGCTCTGGCACAAGGATGTCGGCGCCCCGGTCCGCTGCGCTCCGACCGTGGCCGACGGGCGGGTCTTTGTCCTTACCGTCGAAAACAGGCTCGAGGTATTGGCGGCAAAGAATGGGCGCCGCTTATGGTCGCATGAGGGCATACCCAAGACCGTGGGGCTTCTCGGCGACGCCAGCCCGGCCGTTGCGGGCGAAGTCGTCGTGGTCGGCGACTCCTCGGGCGAGCTTTATGCTCTCGCGGTCGAAAACGGCAGGGCGCTTTGGTCGCACAACCTCGCCGGGGTCGACAGCCTCGACGCCGTCGCCTCTCTTGCGGATATCCGCGGGCGCCCGGTCATCGACGGCGACCGCGTCTTTGCCGTCGGTCACGCCGGGCGGACGATCGGGATAGACCTGCGCACCGGCACGCGCATCTGGGGAGAGGATATCGGCGGCGCCTATGAGCCTTGGGTCGCGGGCGACTACATTTACGTGCTCAGCAACGGCAACGCGCTCATCTGCTTGGCCCGCAACGACGGAAAGATCCGCTGGGTTCGCCGGCTCCCGAGCTACGAGAACGCGAAAGCCAAAGATGACCCGATCGAGTGGGCCGGGCCGGTTCTCGCCGGCAATCGGCTGATCCTCGTTTCATCGAAAGGCGACGCGCTTGCGGTCTCCCCCTATACGGGCGAGGCCTTGGGTCGCATTTCGATCGGCGGCCCGGCTTACGTCGCCCCGGTCGTCGCCGGCGACGCGCTCTATATATTGACCAACAACGCCGTGCTTACCGCCTATCGCTAAGGGCGCTCGGGCTCCCCATTTTCGAGTTCGATGAGTTTTGTCGTCGCCATTCTTGGCCGGCCGAATGTCGGCAAGTCGACGCTTTTCAACCGCCTCGTCGGCCGGCCTCTCGCCCTCGTCGATAATGCTCCGGGTCTGACGCGCGATCGTCGCGAAGGCAAGGGGCGCCTTTCCGATCTCGAATTTCGCGTGGTCGATACCGCGGGTCTCGAGGAAGGGTCTCCCGAAAGCCTCGCCGTCCGCGCCCGTGCGCAGACGCTGCGCGCGCTTGACGAGGCCGATATCGGGCTCTTCCTCATCGACGCGCGCGAAGGCGTCACCGCCGACGACCGCCGCTTCGCCGATTGGCTCAGAAGGAGCGGGAAGGCCATCCTTCTGATCGCCAACAAGGCCGAGGGAAAGGCGGCGCTCTCCGGAATCGCCGAAGCCTACGGCCTCGGATTGGGCGATCCCGTGCCGATCTCGGCTGCCCATGGCGAGGGGATGGCGCTCCTCTACGAATGCTTCCTCCCGCTCGCGCAAAAGGCTTCTCCCGAGAGTGAGGAAAGCGCGGAGGCGAAGCCTCTTTCTCTCGCCGTCGTCGGCCGCCCCAATGTCGGCAAATCGACGCTCGTCAACGCTCTTCTCGGCGAGGAGCGGGTATTGACCGGGTCCGAACGCGGGATCACGCGCGACGCGATCGCCATCCCTTGGGTATGGAAAGGGAAACCCGTCCGCCTCATCGACACCGCCGGTTTGCGGCGCCGCTCGCGGGTCGAGGAAAAGCCCGAAGAGCTCGCGGTCGCCGACGCGCAACGCGCCATCCGCTTTGCCGAGAGCGTTGTCGTCGTCGTCGACGCCCTAGAGCCTTTGGAGCGCCAGGACCTGGCGATCGCAGCGTTCGCCGCCGAGGAGGGCCGGGCGCTTCTCGTCGCGGCGACGAAATGGGATGCCGTCGCCGAGAAGAAAAAGACGCTTCGGGCTTTGCGAGAGCGCCTCGGGGATTCGCTCGCGCAGGTTCAAGGGGTTGCGCTGGTGCCGGTTTCGGGGCTCACCGGTTTTGGTCTCGACGCGATGATGCGCGCCGTCTTTGCCGCGCATGCGGTATGGAACCGGCGCGTCAAGACCGGCGCGCTCAACCGCTGGCTCGCCGCCGTCGAGGAGCGCCATCCTCCTCCGCTCGTCGCCGGGCGGCGCCTCAAATTGCGCTATCTGACCCAGGTCAACACGCGCCCGCCGACCTTCGCGCTTTTTCTCTCGAAACCGGGCGAACTCCCCGACAGCTATCGGCGCTACCTCGTCAACGCCTTGCGCAAGGACTTTGCGCTCCCCGGAACGCCGATCCGCATGATGCTGCGCAAAGGCGAGAACCCTTACGCACAGCCCTAGCCGCGATCAGAAACCCGATTTTTGCGCCAGGACGAGCTCGCCGTTTTTCGCGCATTCGGGAAGGGCGAGGGCGAGAAAGGCTTCCGCGACGCTTTCGGGAGGCGGCAGAAGCGCCGGGTCTTCGGCGGGAAAGGCGCGCGCGCGAAGCCGTGTCCTGACCGGGCCGGGATCGATCAGGTTGGCCCGCACGTTGGTTTTGGCGATCTCGCCCGCATAGATCCTGACAAGCATTTCGAGCCCGGCTTTGGCAACCGCGTAAGGGCCCCAGTAGGCCGCCCCTTCGCGCCCGGCCTCGCAGGTCACAAAGATCGCCCGGCCCGCGGCTGCGAGCCGCAACAGCGGATCCATCGCCCGAATGAGACGCCAATTGGCCGTGAGGGTGAGATCGAGCGTCTCGGCCCACGACTTCGGATCGTAATGCCCGAGGGGAGACAAGTGAGAAAGCTCGGCGGCGGCTGCGACGAGTATATCGAGGCGGCCGAAGCGCTTATAGAGCGCGGCTGCGAGATCGTCGATCTTGTCGTGCTCCTTGAGATCGACGGCAACGAGAGTGGCGCGGCCGCCCTTGGCGCGGATCCGGTCATCCACTTCTTCGAGGGCGCCCGGAGTGCGCGCCACAAGGATGGGGTGCGCTCCCTCCTCGGCAAAGCGCAAAGCGACCGCCGCACCGATGCCGCGCGAGGCGCCGGTCACAACCGCAACCCGGCCCTCGAGACGACCCGGTTCGGGCATCGCCTCAGGCCGGTTCCGCCAGAAGCGAGAGCTGCACCGACACCTTTCCGTTTTCGGCGTCGACGGGCTCTATCGGATAGTCGCCCGAAAAGCAGGCGTCGCAAAACTGCGGCCGCGACGGGTTGCGCGCGGCCTCTCCCAGGGCGCGGTAAAGCCCGTCGATCGAGATGAAGGCGAGACTGTCGACGCCGATCCGCTCGGCCATCCCCGCGACGTCCAGACGCGCCGCCAACAGCTCGCGGCGTTCCGGCGTGGCGATCCCGTAAAAACAGGAAAAGCGGGTCGGCGGACTCGAAATCCGCATATGGACCTCGCTTGCTCCCGCCTGACGCACCATCTCGACGATCTTGATCGAGGTCGTCCCGCGCACGATCGAGTCGTCAACGAGGACGACCCGCTTGCCGGCGAGGCTCGCGCGATTGGCGTTGTGCTTGAGCCGCACGCCCAAATGGCGGATCTGGTCGGTCGGCTCGATAAAGGTTCGGCCGACATAGTGGTTGCGGATGATCCCGAGATCGAAGGGAAGCCCCGATTCGGCGGCAAAGCCGAGCGCCGCCGGAACCCCCGAATCGGGCACCGGAACGATGATGTCGGCCGCGACCGCGCTTTCGCGGGCGAGCTCGCGC
>JAKAOO010000017.1 GCA_021812165.1 Pseudomonadota bacterium | reverse complement strand
GGCGCGCTTCCGCGTCGCCTCGTCGCCCGCCCGCGGACCCTCGGCGGCGACCGCCTCGGCCTTTTCGACCAGAACCCTCTTTCTCGTTTCGATTGCGCTCGCCATCGCTCTCTCTCGCGACCTCCGCCGGGGCTCTTCTCCCATGATGCGAAAAGTCGTCGCTCGGAAGGCACGCGACAAGCGCTTTCCTCGATAAGGGGAATTTACGGCAACGGCGGCGACGCCTCGCTAAGGCGCCGAGATCGCCACAAACGGCCGAGGCGACTGCGAGAAATCGAAGAAATCGGACGGAAGGTTCGCCCGCGCATCGGCAAAGGTGCCGGGCGGGATCGTGCCCAAACCGAATACCGTTTCGGCGAATTTGAGGATGCTGCCGAAGTCTAGGGTCGTGTTAGATACATAGCCTTTCGGGGTATAAGGGGAGACGACGAGCAAGGGTACGCGAAAGCCGTATTCGTAATAGCCGTAAGTGGAGTCGATCGGCGGCGCCACGTGGTCATACCAGCCGCCCCAATCGTCCCAGGTGATGAAAATCGCGGTGCTGTCCCAATAAGAGCTCTCTCCGATCGCATCCACCACCGAGGCCACCCAGGAGGGTCCGGAGCCGTCATTGGTTTGAGGGTGGTCGGATTCCTTGCTGTTCGGGATGACCCAGCTCACTGCCCGCAGCTGCCCGTCCTGGATGTCGGTCAGAATTTGCGCCGGCCCAAAGTAAACCTCTTTTTTCGTAAAGTCGGAGCCGGTGCAGGTCCCGCCGTAGCCGGACGACACGCACATATGCGCGATCGCGAGCGGCGCATCCCACAGCCAGCCGGAGCCATACTTTGGCGGTGGCGTATAGTAGCGCCACGACACCGCGGCCGCGTCGAGGACGTCGGTGAGCGTTTCGTGCTCGAAACAGGGATAGATTGAGCCGCTTTCGCTGCCGCTGGGATCGATGACCTCGACCCTCTGCTGAGCGTCGGCGATGCAGCCGTTACCATAGTCCGATACGCCGTATTCCGGGTTCTCGGACGCGAAGTCGGGGCTCGTCGCGGACGGCGCAGAAGTCCCGGAAAGTATAAACTGATGTCCCGGAAAGCTCGGTCCTTGCTGCGTAGAAAACATTCGATTAGCAAAACCGTAATTCTCCGCTATTTCAAAATACGGGACCACGTCGGAATTCTGAACGTATCTATACTGAGGGAATTTTTGACAGTATTTTTTGGGCGAGCACGGGATGAGGTTGGCGCCATCCATTTTGCCGCCGTCGTACATTTTGAGAAACGAAGGGTGGCTGTGCGACAGATCGTAGGAGGTGGCGAGCGGCTCCGCAGTCAGGGCAATCGTCTGCCCCTTCGAATCGAGACCCGAAGTGGCGATATCCGCTTCGGGCAGATAGTTCTGCAATCCATTAAAGAGATTGTCGGGTGTTCGGTTCTCCTGGACGATGACGACGACGTGGCTGAACGGCGTCGCAGTCGAAGCAAAGGCGGGAAAGCAAAGCACCGCCAGAAGGGCGGCCGACTCCACCACGGTTAAAAACCTAGGCATCTCCAGTCTCCCCAGATCTTTCTGCGGGCTCGTCGCCGGCCGAACCTCGCTTCGACTCGCCGGCGCGATTTTTATAAGGCCACGTGAAACGTAGCGCTAAACGGAACAGATTTCAAGAATATGTTTCTGCCCCAGAGCGCAAAAGTTGCGACGGCGGCGGAAGCGGCGCGTCCGTGCTGCGACTCTCTCGAATAACGCCGCGATCCCGAATGGGCGATTATGTGAGCGCCGCAAGCCTATCGGCGGTGATGAGGGTGACGCCGCCTTCGCTCTTATAGAAGCGTTTGGCGTCGAGCGCGGGATCTTCGCCGACGACGAGCCCGTCCGGGATCCGGCAGCCGCGGTCGACGACCACTTTCTTGAGGCGCACGTCGGGGCCGACCACCACCTCGGGAAGAAGCACCGCCTCGTGGATTGCGGCATGGCTTTCGACCCGGACCCTTGAAAACAGAAGCGAGCGGCGAACGCTGCCGCCCGAGATGATGCACCCTCCGGAGACCATCGAGTCGACCGCCATGCCGCGCCGGTCGTCGTCGTCGAACACGAATTTGGCGGGCGGCAACTGTTCCTGATAGGTCCAGATCGGCCAATTCGCGTCATAAATGTCGAGCGAAGGCACCCACCGCACGAGATCGAGATTGGCCGCGTGGTAGGCGTCGATGGTCCCGACGTCGCGCCAATAACTTTCGGCCTCGGGGGTTGTCTTGACGCAACTCTCTTCGAAGGAGTGGGCGGCAGCGAGACCGCGGCTGACGAGGTTCGGGATCACGTCCTTGCCGAAATCGTGGCTGGAGGTCGGATCGCGGTGGTCGCGCTCGAGCTCGGCGTAAAGAAAATCGGCAGTGAAGACATAGACGCCCATGCTGGCGAGCACGCGGTCGGGCTTGCCGAGCATGGGCGAGGGGTGCTTCGGTTTTTCCTCGAAATCGACGATCCGCATCGCCGCGTCGACCGTCATGACGCCAAAATTCGAAGCCTCGCTGAGCGGCACCTCGATGCAGGCGACCGTACAACCCGCTCCTTTATCGATGTGGTCCGCGAGCAGGTTCGCGTAGTCCATCTTGTAGATGTGGTCGCCGGCGAGAACGAGGAAGAACTGCGGGTTGGCGGCGCGGAAAATGTCGAAGTTCTGGAACACGGCATCGGCGGTGCCGCGGTACCAGGTCGCTTCGTCGATGCGTTGCTGCGCCGGCAGAAGGTCGAGAAATTCGTTCATCTCCGGGCGCAAGAACGACCAGCCCATCTGCAGATGGCGCAAAAGGCTGTGCGCCTTGTATTGGGTCAGAACGCCGATCCGGCGGATCCCCGAATTGAGGCAATTGGAAAGCGTGAAGTCGATGATCCGGAATTTGCCGCCGAAGAACACGGCGGGTTTGGCGCGGCGGTCGGTGAGCCCTTTGAGGCGGCTTCCGCGCCCTCCGGCGAGGACGAGAGCGAGCGCCCGGCGCGCCAGCCTCTGTTGCCCCCGCTCGCCCGCCAACATCCTTTCCTCCTCGCGACAAGGTTCGGCGTCTGCCCTCGGGCCGCGCGATTCCTGCAGGAAAACGCCTATTCCGCCCATCATACATGGCTTAGACGGAAATTGCGCCGCCCTTTCGTCTCGTTGCTCGGCCCCTCTTCTGTCGTTATCGTCGGGCTCTCACAAAGGGGGTGTGCGTGATCCCGGGCGAAATGACGTATGTCGAAGCGAAGGGCGCGGGCGGGCCGGAAGTGCTCGCTCTCGCGAAGGGTCCCGTGCCGCGGCCGGGCGCAGGGGAAGTGCTGATCGAGGTCGCCGCCGCCGGCGTCAACCGCCCCGACCTCGCGCAAAGAAGCGGCCGCTATGCGCCGCCTCCCGGTGCCTCGCCGATCCTCGGGCTCGAAGTTTCGGGCCGCGTTGCCGCGCTCGGCGAGCGGGTTCGCGGCCTTAAATTGAACGCGGAGGTGATCGCCCTTCTTTCGGGCGGCGGCTATGCGGAATTTTGTGTCGCTCCCGCTCCGCAATGCCTGCCGCTTCCGCGCGGCCTCCCGCTCATGGAAGCCGCGGCTTTGCCCGAGGCTCTGTTTACGGCCTGGACCAACCTTTGCGAACGCGGACGGCTCAAAGGGGGCGAGAAAGCACTGATCCATGGCGGATCGAGCGGGATCGGAACGATGGCGATCCAGCTCGCCCGCGCCCTTGGCGCTCGCGTTTTCACCACCGCCGGAAGCGACGAAAAGTGCGAAGCCTGCAAAAATCTCGGCGCCGAAGCTGCGATCAACTACAAGACGAGCGATTTTGCTGAAACGCTTCGCGAACTGACCCAAGGCAAGGGCGTCGACGTCATTCTCGACATGGTCGGGGGCGACTATTTGCGCAAGAACGTCGATAGTCTCGCCACCGACGGGCGCCTCCTGCAAATCGCCTTTCAGCGTGACAGCGAGGTCCTCTTCAACTTTCTGCCCTTGCTGACGAAGCGCTTGACGCTCTCCGGCTCGACCCTGCGCTCGCGCAGCGTTGCCGAAAAGGGGGAAATCGCGCGAGCCTTGAAGCACAAGGTCTGGCCTCTCATCGAGGCGGGGAGGATAAAGCCGGTCGTCTACAAGGTCTTTCCTCTCTCCGAAGCGGCCGCGGCGCACCGCCTCATGGAGGCGGGCGAGCATATCGGCAAGATCGTCCTCTCCGTCAAAAGCGCGCCTGCCGCACCGCTTCCGGAAGAAAGGCTCGGGGCATAGCCGGATCGGCTCAATCATCCGGGTTGCGGGCACCCGGGTTGCGGGCACCCGGGTTGCGCGGCGTCCAGGGATTGACGACGGCGACGCCCGCCTGCTCGAAGTCGGCGACATTGCGGGTGGCGACGGTGAGGTTATGGATTTTGGCTGTCGCCGCGATAAAGAGGTCGGGCTGACTGAAGGTGACGCCTTTGCGCTTGCCCATCGCTACCATCCGTCGCCATTCGAGGATGACCTCCTCGTCACCATCGAGGATGCGGTTGGCAAACCAGGGCCTCAGGGTGTGATCGAGCCAGGCGACCAGTTCCTCTCGAAACGGGAGATCGCTTTGCTGCTCAATGCCGAAGCGGATTTCGGCGATCGTGATCGTGCTGAGGAAAAAACTTTCCGGGGGCTTATTGTCGGACCACGCTTTGACCGCTGGGTCACAGGAGGGTTTTCGAAGTTCCGAGATCACGTTGGTGTCGAGCAAATAGCCGCTCAAAGCTCGACCTCGCGAACGGGGCTCTTCACGGGTTCTCCGCCAAACTCGATGCGTTTCAGGGGAGAGTTCGCGAACAATTCGAACAAGCTCTGCGCCTCGCTCCTCGATTTGAGGCGATCAAACTCCTCGGCCGAGAGGACGACGACCGCGTCCATCCCATAGACCGTCACCCGCTGCGGCCCTCGCTCCCGAGCCATTCTCACAAGCTCGCTGAACCGGGCCTTTGCGTCCTGGAGCTTCCACCGTCGCGACGTCTCTGCCGCGGTGCGGTGTGCGGATCGCCCTTGATCATGTGCCGCCATGTCGCGTGACTTTCTGACCGGGATAGTCAGACATCATATGGGCAAGCCTTGCGGGAATGGTAAGGCCTGGGCACCGCGCCGCGCGAGGATTTAAAGCCCTCCTTCGGTCTCCACGCGGCAAAAGAGGGAATCCTTCGAACTCCCCGTCCCGAGAATAAAGCTTTCGATGCGCGCGATCTTCATGAGTGGATGTCTTTTGCCAAAGCGGCGACAATTTCTTACGATTACCAATGACTCCTTATCCGTTGTTGCATCAATATCAACATAAAAGAATCCTTGCTCCATAATCTCGGCTAGAGCAGACTCAAAGAGGTTCGAACGACGAGGCGGGCGAGGACGCGCGATGACCACCGATTTCATTGTTCACGACAAGGCCGACACGGTCGGTGTGGTCGTGGTGGAAAACGTAAAGCCGGGCCAGGAACTGACGGGCTGGCTCATGGAGTCGGACGAGACGGTAAAGCTCTCGGCGCTCGACGCGGTGCCGCTCGGGCACAAGATCGCGCTCAGCGACATCCGGGAAGGCGACACCATCTGGAAATACGGGCACGATGTCGGCCGCGCCGCCGCCCAGATCGGCAAGGGCCGTCACGTCCACACCCACAACATGAAGACGAAGCGGTGGTAACCATGGCTCGCTACGATTTCTACGGCTATCGCCGCGCGAATGGCCGGATCGGCACCCGCAATCACGTCATCATCCTGCCTCTCGACGACCTCGCGAATGCCGCCTGCGAGGCGGTCGCCAACAACATCAAAGGGACGCTCGCCTTGCCGCACGCCTATGGGAGGCTGCAATTCGGCGAGGATCTCGAACTCCATTTCCGCACCCTCATCGGCACCGGCAGTAATCCGAACGTCGCCGCGGCCGTCGTCATCGGCATCGAGCCGGGCTGGACCGGCCGCGTCGTCGAGGGCATCGCCAAAACCGGAAAGCCCGTCGCCGGTTTCGCGATCGAGGAACGAGGCGACATCGACACCATCGCCGCCGCTTCGCGCAAGGCGCGCGAATTCCTGCAAGCGGCCTCCGAACACCAGCGCCAACTCTCTTCGCTCAACGAGTTGTGGATTTCGACGAAATGCGGCGAAAGCGACACGACTTCTGGTCTCGCCTCCTGCCCGACCGTCGGCAACGTCATCGACAAGGTCGATCCGCTCGGCGCCACGACCTGCTTCGGCGAGACCTCGGAGATTACCGGGGCTGAAGACGTGTGCGCGAGCCGCGCCGCCACCAAGGAGGTCGGCGACAAATTCATGCGCGCCTTCGCCGCCTATCAGGAAATGATCGACCGCCACAAGACGAGCGATCTTTCGGAGTCGCAGCCGACCAAGGGCAACATCGCGGGCGGCCTCACGACGATCGAGGAAAAGGCGTTCGGCAACCTCGCCAAGATCGGCAGGAAGACGAAGTACATCGAGGTCTTGAAGCCGGCGGAGAGCCCGAGCAAAGGCAGCGGGCTCTACTACATGGACACGTCCTCGGCCGCCGCCGAATGCGTGACGTTGCAGGCGGCGGCGGGTTTCGTCGTCCACCTTTTCCCGACCGGACAAGGCAACGTCATCGGCAACCCGATCGAGCCCGTGATCAAGCTGACTGCCAACCCCAAGACGGCCCGCACCATGTCCGAGCACATCGATCTCGACGTCTCGGGCATCCTCAAACGCGAGATGACGCTCGACGAGGCGGGCGACCGCCTCATCGACCTCATGATCCGCACCTGCAACGGCCGCCTGACCTGCGCCGAGACCCTGGGCCACCGCGAATTCGTCATGACGAAGCTCTACCCGAGCGCGTGAGCGACTTGGCGGCGGTTGAAGGTTTCGCTCCGGAGCGTCCACCCGAAGAGTAGAGACGGCTTTCGGTCCTCTTAAAGGATAAACCGCGACAAATCGGCGTTTTCTGCGAGAGCGCCGACCTGGGAGCGGACATAGGTCTCGTCGACGAGGAAGCGCGTTCCGCTCGGGCGGTCCGAGGCGGTAAAGGAGAGTTCTTCGAGAAGGCGCTCCAGGATCGTATGGAGCCGGCGCGCGCCGATGTTCTCGACCGCGGTGTTGACCTCCTCGGCGAGGCGCGCGATCTCGTCGATCGCCCCTTCGGAGAATTCGAGCGCGATCCCTTCGGTCTGGAGCAGCGCCTTATACTGCTTGATGAGGCTTGCCTCGGGCTCGACGAGGATGCGGCGGAAATCGGAACGATCGAGCGCCTTCAACTCGACCCGGATCGGCAGGCGCCCTTGCAGCTCGGGCAGGAGATCGGACGGCTTCGACAAGTGAAAGGCGCCCGAAGCGATAAAGAGGATGAAATCGGTCTTGACCGAGCCGTGCTTGGTGGCGACCGTCGTCCCTTCGATCAAGGGCAAAAGATCGCGCTGCACCCCCTCGCGGCTGACATCGGGCCCGGCAACGCGTTCGCCGCGGCCGCAGATCTTGTCGATCTCGTCGAGAAAGACGATGCCGTTTTGTTCGACCGCGCCGATGGCTTCGCGCACCACGCTGTCCTGGTCGAGAAGCTTGTCGCTTTCTTCGGCGATGAGCACGCGGTGGCTTTCTGCGACCGTCATCCGTTTCGGTTTCGTGCGGTTGCCCAAAGCCTTGCCGAAGATGTCGCCCAAATTGAGCATCCCCATGCTGGCGCCGGGAAGCCCCGGGATCTCGAACACCGGAAGGTTGGAGGCGGCGCTCTCCTGCACCGTGATCTCGATCTCGCGCTCGTCGAATTCGCCATCGCGCAGGCGCTTCCGGAATTTCTGCCGGGTGTCGGCGCCGGCGCTCGTCCCGACGAGGGCGTCGAGGACGCGTTCCTCGGCGGCGAGTTCGGCCTTGGGCTCGACCTCCTTGCGCATCCGCTCGCGCGTCATGGTGATGGCAATCTCGATGAGATCGCGCACGATCTGCTCGACATCGCGCCCGACATAACCGACCTCGGTGAATTTCGTCGCCTCGACCTTTAAGAAGGGCG
Source organism: Pseudomonadota bacterium (assembly GCA_021812165.1). GTDB lineage: Bacteria > Pseudomonadota > Alphaproteobacteria > ATCC43930 > CGMCC-115725 > AP-15. Next base: position 20,042 of record JAKAOO010000017.1, on the reverse strand, counting down.
CCTGGGCAAGGCGCGCGAGGCGGCGCGCGATTTCGGTTTTGCCGCAGCCCGTCGGGCCGATCATCAGGATGTTTTTCGGCAGCACCTCCTCGCGCAAATCCGCAGAGAGCTGCTGGCGGCGCCAGCGGTTGCGCAAAGCGATGGCGACGGCGCGTTTCGCCGCGTCCTGTCCGACGATGAAACGGTCGAGTTCGGAGACGATCTCGCGCGGGCTGAAAGCGTTCATGAGGCGGTTCAGATTTCCAGTTTTTCGAGTGTGATCTTGTCGTTGGTGTAGACGCAGATGGCGGCGGCGATCGCCATCGCGCGCCGCACTACCGCCGCGGGATCGAGGCTTTCATCCGCGATGAGCGCGCGCGCGGCGGCGAGGGCATAGGCGCCGCCGGAGCCGAGGCCGATGATCCCATCCTCGGGCTCGAGAACATCGCCGTTGCCCGAAAGGATGAGCGAGACGTTTCTGTCGGCAACCGCCATCATCGCTTCGAGACGTCTGAGATAGCGGTCGGTGCGCCAGTCCTTGGCGAGTTCGACGCAGGCGCGCGAAAGCTGCCCCTTATACTGGTCGAGCTTCCCTTCGAGCCTTTCGAAGAGCGCAAAGGCGTCGGCGGTCGCGCCGGCAAAGCCGGCGATGACGGTGCCTCCGGCGAGCCGGCGCAGCTTTTTGGCGTTCGACTTGACGATGGTCTGCCCCATCGAGACCTGCCCGTCGCCGGCGACGACGACTTCGCCGCCCTTGCGCAGAGAGAGAATCGTGGTGCCGTGCCAAAGGGTCCGGGCAAGATCTGCTTCGAGCCTCATCGCGCCTCTGATGTTGCGGGCGGGAGATGCCCGAAGACCTGTCATTTAATGAGAGCCGTTCGGGGGTCAAGCCGGCACGCCGCGGTAGCAGTGGCGGGCGCGGCACGGAATTGCTAAAAGGGCGCGCCACGGCATGCCGGGAGAGCGAGGTGAGGGTCGCAAGCGTCGAGCGCGAGACACGGGAAACGCGGATCACAGGAAGGGTCGATCTCGACGGCACCGGCGTCGCCGAAATTGCGACGGGAATCGGCTTTCTCGACCACATGCTGGAGCAGCTCGCCAAACACAGCCTCATCGATTTGACGCTCAAAGCCGAGGGCGACCTCCACATCGATTTCCACCACACGACCGAGGACACGGGCTATGTCGTCGGCGAAGCGATCAGCCAAGCGCTTGGCGAGCGCGCCGGGATCGAGCGATATGGGGAGGCTCTGATCCCCTTCGACGAAACGCTGACGCGGGTTGCGCTCGACGCCTCGAACCGGCCGTATCTCGTCTGGAAGGTCGCTCTCTCGCGCCCCAAGCTCGGGGAGATGGACACCGAACTTTTCAAGGAGTGGTTCCAGGCTTTTGCCCAGGCGGGAGGGATGACCCTCCATATCGAGACCCTTTACGGCGAGAATACCCACCACATCGTCGAATCCTGTTTCAAGGGTCTCGCCCGCGCCTTGCGCCAGGCCGTGGCGATCGATCCGCGCCGCGCGGGCGCCATTCCTTCGACCAAAGGCGTGCTGGGGCGGGCTCAGGACAGCGCCCTTCGACCGGCTCAGGACAGCGCCCTTCGACCGGCTCAGGACAGCGCCCTTCGACCGGCTCAGGACAGTGCCCTTCGACCGGCTCAGGACAGTGCCCTTCGACCGGCTCAGGACAGCGCCCTTCGACCGGCTCAGGACAGCGCCCTTCGACCGGCTCAGGACAGCGCCCTTTCCGGCAGAAGCGGATGAACGTCGCGATCCTCGATACCGGTTCCGGCAATCTGCGCTCTGCCGAGAAGGCTTTTGCCCGCGCGGCGCGGGAAAGGGAGCTTTCCGCCGCGATCCGGGTGACGCGCCTGCCGGAGGAAGTGGCGGCCGCCGATCGCATCGTCCTCCCCGGAGTCGGCGCCTTTGCCGACTGCCGGCGCGGGCTTCTTTCCATTCCGGGGCTCTTTGCCGCGCTCGAAGAGGCGGTGATCCGCCGCGGCCGGCCGTTTCTCGGCATTTGCGTCGGCATGCAGCTGATGGCCGATTGCGGGCGCGAATTCGAAACGACGCCGGGGCTCGGGTGGATCGGCGGCGAGGTGGTGGCGCTCGAGCCTGAAGAGCGCGGCCTCAAGATCCCGCATATGGGTTGGAACGAGATCTGGCCTCAGAGCTGCCATCCGCTCCTTGCCGGGCTCGCTCCCGGGTCCCATGTTTATTTCGTCCACAGCTATCATTTTCTCCTAGCCCATTCGGAGGATCTCCTCGCCTTCACCGATTACGGCCAAAGGATCGCAGCCGTCGTCGGCCGCGGCAATCTCGCGGGAACGCAGTTCCATCCCGAGAAGAGCCAGGAGGTAGGGCTTTCGTTTATCGGCAATTTTCTCGTTTGGCGTCCATGATGGATTCGGAATTGCAACAGCCGCGGATGACGGTCGGTCGTCTGACCCAGTTTTCGAGCGCGGATCTCCACGACCTGTGCGAGGCGACCGAGGCCGCGATCCTCGAAGGCGGCGGCTTCGGCTGGCTCAAGGTGCCGGCGCGCGAACTTCTCGAAAACTATTGGAAGGGCGTGCTTCTCGTCCCCGAGAGGCGGCTCGTCGCCGGCCGCCTCGACGGCGTGATCGCCGGCTCGGCGCAATTGGGCCGCGCGCCGCGCAACAACGAGGCGCAGGCCTTCGCCGGAACCCTGACGAGCGCCTTTGTCGCGCCTTGGGCGCGCGGACACGGCCTCGCGCACGCGATCGTGGCCGAGATCGAAAAAGAAGCGCGCGAGATGGGCCTCGCCGTTTTGAACCTCGACCTTCGCGACACCCAGAAGGCGGCGATCGCGCTTTATGAAGGCATGAATTACCGGCGCTGGGGGATGCACCCGGTCTATGCTCGCGTCAACGGCCGCATCGTGCCCGGTCACTATTATTACAAGCTGCTGAAAGAAGACCCGGCGGAGCCGTGATCCTCTACCCGGCGATCGATTTGAAGGAGGGACGTTGCGTCCGCCTCGTGCGCGGGGAGATGGAAACCGCGACGGTCTTCAACGCCGACCCGGTGGCGCAGGCAACAGCCTTCGCCGAAGCGGGGTTTCGCTGGCTCCATATCGTCGATCTCGACGGCGCCTTCGCCGGACGCTCCGTCAATGCCGAGGCGGTCGAGGCGATCCGCAAGGCCGTCCCCCTCAAGATCCAGCTCGGCGGCGGCATCCGCGACCGCGCCGCTATCGATCGTTGGTTCGCCCTCGGCATCGATCGTGTCGTGCTGGGCACCGCGGCGGTGCGCGATCCCGCGCTCGTGCGCGCGGCCGCGCTTCAGAATCCGGAGGGCATCGCGGTCGCGATTGATGTGCGCGAGGGCCGGGTCGCGATCGAAGGATGGGCCGAAAAGACCACGGTCGATGCCGTGGAGCTCGCCCGCTCTCTTGCCGGCAGCGGGATCGCGGCGATAGTGCACACGGACATCGCGCGCGACGGGGCGCTTACCGGCGTCAACGTGCTCTCGGTGCGCGCCTTCGCACGGCATGCCCGACTGCCGGTCATCGCTTCGGGCGGCGTCGCTTCGCTCCAGGATCTCGCCAGCCTCAAACGCTACGAGGAAGACGGCATCGCCGGGGTCATCTGCGGCCGCGCCCTTTACGACGGGCGGATCGACTGGGCGGCGGCGTTGCGCCTGTTCTCGACGGGGGCGCGATGCTGAAGAGGCGCATCATTCCCTGCCTCGACGTGACGGCGGGGCGCGTCGTCAAGGGCGTCAACTTCGTCGATCTCATCGATGCCGGAGAGCCGGTGGAACAGGCGCGTTTTTACGATCGCGAAGGCGCCGACGAGCTCTGTTTTCTCGACATCACCGCCAGCGCCGAGGGGCGGGAAACGCTCTACGACGTCGTCAGGCGCACGGCCGAGGAATGCTTTATGCCCTTGACGGTCGGCGGCGGGGTGCGCGCGATCGAAGATGTGCGCCGACTTCTCCTCGCCGGCGCCGACAAGGTGTCGGTCAACACCGCCGCCGTCGCTCGTCCCGAGTTCGTGCGCGAGGCGGCCGAGAAGTTCGGCAGCCAATGCATCGTCGCGGCGATCGACGCCAAGGAGAAGGAACCGGGGCGCTGGGAGGTGTTCACCCATGGCGGCCGCCGTCCAACCGGTCTCGACGCCGTCCTCTGGGCCGAACGCCTCACCCGGTACGGAGCCGGCGAAATTCTTCTGACCTCGATGGACCGCGACGGCACCAAGGCGGGGTTCGATATCGCCCTTTTGCGCGCCGTCGCCGATGCGGTAAGGGTTCCGGTCATCGCCTCGGGCGGAGCCGGCACGCTCGACCATCTCGTCGAGGCGATCCGCGACGGCCATGCGAGCGCAGTGCTCGCGGCCTCGATCTTTCATTTCGGCCTCTTCCGCATCCGCGAAGCCAAAGCCCGGCTTGCGGAATGCGGGATCCCGGTGCGGATCTGAAATAATGGCGAGCGAACTCGGTCCCGTTCTCGATCGCTTGTGGCGAGTCATTCTGTCGCGGCGCGGCGGCGACCCCGAGGCTTCCTATACGGCGCGACTTTTTGCCCGCGGACGGGCGACGATCGCGCAGAAGCTCGGCGAAGAGGCGCTGGAGGCGGTGATCGAGGGAGTGAAGGGCGACAAAAAGGCTCTCGTCGACGAAAGCGCGGACCTTTTCTACCACCTTCTTGTCTTATGGGCCGATGCAGGGATCACTCCCGCCGATGTCGCGGCCGAACTCGAACGGCGCGAGGGAACCTCCGGGCTCGAAGAAAAAAGGCGGCGCCGCAGCAAGGAAGAGCGCTCATGAGCTATGACCCGAACAACGTCTTTGCCCGCATCCTCAGGGGCGAGATCGCTTGCGACAAGGTTTATGAGGACGCGCACGTTCTCGCTTTTCGTGACATCCGGCCGCAGGCGCCAACGCACATTCTCGTCATCCCGAAGGGCGCCTATGTATCGCTAGAAGATTTTTCCGAGAAGGCGTCAGAGGCCGAGATCGTCGCGCTCGTCCGCGCTCTCGGCCGGATCGCGCGCGCGGAGGGGGTGACGGAAGACGGCTGGCGCGTTCTCGCCAATAACGGGCGCGCGGCTCACCAGGAGGTGGGCCATCTGCATCTCCATCTTTTTGCCGGCCGCGATCTCGGGCCGATGCTCTGGCGCCGCTGACGGCAACCCGCGACGGCGACGTTCCTCGGAAGAGAGTCAGGACCCCCGCACAAGCGCGCGCAGACGCTCGGGGATCGGTTCTTCGAGAACGTGGTCGTAAAGGGTATGAAGGAGCTCTCCGCCATGGCTCTCGCCTCTGAGGAAGGCGTCGATTTTGCCCTTGACGTTGTTCGGCCCGAGCTCGCGCGGGACAGCGGCACAGAAAGGGCGCCTCACACTCGCCGATAGGCGCATAATCGGCACACTCATGGCAAAACTCATCTCCTCCAGATCGAGCGAGGGATTGGGACCCGAGGGTGGCGATGGGCGCGACCTCATTACCCCACTGTCTCACTGATGGCCGAACATGAACAATCTGTAACAATAATCGGTCCACGCTTTTCAGCGTGGTCGCCATGCGTTTTTTGCATGGAACCCTCTCTCGCATGCCTATCGCGAGGAATCGGGCGGCTTTCTTCTCCCTGCAACGCGAAGGCGACAGATGCCGAAGGGTTTCTCCTCGATCGCCCTCCGGCACCAGAGCGCCTCATTCTTACCCGCTGTTACGGCAGGAAATTCTGCCGATCGTTGCGGCGGGCGGGCGGCGGGTTTGCTTGCGGGGCCTCGATCGAAAGCGACACGCGGCGATAGGAGAGCGCTTCGGCGATGTGCCGGCGCGCCAAGGCGCCCGCGCCTTCGAGGTCGGCGAGAGTGCGGGCGACGCGCAGGACCCGATGATAGCCGCGCGCCGAGAGACGAAGCTTTTCGGCCGCGCGCAGAAGAAGCGCGCGCCCCGCCGGCTCCGGCGCCGCGACCTCATCAAGGAGGGTGCCGTCGGCTTCGGCGTTGGTGCGGATAGGGCGGTCGGCCGAACGCTTCTCGTAGCGCGCCTTCTGGCGGGTGCGCGCGGCGAGGACCCGCTTGGCGATCGCGGCGCTCCCTTCCGAGGGCGGCGGCAGAGAAAGGTCGCCGGGCGAAACGGAAGGGACTTCCATGACGAGATCGATGCGGTCGAGAAGAGGGCCCGAGATCCGCGACTGATAGTCTTCCGCGCAGCGCGGCGCGCGCCCGCAGGCCATCTCGGTCAAGCGGCCGCAACGGCACGGGTTCATCGCGGCAACGAGCTGAAAGCGCGCCGGATAGGTGACGTGGCCGTTGGCGCGGGCGACGCTCACGCGGCCGGTCTCGATCGGCTGGCGCAGCGCCTCGAGCGCGGAGCGGCTGAATTCCGGCAGCTCGTCGAGAAAGAGGACCCCCTGATGGGCGAGCGAGATTTCGCCCGGCCGGGCGCGCATTCCGCCGCCGACGAGAGCCGGCAGGGAGGCCGAATGATGGGGATCGCGGAACGGCCTCTCGCGCGCGAGCCGGCCCTCTCTGAGACCGCCGGCAAGCGACTGGATCATCCCCAGTTCCAGGGCTTCGGCGGGTTCGAGAGGCGGCAGAATGCCGGCAAGGCGCGCGGCCAGCATCGATTTTCCGGCGCCCGGAGGGCCGATCATCAAGAGATTGTGGCCCCCGGCCGCGGCGACTTCGAGCGCCCGTTTGGCGCTTTCCTGGCCCTTGACGTCGGCGAGATCGAGCCCCCTCGAGCGCGTCTCGGCGAGCCGCGGCTCGGGCGGCGGCAGGAGCTGCGTCCCTTTGAAATGATTGACGATCGCAAGAAGGCTCGGCGCCGCGACGACCTCGACCTCGCCCGCCCAGGCGGCCTCGCCCCCGCAGGAAGAAGGGCAGATGATCCCGCTCGAACGGGTGGCGGCGGCAAGGCCCGCCAGGAGCACGCCCGCGACGCTCTTGAGAGAGCCGTCGAGCGCCAGTTCGCCGAGCGCGATATAGGGTTCGAGATCGCCTCCCGAGATCGCCCCCATTTCGGCGAGAAGGGCGAGCGCGATCGGCAGGTCGAAGTGGCTCCCTTCTTTCAAAACGTTGGCGGGAGCGAGATTGGCGGTGATGTGCTTCGGCGGCAGCGAAAGGCCGAGCGAGGAAAACGCGCCGCGCACCCTCTCGCGCGACTCGCCGACCGCCTTGTCCGGAAGTCCGACCACCGTAAAGGCGGGAAGGCCGGAGACGACCGAGACCTCGCAGTCGACCTCGATGACCTCGATGCCGTGAAAGGCGACCGTGCGAACCCGCGCGACCATCCCCGCTCCCTGTTCCAAATGCCGGTTGATATTAGGCACATCTCTCCGCGCGCGCCAGCGCCGAGGCGTCCCGGCACAAGGAGCAGGGGTGCGATTGCGCCCGCCCTCGGCCGCCGTTAAGGTTTGCCCGAAATTCGCGCGGAGGGGTGGCCGAGAGGTTTAAGGCGCACGCCTGGAGAGCGTGTAGACGGTGATGAATCGTCTCGCGGGTTCGAATCCCGCCCCCTCCGCCACTACTATAAATATTTCAAGCGGTTATTTCAGAAAACGCTTGCTTACCCACGAGACTACCCAAGAACGCGCATTAGAACGAGATCGATGCTGATAGACGATCGTGGTCGATGACCCGATCCTTAGCCGTTCCGGCGGCCGCCGATCTCGCCGAGTTTTGACACCCTTCCGATGCGCGAGATCAGCGGTCGTCCCATTCCTCGAAGAACACCTTCGGCCCTCGCTCGAGGCGCTCCGCGCGAACTCGAGTTCCCCGACGGGCAAAATTCAAGGGTTTTGAGAATTTCGTTAACGACCGGTCGATCGATGGGTTAGGTTTGTGGAATATATGGTCGAAAGTCATTCCTACCGCCGACGCGCCGGATATGGCCGCGATAGCTCGAACCATCCGTTCCTGGACAGCCGCGAGCGCATCGCGCAGGCGCGTCGAGCGGCCGAGGCACTGTTCGCGCCGAAACCGCCGAGCGCCGAGCCATTGAGTTCGCGTCCGCAGCCAGCGGCCGAACAACCGCCGCCCCTGCCGAGCCACGGGAAAACCGCGGCGACGGCACCGGATCCGGAAGCGGTGGCCAAGACACCAATCGATCCCGAGCAGCCGGCGAGCACGGCAATCCCTGCGTCGCAGATTACTCGCATCCGCACCTGGGTGAGGTACGGGATGACGTTTCGCGAGGTTGCCGAGGTCTATGGAGTTCCCATCGGCGAGGTCGCGCGGGTTCTGCGCAAAGGCTGACCGCGACCCGATTTCCCTGGCCGCCTTTTCCGGCGTATTCCGGGGCCCCCTCTCTGCATGATAATCCGTAGGTTTCCGCAACTGGCTATCGATTGCCCACACGGCGTCCAAAAGCCGGTGCGGGTATCGTCAGTGCCCCGGCAGCGGTCAGCGTGGCGGGAGATGGGCCGCGGCAGGCGCGATTTTCTCTATTCGTCGCAGGACCCGCAGCAACAGCCAAGCGACGATCGCGATATTGACGGTGTTCCAGAGGACGCCGTCGAGAAAAGCGGCGCGGTTCAGAACGGTGCGGATTTCCGTACTTGTTGACGCCGCGCGCCCGTGATGCTCCATTGGCGCAAGAAACTCGATGGCTCGGGGAAAGCATGTGAAGTTCGCCGACCGCCTCCGTGATATCCCCATCCGCGGCGCTCGATGGCTTCTCAACCGTCTCCTCGGCCCCGACCCGGTGTACACCCGGACGACCAAACCGTGAGCGCGGCGAAAAATACACTGCTCCCCCGCAGGGAGAACAGGAGATTCCTCAAGGGGAACAAGCTATGCCCGTCTATAAGTACGACCACGTGCACCTGCGCAGCGCCGACCCGGACGCGATGGCGGCGTATTTCGAACGCCTGTTCGGCGCCACGATCGGGCGCGGCACCTATGGCGCCGGCACCTTCTATCCCGGCAAGCCGCGTGTCTGGGTGACGCTGGGCGGGCAGACGATGCTGATCGCACCGTCCCACCACGACGAACCGACCGCCGCGCCGCCGCGATTTCCCTATTACGGCATCGAACATATCGGCCTGACGGTCGACGACATCGATGCTGCGGTCGCCGATCTACGGGCTAAGGGCGCCGAAATTTTCGTCGGGCCGATGGAATACTCCGCCGGCACCCGGCTCGCCTTCATCCGCGGTCCCGATGGGGTCGTGATCGAAATTGTCCAGCGCAGTTGAATGCCTGAAAGGGCGGGTCATCGGTCAAATTACGGTCACGGAGCTTCGGGCTCCAGCCGGAGCACGCCTCGCAGGATCGGCGGCGCTCTTCCTCGCGACATTCGGACAACTGCAAAGATGCGGTGCGAACCCAAACCGCGGCTCGCGCCCGGGGGCCCACAGGACCCCCATGCGGACTCCGGGACGGCCCTCTGCGCCAGCGACACGGTGATCGCGGTGACATCCTCCTGTGAGGCAATAGGAGGGTTCAGTTCCGAATGTCGCTTGAGAGAAAGCGGTGACCAGCGATGCCGGCGCCACCGAAAACGAGAGGGCGAACGCGGGCGCCCTGAAAGCGCGCCTCGAAGAGTGGCTCAAAGAGGCCGGCGTGCCGGCGGGCGATTGGACGGATCTGCTCTTCCGGCTCGGCCGACGGGCGAAGTAAATATGCAACTCCGCATCGTCCACTTCGCTCAAGGGGGAATGGACAGACGACGCCTACCGGCTTGGTAAGGCTGTGCGCCGGGGCTTAACGAGGCGGCGGCCGAAGCGAGTTCCTCTCGCCACATCCGCAAAATCGTGACGACCGGCGAGGCGATCTATTCGGAGCTCGCCGTCCAGGCGCCGCGGCCGCCGATCCGGGGCGGTTGGGGTGGCTGTGATTCCGTATGAGCGCGGGCGCAGGGAACCAATCTCTTCCTTCGATCACATCGCCGCGCTCCCGCCGTTTTTGGACCAACGAACCGGTGGACCTCACAGGGGCGTTTTGGCGGCGCCCTATTCTTCTCCTTCGAAGGGTCGGATGAGTTCCATGTGGCTGACGCCGAGCACCGTGGCCAGCTCGTAGAGGGTCACAACCGTCGGATTCCGCCGGCCCTGCTCAAGGCCACTAATGTATTGCTGGCTAAAGCCCGAGAGCTCCGCCAGCTGCTCTTGGGTCAGCCCCTTCTCTTGCCTGACCTGCCTGACGTTTCGCCCGACCAGCTTGCGCATGTCAATGCACCCGAGGTGAGCGGATAACGATCGGTTGATTTATCAACTATCGCTTATTCCTCTGCTTCCGGTGAATTCAACATCTAGCCGTCATGGCCGGGCTTGACCCGGCCATCCACGTGCAAAAATATAAATATTTCTCAACCATTTCGTGGATGCCCGGAACAAGTCCGGGCATGACGTAAGACGCAAGATCTGGGAATACCTGACACAGAGGGATAAGCTTTTATCAACTATAGTATGTATAGTGCTGGCAGGCCGCGTGGGGAGATGTGAACTTTCCTAAAGGGGGTTCCTTTGTCCTACGAAAGCCGGCGAACAAACGCCCGCGCGCTCCTTAGCGAAGAGGACTTTGCACGCGTCATCGGAACGGCCGAGATCTACCTTTCATCGTGCTCTGTCCTGTCAAGCGTTATAGAGACTTTGGGCGACCTCGTTCGCCGTGGTCTCAAAGTGATCCCGGACGACTGGAAGGAAGCGATCACGGCCAAAATACACGAGGCGCTGGTATTCGCGCTAGGTGCCGCGGTTCGGGGCATGGGCGAGGATCCGAGCTCGACCTCGAAGGATTGGCTTTATGCTGCCAGCGTTATCGCTACGGGCATCGCGGGGGGAGCCGGCGGGCTGCCGGGATTGTTGGTTGAACTGCCGATCACAACCGGACTGATGCTGAGGTCGATCGCTGATATCGGCAGGGCTCATGGCGAGCGCCTGGAGGATCCTCTGTTTCGCTTTACTTGCATTGAGGTCTTCGCCTACGGCACACCGATCGAGGACGACGAAGAAGAGCTTGCGTTTTTGGCCGCACGCCTCGGTGCGGTGGAGGTGGCCGAATCGGTGGCCGAAACGATTCCAAGGTGGTAGCCCGGTACCTCGCTGTCCTGGCCCCCCAAATCGCCGCCCGCCGCGTTTGCGGGCATCCAACCGGTCCCATCCGCCGCGCCGGTATTCCGCTAGCCAGCGAAATACGCTCTGCAGGTTGACGCCCAACACCGCCGCAACCTGGGCCGGGCTTTGACCCGATTGCACCGCCGCCACGCCACGCTTGCGCAGCTCGGTCAGCGTTACGTGATCCAATCTCCGAGCATCGGTGTTCATAAACATCAATCTGGCACACCATGCGGTTCATGGCAATTATTTTAAGAAGATTAATAACGAGTTGGAGGCGGCCAATACCAAACCTTCGTCGATCTCTCCTAGTGACACGATCGTTGCAGCGACCACAATCATGGATCAGCGCGGCCTATCTCGGCTGCTGGTTGTTTCAGGGCGCACCGTAAAAGGGACAGTGAGTTGGCATTCGATTGGGTCGTGGTTGCTGCGCGGCGGGAGCCGCGATGCGGACGTCCGCCACTGCATGAAACCGCCCCCACGAGAGTTGCGCGACGACGCTCCACTTCTTGAGGCGATCAACGAAGTCGAACGCCATCAGTACGTCCTGATCCGAAACGGTAACGATAACACCATTCGCGGGATTATCACATTCTCCGATATCGTCCGCGAATTGCTGAGGCTCTCTGAGCCCTTTCTCCTTCTCATGCAAATCGAGAATCACCTCAGGGGCCTCGTATTGGATGGTAACTTCACGGTAGAGGATTTGAGGAAGGTAAAAGACTGTCGAGACTCAAATCGGTACGTGAGGCATGTCGATGATTTGACCCTCGGCGAGTATTTGGACCTGCTGAGCCAAGAGGGCTCCTGGCAGAAGCTGGCGCTACCGGCCGTGGACCGAAAGGCGTTTACCGTCCAACTTGGCCATATAAGACGAATTCGCAATGCCGTCATGCATTTTAAACTTGATCCGATCAGGAGCGAAGACCTCGAGATCCTGCATGAATGCGCGAAGCATCTGCAAATCACGAAGTTCAGGAAAGATGTAGCGCGCTAGGGGGTGGCGACGGAAGCCGCCCTGCTTAGCCTCGACGACATCGATCTGTATCCTCACGGGAACGTCGGTTAGGGGGCAACAGCACGAGTTCGCGGAAGCGACCGCGGCGCGCGAGTTCGAGCCTGCCCCGGATGCGCGCCGCAAGCGGCCCGCTTCAGCGGAGAGGATCGCGCTCGCGCCCTCCTCTTCCGCGCAAAGGCAAAAGCGCGGCAAAACCGAGAAGCCCCATGGCAAAAGCGAAAAGGACGGCGCCTTTGAAGCCCCCTTCGAGATCGATCGCAAGCCCTGCGAGCATCGGTCCGATGAGGGCGGCAAGACCCGAAGCGGTGAGAAAAAGGCCGAGCGTCGTGCCGAGCCCCGGGATCCCGAAATAATCGATGAGCACGGCCGGCAGAGCGGCAAAGCGGGTGCCATAGCTGACCCCGAAAATGACGGCAAAAACCAAAAGCCAACCGTAGGAAGGCAGGAAAATCCAGATGGCGTAACTGAGCGCCATCAAAAGGCAGGTCACTTTGAAGAGCGCCAAAGCCTCGAGGCGATCGCCGGCCGGGCCGAAGGCCAGGCGCCCGGCCACTCCCGCCCCCCCTATGGTCGAGACGAGAGCAGCAGCGGCGATTCGCCCGGCGCCATGCGCGCGGGCGAAAGAGGGAAGAAAGACGATCGTTTCAAAAAGCGCGCTCGAAACCAGAACCCACGAGAGATAAAGGATGACGAACTCGCGCGAATAGATGAGGTCCCTGACCCGCGGCGGGGCGCCGCCCTCGGCGCGCGCCGCCATCGGCGGCCCGACGAGAAAGGCGCAGACAAAAAGAAGAGCCGAAGCGAGAAAGGCGAAAACAAGGTCGGTCGCGCGCCAGCCGAGACGCCCGATCAGAGCGGCGGCAAGCGGGGGAAAAGCGATCGAGCCGATGCCGTTGCCGGCGGTGGCGATGCCGAGCGCGGCGTTCCGCCGTTTGACAAACCAGCCACCGACCGCCGCGAGAGTGGGCACGTAAACGCAGGCGCCGCCGACGCCGACCCCCGAGGCGTAGGCCAGATAGCCGAACCACAGACGATGCGCGAAAGCCGTAAAAAAGAGCCCCAGCCCGACCGCCGCCGCGCCGCAAGCGACGATAAGCCGCGGCCCGAAAAGGTCGGAAAGGCGTCCGGCAAAGGCTCCGAAGAAATAATAGACGATAGCGGTCAGCGAAAAGAATGCCGAAGCCTCTACCACATTGGCATGAAATTCACGCGCGATCGGCTTGAGAAAAACGCCAAAACTGTAAAGCACCCCGAATGAAACCGCGCCCGCAAGAAAGGCCGCTGCGACCCTGAACCACGCGCGCGCCGAATCTCTTTCGTCGCTCTCTGCGCCCCGCGTCATTGGGTCGTGCGGCTGATTGGGACGGTCTACTGTCATGAGCTCTGTTCGTCTTCGAGGCAGCGGTAGATGGTTGCTGGGTGGACGTTGAACGTCCTGGCGACCTCGCTGATGGATTTGCCCTCATGAACGAGCTCGCGGGCGAGCGCCGCTTGACGGGTGGACATCTTTCGCGGTCGGCCGAAGGCGACGCCCCGCGCCAGAGCGGCGCGACGACCGTCCTCGGTGCGGATGCCGATAACGTGGCGTTCGAACTCGGCGATGCCGGCGAACACGGTCAGCACCATCCGCCCGGATGGGCTGGTGGTGTCCGCCCAGGGTTCATCAAGGGATTGGAGTCCTGCGCTTTTTTCGGTAAGCACCTCGGTGATGCGCAGGAGTTCGGCGGTCGAGCGCGCCAGCCGGTCGAGGCGGTTGATCACCAGCACGTCGCCCTTCCTGATCTGCCCCAGTAGGCGCTCCAGTTCCGGGCGGTGCCGGCGGGCGCCGGAGACCTTCTCCTCGAACATCATCTCGCAGCCTGCGGCCGTGAGCTTCTGGCGCTGCGGGTCGAGGCTTTGGTCCTCGGTCCCCGAGCACGCCGCCCGAGGTGAACTCCGGCCCCTGCGGGACCCTAATTCCGAATACGACTTTTGAAAAGCCTTATGACAGTAGACCGTCCCAATCAGCCGCACGACCCAAGCCCAATGGCCCGCTACGAGGTCGCGGGTTTGTTTGGAATTCAAGCCGCGGAAACCATCTTGGCCAGCGTTCATGTGCGAGCATACCAACAGGCCGGACATATGGACGCAAGCGATCTGGTCAAAACACCGCAAAACACCTTCCAAGGAGGGGGCCGTCCACATATGGGCTGCGGGGCGTTTTCCGGTGGTCACCCACGACTTTCCTTTGCTGCATGCGGCAAAGTCGTGTATGGTGGATGGTGGGTCTTCGCTCGCCACGACGGAAATGCGCGCACTTGCCTCGCGGACTCGGTTGTCTCGCCCCAAGCCCTGATGCAGCGCTTCGCCCGGATGCTGCAGCATCAGCGGCCGTTCGCAGATCTCCGCGGACCGGTGTAAGAAATGACGGGAGTCGTGACGGCGCCCGAGCAAGGAGTCGTCAGATCCATGAACCAGTCCACTGGTCACGCGCCGACATACCGCCTGAGCAAGGCGGTCGGCCTGTTCGCCATTGCCGCCTCGGCAGTGGCCGGCGAATACGGCGCGGGTATCAATTTCGTCTCGGTACAGAGCCTCAGTGTCTATCCCGCGATCCATGATCTGGTGCCGCTGGCGATGCTCGTCACCGGGCTGCTGGTGTTGCCGAAGGTCTATCTCTATCAGCGGTATTCCCGAGTCATGCCGCGCTCCGGCTCGGCCTATGTCTGGATCGGCCGCAGTCTTGACGGCCGACTGGCCTTTATACTCGGCGTCATCTGGTGGCTTGGACTGTGCGGATCGATCGGGTTCCTGTCCTTCGCCTTCGGCACGTTTCTGAGCCAGGTCTTCGCCGGCTCCGCCCTCGGCGCGGCGCTGGCCACGCCCACCGGGCATGTGATTGCCGGCCTGGCCGTCCTGTGGGCGATCGTCTGGCTGCATAGCACCGGGGTGCACCGCTACGGCGCCTTCGTGGTCGCCTTGTTCGTGGTGATCCTCGTCACCGCCGGCACCATTATCGCTTACGGGTTCTCCACCCCGGCCGCGACGTTCCTGCACGCGGCGTCGGCGGCCACCGGCATCACCTTCGCCGCACCTGCCGCCTCGCCGGCTAGCCTCTCCGCCTTCGGTGCGGTCTGTGCCCTGTTCATCTTCGCCTATGGCGGCCTCAGCGCGGCACCGGCGCTGGGCGGCGAGACCATCGCGGCCGAGACCACCATGCCGCGCGGCCTGGTGCTGGGCTGGGCGGTGGCCGTGCTGCTGTTCACCGCCGTCGCGTACGCCTTGTTCCATGCGGCGCCCTGGTGGGCGGTAGTGGCCCTGATCCACGCCAAGAAGGCGGCGCTGGCGACGGCACCCGGCCTCATGGGCCTGATTGCCCCGTCAGCGATCAGCTGGCTGCTGAACCTCGCGGTGGCGATCATCGTCGGCAAGACCATCGCGCCGGCGCTGCTGGTCAACTCGCGGCTGCTGTTCGCCTTCGCCCAGGACGACATCCTGCCGGAGCGGTTCGCGACCACCTCGGCGACGAAGGTCCCCCTGGCCGGGCTTGTTCTCACCGCGCTGGTGGGATCGGTATTCCTGGTCCAATCCGCCTATATCGGCTGGGCGCTTGGCGTGGTGGTACGCGCGCTGAGTATCCTGCTGGTGTGGCTCGCCGTGGCCGTCGGGGCACTGCGTCTGGCGTTCGATCCGAACGCGCCGCGGCACACCGCCTGGGCACGCGGGCTGTTGGCGAGCCCCTTCGTCGTGCCGGCGGCGATCGCCTCGGTGATCATCACGCTCTACCTGATCTCCACCGTGGTCGTGGTGCCGCATACGGCGGTCTGGTTCCAGCCGATCTTCCAGAGCATCGTGGCGGCGATCGTCTCCGTGCTGGTCCTGGCCGCCGCGGCGAGACGGGCGCGCACGCGCGGCGAAACCCTGGCAACAGCATTGCAGCGTGTACCTCTGGAGTGACCCGGTCCGGATCGCGCGATCCGGACCGCACCAGTACATTCCGCCGGAAATCCGGACGCAGTTCGCCGGCCGGCCGCACCACTTGTCTCAGAACGCATACGCCCCACTTTCGCAAACCGCCATGTTCGCCTCCAACCCGTCGACGCGAGCTTACGATGCCGTTCTCTTCGATCTGCTGACTGCGCTTTTGGATAGCTGGAAGCTCTGGAACAGCGTGGCAGGCAGCGAAACAGCCGGACGTCGCTGGCGGGCCGAATATCTCAAGATCACGTACACTGCCGGTGAATATCTACCGTACGAGGATCTGGTGGCGAAAGCTGCGCATGACGTCGGATTGTCGCGCGATCTGGCGAAAGAACTCGGCGCGAGATACGCCGAACTGGAACCCTGGCCAGGAGTCCGCGATGCCCTGGATAGGCTGCACGCTGAGGGCATTCCGCTTGGCGTGGTGACCAACTGTTCCGAGGAGCTCGGCCGAATTGCAGCGAACTGCGTCGGTGTTCCTTTTACGGTCTTGGTGACGGCCGAGCGCGCCGGCTACTACAAACCTCAACCGCAACCTTATGAACTTGCGCTGAGAGAGCTGCGGGTCGAACCGCCTCGCTGCTTGTTCGTGGCGGGATCTGCCTACGATCTCTTTGGTACTGCCAAGGTCGGCCTGCCGACGTGGTGGCACAACAGGGCCAACATGATCGCACCTGAAAACGCGCCCGCCCCGTTGGTTTGCCGCGATGAACTCAGTACGCTTCCGACTTACGTCTTGGGGCGTGCGGAAACATCATACAGTATTGGCGGTCGCTGAGCGCGGGCTTTCGCCATAGCCCGGGAGCGCCAATCAGAGAGATCGCCATGCCTGCCGCCAGTTACATCGACCCCCGTAACGAAAGAGCCTATCCGCTCGATGTACCGCGCTGGTGCTCCGACGAGCGCACACCGCTGTTGATCACGCGAGGCACGGCCATCTCGCGCGACGAGATCGATGGCCGCACCCGATCGCTCCGGCGATACCGGGCGGCCCTTCCTGTCGACATCGCGAAAGCGATCACGCTCGCGAAGGCTGTACGCCTCTCGTCCACCAGGCTTGGGAGCCGCCGGCGGAATGCGCGTGAAGATTCTGGCGCCGGCGTCCACCTCACCGGCGAAGATCGCTCAGGTTCGCGCCTACGGCGCCGAGATACAGCTTGTCGAGGGTCCGCGCGAAGAGTCGGAGGCGGAAGCCATCCGTCAGTCCAACGATACCTTTTACGCCAGCCATAACAGGCAGCCGTTGTTCCTCGAAGGCACCACGTCGCTTGCCTATGAACTGTGGGAGGATCTCGGCTTCCGCGCGCCGGACAATGTGGTCATCCCGGTCGGCGCCGGCAGCAGCTTGCTCGGCTGCGCGGTCGGCTTCCGCGAGTTGATGAAGGTGGGCCAGGATGCAAAATAACGCTCAGATGTTCGACACTCTTGAGACCCCCCCTGCCTGCTTCTCGACGAGGGCCGTCTCCGCGCCAACGTCGCCCGGATGAAGACCCACCTCGGTGGGTTCGGCGTGGCCTTCCGTCCGCATCTCAAGACCGCGAAGTCGCTGGACGTCGCACACATCGCGATGACGTCGCCTGAGGGACCGGCCATGGTATCGACCCTCCGCGAGGCCGAATACTTCGCAGAAGGCGGCGTGCGCGACATGATCTACGGGGTGGGTATCGCGCCAGGCAAGCTTGCCCGTGTCTCCGCCATCCGCGTGCGCGGCGTCGATCTCGCCATCATCCTCGATAGCATCGAACAGGCGGGAGCTGTGGCCGCTCACGCGCGTTCCGCCGGCGGTAGCCTACCCGTGCTGATCGAAGTCGACGCCGACGGCCACCGGTCCGGCATTTCGCCCGACGACGGCGCCACGCTGATCGGAATCGGCCGGTGTCTCACGGAAGGCGGCGCCGTCCTGCGTGGCGTGCTGCTTCACGCCGGCGACAGCTACTCGCTAAGCGATCCGGCATCCCTTGCGGCGGCGGCGGAGAATGAACGCCTGGCCGCCGTCAAGGCAGCGGGGGCGCTTCGCTCGGCGGGCCTGCCGTGCCCGGTCGTCAGCATCGGTTCGACACCGACCGCGCGTTTCGCCCGCGATCTGACGGGCGTGACGGAAGTCCGCGCCGGCGTCTTCATGATCGGAGACTTGTTTCAGGTTGGCGTGGGGTCGGTGGCCATCGAGGATATCGCGCTTACGGTCCTCGCCACCGTCATCGGACATCAACGGGCCAAGGGTTGGATCATCACGGACGCGGGATGGATGGCCCTCTCACGCGACCGCGGGACGGCGAGGCAAGCCGTCGACCAGGGATACGGCGTCGTCTGCGATCTTTCAGGCCAACCTTTTCCAGACCTGATCGTCGCCGACGCGAACCAGGAACACGGCATCGTCGCGGTGCGACGCGGCTCGTCGGCGGCGTTGCCGGATCTGCCGGTCGGATCGCGCGTGCGGATCCTGCCGAACCACGCCTGCGCGACCGGCGCGCAGCATGACCGCTATCACGTGCTCGGCGGTACCGGTGCCGTCGGTGCGGTCTGGCCCCGCATCAACGGTTGGTAGGACCAGGAACATAAAGTCGCGTTCTGATCCAGAAGGCCCTCGGGACCAAGCGCTACGTGGTCGGAAGCAAGCTGGTGACGCTTGCGGCCAAGACCATCGGGGCGGCCTTCCGCACCGTGCGACGCCACGCCGTCCTGAGTGCGGTAGCCGATCGCATAGGCGAACAGTGCGAGATCGGCGGCGCCCGCGCGCGGCTCCTTGGCCATCAGCGCGATCGCGCACCGGCCCCGTCGGTCGGCTTGGGGCGAAAGGCGCGAAGGCGCCGCGCCGCCTGTCTGCGGCCCGCCCTCTTTGCTCGCCGCCGGCCCCGCCATCCGGTCCTATGCGGCGTCGAGCGCTTGCTTGAGATCGGCGATGATGTCGTCCGCATGCTCGATGCCGAGGGACAGTCGCACGTAGCGCTCGTTGACGCCGGTCTGGGCCTGCTCTTCGGGCGAGAGCTGGGAATGCGTCGTCGTCGCCGGATGGATGGCGAGGCTGCGCGCATCGCCGATATTGGCGACGTGGTAGAACATCTTGAGCGCGTCGATGAAGCGTCGTCCCGCCTCGCGCCCGCCGCTCAGCTCGAATCCGAGGAGGCCGCCATAGCCGCCCGTTAGATAGGCGTCGGCGCGCCGCTTCGCCTCGCCTTCCATGAGGCCCGGATAGATGACCCGCACGACTTTGGGATGCTCGACCAGGAATTGCGCCACGCGCGCCGCATTGGCACAGTGCGCGCGCATGCGCAGAGGCAGGGTCTCGATCCCCTGCAGGAAGAGAAAGGCGTTGAAGGGGCTCATCGCCGCTCCGAGGTCGCGCAGCAGCGTCACCCGCATCTTGAGGATGTAGGCGATCGGGCCCAATGGTTTCGCCGCCGTTACCCACACCGCGCCGTGATAGCTCGGATCGGGCTCGTTGAGCATCGGGAAGCGCTTCTTGTGCCGTTCCCAGTCGAAATTGCCGCCATCGACGACGACGCCGCCGATCGAATTGCCGTGGCCGCCGATGTATTTTGTCGTCGAATGGATGATGATCGCCGCGCCGTGCTGCAACGGCCGGCACAGCACCGGCGCCGCCGTGTTGTCCATGATGAGCGGCACGCCCAGCTCGCGGCCGATCTTTGCGACCTCGGCGATCGGGAAGACTTCGAGCTTCGGATTGGGCAAGGTCTCCGCATAATAGCAGCGCGTCCGCTCGTCGGTCGCGCGGCGGAAACCTTCGGGATTGGCCGGATCGACGAATCGGACGTCGATCCCCATCGTCCTCATCGTGTTGAGGAACAGGTTCCAGGTGCCGCCATAAAGATCGGTTGAGGCGAC
Source organism: Pseudomonadota bacterium (assembly GCA_021812165.1). Classification (GTDB taxonomy): domain Bacteria; phylum Pseudomonadota; class Alphaproteobacteria; order ATCC43930; family CGMCC-115725; genus AP-15. The sequence continues at coordinate 208 of JAKAOO010000017.1, read as the reverse complement.
GAAGTTGTCGCCGGCGTGGCAGATGTTCTGGATCGCGAAGAGCGAAGCCGCTTGGCCGGAAGCCAGCGCCAGCGCCGCGGCGCCGCCCTCGAGCGCGCTCACGCGCTCTTCGAGGACGGCGCAGGTCGGATTCATGATCCGAGTGTAGATATTGCCGAGCTCCTTGAGCGCGAAAAGGTTCGCCGCGTGCTCCGTGCTGTGAAACTGG
>JAKAOO010000208.1 GCA_021812165.1 Pseudomonadota bacterium | reverse complement strand
TTCCGATCTGCCCCGTACCCACCGGAACCGTCGACTTCGTCACCACGACCGCATAGTCCGCCAAAGCGCGGCCGATCTCTTGCGCCGCCGCCAAGACAAAGGAAAGATCCGCATGGCCGTCGCCGCGGCGTGAGGGTGTGCCGACGGCGATAAAGACCGCCTCGACCCCCAACACCGCCGAGCGCAAATCGGTCGTAAAGGAGAGCCGTCCTGAAGCCACGTTGCGCGCCACCAAGGCGCCGAGACCCGGCTCGTAAATCGGCATCTCTCCACGCGAGAGATGCTCGATCCGATCCCGATCGCTATCGACGAGAGCGACCTCGACGCCAAACTCCGAAAAACAGGCCGCCGACACCAAACCGACGTAACCCGCACCCACCACCGCGATCCGCATCAAAGCACCTCATTTTCGCGCGCAAGCGCAAGAGGGTCGCGCCGCCCGACTATTCCCGCTCTCGTCACGAGAGCGACAGAGGGCGTCCTTGTCAATCGCGGAAGTCGATCGAGAAAGAGACGCGCGGAGGCAGGATCGAGGCTATCCTATCGGCCCTTCGAGGAAGCGACAGGTGAAATTCATGGGACGGGGGGTTCTCGTGACGGGAGGCGCCGGTTATATCGGCAGCCATGCATGCAAGGCGTTGCGGCGAGCCGGCTACACGCCCGTTGCCTACGATGATCTCTCGCGCGGTCATCGCGAGGCGGTGCGCTGGGGACCGCTCGTCGAAGGCGACCTCGCCGATCGCGCGCGGCTCGATTGGGCGCTCCGCGAGCACCGGGCCGCGGCGGTCATGCATTTTGCCGCCTATGCCTATGTCGAGGAATCGGTTGTCGATCCCGCGCTCTATTACCGCAACAACCTTTTGGGAACGCTCACGCTTTTCGACGCGATGCGCGCCGCCGGTTTGAGGACCTTCGTTTTTTCCTCGACCTGCGCGATTTACGGGATACCGAACGAGGTGCCGATCGCCGAGAGCGCGCCGCAGCTCCCGGTCAGCCCCTACGGCGAAACGAAGCTCGCGATCGAGAGGGCACTCGGCTGGTATGGCAAGGCGTACGGCTTGCGCGCCGCTGCTCTACGCTATTTCAATGCCGCCGGAGCCGATCCCGAGGGGGAAATCGGCGAGGGCCACGACCCGGAGACGCACCTCATCCCGCTGGTCATCGAGACGGCGCTTGGGCGGCGCCCCAGCATCGATATCTACGGAACGGACTATCCGACCCCCGACGGCACGGCGATCCGCGACTATATCCATGTCCAGGATCTCGTCGAAGCGCACGTCCGCGCCCTCTCTTATCTCGAAGCGGGCGGCGAGAGCATCGCGCTCAATCTTGGGACCGGTCGCGGTCATTCGGTGCGCGAGGTCGTTGCGACCGCCGAGCGGGTGAGCGGACGCGCGGTTGCCGCGCAGGCGAGCCCGCGTCGTGCCGGCGACCCGCCGGCGCTTGTCGCCGATCCGCGCCGCGCCCAAGAAATTCTCGGCTGGAGCGCTGGGATTTCCGATCTCGACACGATCATCAAGACGGCGCTCGCCTGGCACCGCTCCACGCATACGCGAGCGTCACCCAAATCCGATGCCTGAAAAAGCGGAATGAACCGGCTCGTCCCCCGTTATGCCAAGGCCGCGGCGACCGGGTAGGGACCTTCGCGCCGGGGCGGCGCGGAGAAGAGCCAATGAACATGATTGCCAAGGTTGCTTCTCTGCCGAGAGCCGCCGCAGCCACTCGCGGCAAAGAGGCGACGCGGGTGCACGGCAAGTTTTTTTTCCGCGGCGAGGAAAAACATTTCTTGCGGGGCGTGACCTACGGAACCTTTGCCGAGGGCGCCGACGGAACGCGTTTTCCCGAGCCTCGAGTCGTCGCTCGGGATTTCGCGATGATGCGCGAGGCCGGGGTCAATACCGTGCGGCTCTTCACCCCTCCGCCGATCTGGCTTCTCGACAATGCGGTGGAGGAGGGGCTCGAGGTCCTGATCGGACTGCCTTGGCCGCAGCATGTGGCCTTTCTTGAGAGTGCGCGAACGCGGACGGAAATCGGCCGCACCGTCGCCGCCTGCGTGCGCGCCTGCCGGCAACACAAAGCCATTTTGGCCTATCTCTTCGGCAACGAAATCCCGCCCGACATCATTCGCTGGCATGGCGCTGAGGCCGTGCGCGAGTTTCTGCAGGGTCTCGCAGATCGCGTGCGCGACGAGCATCCGGGCGCGCTCGTCAGCTACGCCAATTTCCCCTCGACCGAATACCTGACGATCGACTTCACCGATTTCCTTTCCTTCAACGTTTATCTTCATAATGAGGACCCATTTCGACGTTATATCGCGCGTCTTAATAATCTCGCGGTCGATCGGCCTCTGGTTCTGACGGAATTCGGCATCGATTCTCTGCGCGAGGGGGAAGAGGGGCAAAGCGGAACCCTCTCCTGGCAGGTGCCGGCTGCATTCGAATCCGGGGTCGCCGGCACTTTCGTCTTTTCCTGGACCGACGAATGGTTTACCGGCGGCTGTGCGGTTGAGGATTGGGCGTTTGGCCTCGTCGATCGGGAGCGGCGGCCGAAACCCGCGCTCGCCGCGGTCGCTCGCCATTACCGGGGGGCGCTGCCGCCGCGCTTACCGCGCTACCCGCGCGTCTCGGTTGTGGTGTGCGCCTACAATGCCGAGCGCACGCTCGATCGCTGTCTCGTTTCGCTCGCCGCCCTCAGCTACCCCGATTACGAGGTTATTCTCGTCAATGACGGCTCGCGCGACCGCACGCTCGAAATCGCAGAGCGCTATCCGTTCTGCCGCATCTTGAGCCAGACCAACAAGGGGCTCGGCGTCGCCCGGAACGTCGGGGCCGCGGCGGCGACGGGCGAAATCATCGCCTACACCGACAGCGACTGCGTCGCCGATCCCGATTGGCTTACCTATCTGGTGGCCAGGATGGAAAGGGGCGCGCTTGCCGCCTGCGGCGGTCCCAATCTTCCGCCGCCGGAAAAAAACCTGGTGCCGGCGGCGGTCGCCCTCGCTCCCGGCGGTCCGACCCATGTCCTCTTGTCCGACGAGATTGCCGAGCATATCGCCGGGTGCAACATGGCATTCCGGCGTGAAGCGCTTTTGGAGCTCGGCGGCTTCGATCCGGTCTTTCGCGCGGCCGGCGACGATGTCGACATCTGCTGGCGGTTTCAGGACAAAGGCGCCGTCATCGGCTTTAGTGCGGCAGCGGTCGTCTGGCATTTCCGCCGAAATACGGTCGGCGCCTATTTGCGGCAGCAGCGCGGTTACGGCAAGGCCGAAGCGCTCGTCTATGCGAAGCATCCTTTGCGCTTCAATCTCTTTGGCCAAGCCAAATGGCTCGGACGCGTCTATGGCGACCTCTCCGCGGCGCTCCTCTTCTCGCGGCGCCCCGTCATCTATTCGGGTGCCTTCGGCCGCGGCCTTTTCCAGACTCTTTACGAATCGCCTTCCTCGCTCGTCGAGTATCTGCCGCTCTCCTTCGAGTGGGGCAGCATCGCACTTTTGCTTGCCTGCCTCGGGATCTGGGGCGGGGGCTATCTGTGGCTCCTCGCGGTACCGCTCTTCATCACCTGGGCGATGTGCATGGAAGGCGCCTTCAAGGTCTCTCTCGAAAACGGCTCGCGCGGGTGCGAAGGCGGCGTTCAGCGCAGAGAGGCACTGCGTCTGCGCGCTCTCGTCGCTCTTCTCATTTATCTCGGGCCCCTGGTGCGCGGCTGGGAGCGCGTCAAATGGCGCCTCAAAGGGATGAAAGCCTCGCAGCGGGTCGCTCTGCCGGGCATGCGGCAGCGCGCGCGCATCTCTTGGGGGCCGCGCGCGTTTGCTCTTTCTTATTGGAACGAGGAGGCGGCCGAGAAGGAGGCGCTGATCTCTCGCCTCATCGATTTTCTGCTGCCGCACAAATACTTTGTCGTGCCCGACAATGGCTGGAGCGGCTTCGACCTCAAGATCGCGCGCGGACTTTCGGGACGGGCGCTCGTAACCGTCTGCTGCGAGAACCACGGTGGTTCAAAGCGGCTCTTTCGCGTGCGCTGCGCGATGCGGCTGTCGCGCCTCGCACGGTTTTTCCTGCGCGGCTGCGCGGCGGCGGCGGCGCTGGCGCTGATCCTCGGTTGGCCGTTTGCTGCGGCTGTGCTCGGCGCTCTTGGACTGGCGAGCCTCGCGGCAATGGGATTGGAGCTCGCGCGGTTCGGCCGATTGATGCACCGCATCCTCGACGCCGTCGCCGAAGAGGCCGGGCTCGTCGCGTTCTCGCCTCTGCCTCGCCGCCCATTGCCCATCACGACCCCGCGCACGGTCTGAGGTTCGCGCCCACCGGCGGCCGATGCTGAGAAAGTTTTTCCCCTATCTCCTGCCTTACCGCTGGCAGATCACCTGGGTTCTGCTGCAGATCGTTCTGATCGCGGCTGCCGACCTTTTGAAGCCGTGGCCTTTGCAGATCGTCATCGACGACGTCCTCGGCGGCAAGCAGACAGCGGTCCCATTCCTCTCCGCGATGCCGAAAGAGGGGCTCCTCATCCTCGCCTGCCTCGCGATCGTCGCGGTTCATTTCGCAGCCGCCTCGCTCGTCTTCCTCCACAATTACACGGCGATCCGCGTCGGCCAGAACATGGTGAACGACCTGAGGAGCCGGCTCTACGCGCATCTGCAACGCTTGTCCCTCCTCTTTCACGGCCGCCAGCGGGTCGGCGATCTCCTCTACCGCGTCACCGCCGACAGCTTTGCCGTTCAGACCATGATCATGAACGGCGCCATGCCGATCCTCTCCGCAGCGCTGCTGCTCTTGGGGATGCTCGTCATCCTCTTTCCCATCGACCCGCTCTTGACCATTCTCGCGCTCAGCATCGTTCCCCTTCTCTTCGTCCTCATTTCGAGCGTCAACCACAAGATTCTGAGCGTCGCGACGGAGGCGCGACAAAGCGAAAGCCGCGTCTACTCTCTCGTCGAATGGGCGATGTCGGGGATCCGCGTCGTGCAGGCCTTCGCCCGCGAAGAAGAGGAGCATCGCCGCTTCATGGGGGCGAGCCGCAGGAGCCTTGAGGCGAATCTGCGGCTTTACGGCTGGCAGACCTTTTATTCGGGCGCGGTCAGCGTCGTGGTCGCGCTCGGCACCGCGTTCGTCGTTTATGAGGGCGGGCGCGCCGTCATGTCCGGCCGGCTGTCGCTCGGCCAGCTCATCGTCTTTCTTTCTTATCTCGCGCAGCTTTATCAACCGATCAACCAGGTCACGCAAAGCTGGGGGTTGATCGCCGGCGCGCAGGCCGGAGCGCAGCGCGTCTTCGAGATTCTCGATACCGAAAGCGACCTCGTCGACGGAACCCGCTCCTTCCCCCCGCAAGGGGCGCGAGGGGAGGTCGCTTGGCATCGTGTGAGCTTCCGCTACCGGCCCGAGACTCCGATCTTGAAGGGAATTGAGCTCAACGTGCCCGCCGGCGCCAAAATCGCCGTCGTCGGCCCGACCGGCGCGGGCAAATCGACGCTTCTCGCGCTTTTGCCGCGGCTTTTCGACCCCTCCAGCGGAACCGTCGAGATCGACGGAGTCGACGTTCGCAAGTACCAGCTCAAATCCTTGCGCGGCCAGATCGCCATGGTCTTGCAGCCGCCCCTCATCTTTCCCCTTTCGGTGCGCGAGAACATCGCCTATGGCTGTCCCGGCGCCGACGACGCGGCGATCGAGAGGGCGGCGCAAGCGGCTTCGATCGACGATTTGATCCGATCTTTTGCGCAAGGGTACGACACCCTCCTCGGGGAAGGCGCCGTCTCGCTTTCCGAAGGCGAAAAGCAGCGCATCACGATTGCGCGCGCGCTCCTCAAGAACGCGCCGATTCTCATTCTTGACGAACCGAGTTCCGCGCTCGATGTCGCGACCGAGGCTTGCGTCATGAACGCAATTGAGCGGCTCATGCGCGGGCGTACGACCTTTATCATCGCCCACCGGCTTTCGAGCGTGCGTCACGCGGACCGCATCGTCGTGCTGAAGGAGGGCGCCATCGTCGAAGAGGGAGCGTTTTCCGAGCTCCTCGTCCGGGGCGGCCTCTTCGCCCGCTACTACCGGATGCAATTCGCGGGTGCAGGCGTCACCTTCGATGCGCTGGGCGAGGCGAAACTTTCGGCCGAACTCCTCTAATCACCAATATGGCGAGATCGGCCCCTGCGATTGAAGCGAATAGTCGAATTCCCGCAACGCGGCCGGTCGCAGAAGGCTCTCGCCCTCGAAGTCATGCCTTTGCGCCATTCGATTTCCGTTTGATTGGCGCTCGCTGCGAACCGGTCTCTCGATTTTCTGTT
>JAKAOO010000207.1 GCA_021812165.1 Pseudomonadota bacterium | reverse complement strand
CGCCACGCGAAGGCAATCAACGCCTTCACCAACCCGACGACAAACAGTTATAAGCGTCTCCTCCCCGGCTTCGAGGCGCCGGTGCTTCTCGCCTATTCCTCCCGCAACCGCTCCGCCGCCTGCCGCATCCCCTATGTCGCCAATCCCAAAGGCAAAAGGGTCGAAGTGCGCTATCCCGACGGCGCCGCCAACCCCTATCTCGCCTTTGCGGCGATGCTGATGGCCGGGCTCGATGGGATCGCGAACAAGATCCACCCGGGCGACCCGATCGACAAGAATCTTTACGATCTGCCGCCCGAGGAATTGAAAGACGTGCCCCGAGTTTGCGGTTCGCTGCGCGAAGCGCTCGTCGAACTCGAAGCCGATCATGCCTTTCTATTGAGAGGCGACGTTTTCAACGAAGACCAGATCGGCGCCTACATGGAACTCAAATGGACGGAGATCCGCGCTCTCGAAGAGGCGCCCCACCCGATCGAATTCGAGATGTACTACTCGGTCTGACAAGATGCGGAAGAACCCCCTGTCATTCCGGGACGGCCCGTGAGGGCCGGGACCGGAAACCATGAACACAGGCCAGGCCATTGATTTCTCGGGCCTCTGTTTATGGATTCCGAGCTCGCGTCCGCGGGCGGCGTGCCGAGAACGGCCATCGGAGGCTCGCCGCGAAGGCCGCGCAAGGCTGATAGCCCGCGGATCGACCGCGCCCCCGGAATGACGACGTTCCAGCATTTTTCCGCAGCCTCCTAGAGACGCCGTTTCAACGCCCGATATTCGAGCCAAACGAGCCATATTACGACGGCGTCGAAGAGGGAGAGCGCGATAAGACCCACCGCGTGGGTAAACGTAAAGCGATAAAGCTGGTAAACAATAAACGCGCCAAAAACGACCACAGCCAAAGGATACGCCCAGAGTTTGTTTTTGAGAAGTGCCCCCACGAGACCAAGCTTGATCACTCCGTGGCTCAAAAGATAGAGAGCCATGAAATATTCGCTGCGGAGCGAGAAGTGTTTCGCCGCGTGCAACAGGTAGTTGGCGACGAGATCGCGAGGGTCCTCGGCAAGTTCGTCCTGGGTGAGGAAGGCAACGACGCGCAGGATCGAGGCCGGGCTGACGAAGAAAAGCCCCGCGCCCGCGGCGATCTCCAAGGCCGCGTCAAGGCCTTTCAACGAGACGCCGATGCGAAAAAGCCGCTCGCGGAGTTCCCCTCTACGCAGAGGTTCTATGAGTTTTTTCATCGCGCGCCGAGGGGCGAGCGGTTTCTATAGCGGTCTGCCGGGCTGCGGGCGCGCTTCAGGATGCGGCCGCGGCGGCTTCGGACGCCGCCGGCGGAAGCGGCAGAGGGCCGGCCATCGCCTGGCGCAGCTTCTCGATTTCGGGCTCGGCCAGGGTCTCGGTCGCAAGCAGCGCCACCGCCGTGCGATCGAGGAGCGGGCGGTTGCGCTTCAAGATTTCCGCGGCCCGCTCGTAAGCGCGATCGACGAGGGCCTTGACCGCGCTGTCCACCGCGCGCGCGGTCTCTTCGCTGTAGTTGCGCTCTTGCGGCAAAGGGATCCCCGGCTGCAGAAACGGCGAGCGGTCACGATCATAAGTGACGTTGCCGAGCGCCTCGCTCATGCCGTAACGCAAGACCATCGCGCGCGCGATGTCGGTGGCGCGGGCGAGATCATCGGCGGCGCCGGTCGAGATCTCGGCAAAGACCAAGAGTTCGGAGGCGCGTCCTCCCAAGAGAACGGCCATCTTGTTTTCGAGCTCGGCGCGGGTCATCAGATAGCGGTCCTCGGTCGGTCTCTGGATGGTATAGCCGAGAGCGCCGACCCCGCGCGGGATGATCGAGATCTTGTGCACGGCGTCGCTCCCCGGCAGCGCCAGAGCGACCATCGCGTGCCCGAGCTCGTGATAGGCGACGACCCGCCGCTCCAGAGGGTTGAGGAGACGGTTCTTTTTTTCGAGTCCGGCGATGATGCGCTCGATCGCATTATCGAAATCGGTCATGGCCACGGCCTCGGCGCCGCGCCGGGTCGCGAGAAGCGCCGCCTCATTGACGAGATTGGCGAGATCGGCGCCGGTAAAGCCGGGAGTCAACGCGGCGATCTGGTCGGATCGGACATCGGGGCCGAGCCTTGCCTTTTTCAAATGGACGAGGAGGATCGCCTCGCGTCCCTTTTTGTCCGGCCGATCGACCAGGATCTGGCGGTCGAATCGTCCGGCCCGCAGCAGCGCCGGGTCGAGGATCTCGGGACGGTTGGTGGCGGCCAAGAGAACAAGCCCGCTCGCCGGGTCGAACCCGTCGAGTTCGCTCAACAGCTGATTGAGCGTCTGCTCCTTCTCGTCCTGGCCGCCAAGACTGTACGGCCCGCGGGCGCGACCCAACGCGTCGAGCTCGTCGATGAAGATGATGGCTGGAGCGTGCTGGCGGGCCTGATCGAAGAGGTCGCGCACCCGCGCCGCGCCGACGCCGACGAACATCTCGACGAATTCGGAGCCGTTGATCGAAAAAAACGGCACCCCCGCCTCGCCCGCAACCGCGCGCGCGAGAAGGGTCTTGCCGGTGCCGGGCGGACCGACCAGAAGCACGCCCTTCGGCACTCGCCCGCCGAGCCGGCCATAGCTTCCCGGGTCTTTCAGAAAGTTGACGATCTCGGCGAGCTCCTCCTTCGCCTCGTCGACCCCGGCGACATCGGCAAAGGTCACCTTCGTCGCGGTCTCGACATAAACCTTGGCGCGGCTTTTGCCGATCGACATCAGCCCGCCGAGACCGCCCTGGCCCATGCGGCGGATCGCGAACATCCATATTCCGACAAAAAAGATCGCCGGCAGGATCCAGGATAAGAGATCGCGGATCCAGTGGCTCTCTATGACTCCGGTATAGACGACGCCGTGCTCATCGAGCGACTTCGCGAGACCCGGCGCGACGCGACCCGTCACGAACTTTTCGAGCCCGTTTGGTCCCGGCTTCTTCAGCTTGCCGCGGATGAAATTCTGCGTGATCGCGACCTCGGAGATCTTGTTTTCTTTGAGCAAGGATTGGAATTCGCTGTAGGGGATCGGGGTATATTCGGTGCTCTGCAGATAGAGGCTCTGAATGAGCAGCATGCCGAGTACGGCGGCGACGATGTACCAGAAGTGGATGTGCGTTCTCTTGTCCACTTGGGACCTCCTCTCCCCGAACCGCGTTGCGGGGCTCGCCGGCGGCGATCACTCCTCTTCCGTCTCGGCTTTGAGACGCGGCAGCGCGAGGCGGGCAACCCGTTCGAGGGTAAGCCCTTGAACGACGATCGAGAAGACGACCACCCCATACGAAATTGTCAATATCGGGTCCTTGTAAAGGGTGGACGGCAGAGAGAGCGCGAGGGCATGACATCCTTGCCGGCAAAAACGCCTCATTATCGACGAGGGCTCCGGGCGGCCACCGTCCGCTTGCCGCAGCGGCCGGCGAGAGCCATGCCTTGCTGAGGGGAAGGCGCGAAGAGTGCGCAGGCTCAGGCGATTTGCGGCGGCACGGACGCGATCGCGGAGCGTTGGCTGAGGTCGGTGCCTAGGCCCCCTGCGCTGCGACTGGGCGGAGCAGGAAGAGCGATCTCCAGTCGCCGACGCGGCGAAACTCGATAAAGCGGTAGCTGAGAGCCGCGATCCCGAAAGCCGTGGCGAGGAAGACCGGGATCAGAAACAGGAATTCGCCGAGCGGCATGCGGGTGTGATCCGGTATCAACCAATTGAGAAGCGGCAGGTGCCAGATATAAAGGCTGTAGCACATCATGCCGAGGACCTGCAGCGGCCGCCACGAGAGCGCCGCGGCGAGCCGCGTTCCCGGCACCAGCGCCGCCACGAGGATCGCACAGAGCCCCGCATCGAGCACGTTGTTGAGCACCGCGCGAGTGATCGGCGGCAAGACGCCCCTCAACACCATATCGAAGCCGACCCAAGAGACGAGAACGAGTACGATCCCGGCCGCCGCACAAAGCCCGGGCCATCGCGGCAGATGGCCCTGCCGGTAGAGCTGCGCCAGCACGATCCCGAGCACGAATTCATCGATCCGGCAGGGGAAGCTATCGCTGTTGAAGCTTCCAGCTTGGACGGTTGGAAAGCGCACCACTCCGCCGAGCCGGACCGCCAGAGCCGCAACGAGGATGAGCGCAACGAGGCGTGCGGCGCCGACCCGTCGCAATCCCAGCACGAGCAGAGGGAACAGCGCGCTGAACGCGATCTCGTCGCCGATCGACCACAGCGCAATGTTGAAGGACGGCCCGAACGTCCGCGGATCCACGATAAAGCCGAAGGACAGAACCGACGCGAGATCGGAGAAACTCGCGGGCTGGCCGTGGAGAGAAGCAAGGGCCCATTCGCTGATCGCGGCGATATACAAAAGCGGCAGAAGGCGTATCGCGCGTCGGCGATAGAAGTGAAGCCGAGCGTCAAGTCCATTCAACGACTGGGGATCGGCGGCGTAAGGGAGGAACAGGACGAAACCGGAGAGGATGAAGAACAGGTTGACACCTGTCCATCCATTGAAAATGAACGCGCTCAGCGGAACCGATTTGCCGAACAGGAACAATCGGCAGTCGGCCATCGTCAGCCTTCTGAGGACGATATGGTCCCAGAAGACGCCGGCGATCGCGATGCCGCGCAGGCCGTTGACGACCGCGATGCGCTCGGCGCGCGACCGGCGCGCTCCAACCTCTTCGTTTCGCTCGGCCGATGGCATTCGAGAGCCCGACGCAATCCAATTCCCGAGGGAGCCTGCCGGCTCACGAATAACGGAGGGTTAATAAAGAGAGGACTCTGCCGCGAATGCGGCGCTACGCGTCGACGGGCTTTGCCCCGAGAGCGCGGCCGATCGCCACCGGCAGCGCCAAGAGAACGAGCGGCAACGCAACCGCGACGCCGGAGATGATGGCGATCGCCAGAGGTTGCAGCATCTGGTCGCCGGAGCCGGAAAGCGCGGCACCCAAGGGAAAAAGCGCGAGGATCAAGGCGAGGGTGCTCATCGTGATCGGCCGCAGGCGGTTCTGCGCCGCCGCCGAGAGAGCCTCGCGCGCCGGCATGCTTTTCGCCAGCCCCATGAATTCCGAAACGAGGAAGATCGCCATCTCGGTCGAGATGCCGATGATCATCACCATCCCCATCATCGCCGTGATGTTGAGTTCGACCCCGGTCACATAGAGGCCGATGAAGACGGCGCTCGTCGCAAGAATGGAGCTGGCGATGATGAAGACCGGGATCACGAAGCTTTCGTAAAGGAAAAGCAGCAGAATGAATTCGGCGAGGGCGGCGGCGGCGAAGACCTTGATCATCCCGCGCACCGCAATCTGCTGCTGCTTGTACTGGCCGCCGATCTCGTAATAGACGCCGGGCGGGATGAGGCCCGGCTGCAAGAGAGCCTTCTTGACCGCCGCCACGGTCGAGCCGAGATCGTGGCCGCCGCCGATCTGCGCCGTCACCGGGACAATCTGGGCAAGATTGTTGCGGGTGATTTCGGGCTCTCCGGCGACGAATGTGACGCGGGCGACAGTCGAAAGCGGGAAGAAATGCCCGTCCGGCGCGCGCATCGCCAAATTCTTGAGCGCCGCGCGGTAGATCCGGCCTTGCGGAGGGTCGAGCCAAACCCTCACCCCGACTTTTTGCACGCTGCCGAGATAGCTCGTCACCACGGAGCCGTGCAGATAGCGATAGAGTTCGGCCTCGACCTCGGCCGGCGTCACCCCCTCCATCGCCGCCGCCGCCGGGTTGACCGCGATTTCGAGAGCGTCGCCGGCCGGCACGACGCCGCTGTTGACCGAGGCGGGCTCGACCCCCGGTATCTTCGCGATCGCCCGCGCCACATTCCGCGCAACGGCGCCGAGGACGGAGGGGTTCTTGGCGGAAAGCTCGACGACGATCGGCTGCCGGCGCCCCACCATGTCGCCGATCATGTCTCCCAAAAGCTGGTGCGTGTCGAAGCGGATCCCCGGCACCTCGCGCGTGATCCGCGATGTGATCTCGTCCATCACCGTCCAGATCGGCGGGCGGCGCGACGGGCTCTTGAGACGAACGAACATGTCCCCCTGATAGGCTTCGTTGAGATCGCCGCCGAGGCCGGCGCCCGTGCGCCGCGAATAGGTGAGGACGTAGGGATTTCTCTTGAGGATCGCCTCGACCTCCTCGATCTCGCGATTGGTTTCGGCGAGCGAGGTTCCGGGGGCGGACTGGTAGTCGAGAACGAAACCGCCTTCGTCCATCCTCGGCAAGAAGCCGGTGCCCACATGCTCGTAGGCAAGAAAGCCCCCTGCGCCCAGCAC
>JAKAOO010000206.1 GCA_021812165.1 Pseudomonadota bacterium | reverse complement strand
AGGGATGTTTCTGATGGCATCAGGAAAATTCCTCATCCTGAGGAGGCCGCGAAGCGGCCGTCTCGAAGGGCGCGAAGCGCTGATCCAGCGCAAATCCGGGTTCTTGCCCAGTCTCGGGGCTTGTCCCGAGCGCGAGCCCGCCGACATGAAGGGCCGCATGAACCCAAAGGACGCATGATGGCGATCCCGCGCTATCGCGGAGAAGCGGGGCCGGCTTTGCTCTCGGCCGGATTCCGCCCGTTTTTTCTGCTCGCGGCGATCTGGGCGGCGGTCGCGATCCCGCTCTGGCTTCTCGTTTTTTCCGGTACGCAACGGCTGCCGACGGTGTTCGCGCCGATCGACTGGCATGTCCACGAGATGGTCTTCGGCTACGGCGCGGCGGTGGTTGCCGGCTTTCTCCTGACCGCGATCCCGAACTGGACCGGCCGCATGCCGCTCGAAGGGCCGCCGCTTCTGGCGCTCGTTCTTCTCTGGCTTTTGGGGCGCGCGGCCGTCCTCTTTTCGGCAAGGATCGGCGAAGTTCCGGCGGCGGTATTGGATCTCGCCTTCCCCGCCGCCTTCTTCCTCGTCGTCGCCCGCGAGATCGTGAGCGGGCGCAATTGGCGCAACCTGCCGATGGTGGCGGCGCTCTTGTCGCTCTTTGCCGCCAATCTTCTCGTTCACCTCGACGCGCTCGGCCTCGCCCGCACCGCGGCGTTCGGAAACCGCCTCGGGGTCGCCACACTCCTCATGCTCATCAGCTTTGTCGGCGGCCGCATCATCCCGAGCTTTACCCGCAACTGGCTCGCCAAGGAGCGGCCGCAGATCGCGGCGCCCATCCCGTTCGGTCCTTTCGACCGGGCGGCCCTTTCCGTGGCGGCGCTCGCTCTTGCCTTATGGGTGGTCGCGCCCGAGAGTGACGCGAGCGCGTTTTGCGCGCTCGTCGCCGGGCTCGCGCTCGTTTTGCGCCTCGCCCGCTGGCGCGGCCGCGCAGCGCTCCGCGAGCCCTTGCTCCTCGTTCTCCATCTCGGTTACGCCTGGCTCGCCCTCGGCTTTCTCCTCCTCGGTTTCGACCGGCTGTTCCCGGTCTTGCCGCAGACCGCCGCGCTTCACGCTTTGACCGTCGGCGCTGTCGGCACGATGACCCTCGCCGTCATGACGCGCGCCTCTCTCGGCCATACCGGCCGCCCGCTCAAGGCCGGACCGCGCACCGAGGCGATCTATGCTCTCGTCACGCTCGCGGCCCTTCTGCGGCTCCTCTCGCCGCTCGGCGGCGCGCACTATCTCCTCGTTCTTTCGTTCGCCGGGGCGGCGTGGAGCGGCGCGTTCGGGCTGTTTGTCCTCTTTTACGGCCCCATTCTCGCGGCGCCGAGGGTGCGGGGCGAGCGCGCGTCCCCGCTCTAAGGGGAAAGGGATGGGCCTTTACGATCGCGTGATCCTGCCGCGGCTCATCGATCTCGCGATGCGGCAGAAGAGGCTTCTCCAATACCGCAGCGAGCTTATTCCGCAGGCGCGCGGGACGATCCTCGAAATCGGCGTCGGCTCGGGGCGCAATCTCGCGCTTTACGGCGCCGCGGCAGAGCGGATCACCGGCATCGACCCTTCGCTGCCTTTGCTCGCGATGGCGAAGCGGCGCGTTGCCGCGACGCTGCCGATCGCTCTCGTCGCCGGCAGAGCCTCCGCTCTCCCCTTTCCTGAAGCGAGCGTCGATACGGTGGTGATGACCTGGACCCTTTGTTCGATCGCCGAACCTTTGCCGGCGCTTGCCGAGATCCGCCGGGTCATGAAGCCCGGTGCGGCTCTTCTTTTCATCGAGCACGGCCTGTCGCCGGATGCCGGTGTCGCGCGCTGGCAGCGGCGCCTCACGCCGCTTTGGAGCCGCCTCGCGGGCGGCTGTCACCTCGATCGCCAGGCCGATGCGCTTCTTCGCGACGCCGGTTTCGAAATCCCGGAGCTGCAAAATTTCTATGCCGAAGGGCCGCGGCTCTTCACCTATTTCACCGAAGGCCGCGCCGTCGCGTCTTGATGCACAAAGCCGCGGAAGGTCTGCGGCAGGCGGCGGATGTCCTCTACGAGGTCGCGCGGGATCGGCCCCGGCATCGCGGGAGTGGCGCGCAGATTGATCGCATCGGTGAGCCCGCCATAGCGCCTCTCGATCGCCGCCACGATCTCGTCGAAGCGGCCGACCGCGGCGAAAAGATGGACGACATCGTCGGGCACTTCCTTTGCCATCTCTTCCCAGCGGCCCTCTCGCGTCATGCGGTTGAGCTTTCGCCCCAGATCTTCGAGCCCGTGCAGCGCAAAAACCGGGAAATAGGCCGGGGTCGAGCCGTAAAAGGCGACGCGCGTGCGCACCCATTCGAACATCCGCGCCACGCCCGCGTCGTCGGGTCCGGTGGCGAGGAAACCGCCGCCTGTGATCTCGAAATGCTCGCGGGCTCGGCCGGCCTTGGCGAGGCCCTGCGAAAGCCGCGGCAGCACCGCTTCGTCGAGATAGCGGCGCGTGCAAAAGCCGTGGAGCTTGACGCCGTCGCATTCCTCCGCCGCGACTTTGAGCATCGCGGGGCCGACCGCTGCGATCGTCACCGGAGGCGGCGGCGGCGCGATCGGCTCGGGGGTGAAATTGGGGGTCATCAAGGTGAAGCGATAATGTTCGCCCTCGAATAAGAGCTTCTCGCCCGTCTTCCAGCACCGCCAGATGGCCCTGAGCGCGCGCACATATTCCCTGAGGCGCGGGGCGGGAGGCGACCACGGCACGGAAAAGCGCCGCTCGTTATGCGCGCGTACCTGCGAGCCGAGGCCGAGCACAAAGCGCCCGCTTGAGGCCGCGGCAAGATCCCATCCGGTATACGCGACGGCCATCGGCGAGCGGGCAAAGGCGATCGCGACGCCCGTATGAAGCTCGATCCGCTCGGTTTCGGCCGCGGCAATCGCCAGGGCGAGAAACGGCTCGTGCTTGTTTTCGGTGGCGATGACGCCGTCGTAACCGTCCGCCTCGATGGCCTGCACCGCGGCGGCGACGTGCCGCAGATCCTCTTGCGGCACACTCGTAAAGACGCGCATGCTCCTTCGCCTTTCCTTTCCTCGTCCAGGCGACGTTAGGTTAGAGGGGAGCGGCTCACAAGGATAGGAGAGCGCGCCGATGACTGTCGCCGTTGGGCTTGGCCTCATGGAATTTCCGTTCGAGACGATCGCCGGATACTGGCGCTGGGTCGATCTTTGCGAGGATGGCGGCGTCGATTCCTTGTGGCAGACCGACCGCATTTTGAGCCGCGAGCCCTTTCTCGAAGCGATGGCGGCGATGGCGGCGCTTGCCGGCCGCACGCGGCGGCTCAAATTCGGCGTCAATGTCCTCTCGCTCGCCTTCCGCGACCCGGTTCTTCTGGCGAAGCAGTGCGCGACGATCGACCAGCTTTCGGAAGGACGACTCCTTCCCGCCTTCGGCATCGGCAGCCCGCTCGCACCCGAATGGAGGAGCCTCGACCTCGACACGAAAACCCGCGGCCGCAAGACCGACGAAGGGCTCGAAATCATCCGCCGCCTGTGGCGCGAGGATGCGGTCGATTTCACGGGCGTCCACTACCGCCTCATCGGCGCCTCGATCACGCCGAAACCGGCGCAGAGCGAGCTGCCGATGTGGATCGGCGGCTCTTCGGCGGCGGCGATACGGAGAACGGCGCGCTTCGGCACCGGCTGGCAGGCGGGCTCGGAAAGCCCCGAGGAGATCGCCGCCATCCTCGCCGCGATCCGCGCCGCCGCCCTTCGCGAAGGCCGCAGGATCGACGAAGACCATTACGGAGCGAGCATTCCGTTCCACTTCGGCCGCGCGGACGAGGGAGGGCTCGAGCGCCTCAAAGAGGCCTACCGCCGGCGCACCGGGCGCGACCCGGAGCGGCTTTTCGCGGTCGGCGAGGCGCCGGCGATCGTCGAACGGATCGAGCGCTTCGTCGCGGCGGGCGCGCAGAAATTCATCCTGCGTCCGCTCGCAACGGGCGACGAGGAGATGCTTTCGCAGACGCGGCATCTCATCGCGGAGGTTCTGCCGGTCCTGCCCCGGGTCGCCGCGCGCTCTTCTCGCCCGCGCCGCGACGAGAGCGCGTGAGAAGAGCGCCTCGGCGAGGCCTCAGCTCATGGCTTTTTGAAGCAGCGCGCGGTTGATGAGCGTATTCCATTGCGGCATGGCGGCAAGCTTGTGCTCTTTGATGAAGATCTCGGATTGGTTCTCGAAATAGCGCTCGATGCCGGGAACGTAGCGGGGGTTGACATCCAATTTCGAAAGCATCAGCGCAATGACCTTCTCGCTGATCTTAAAGCCTTGGCCCTTGAAGATGCGGGTGACGACCCGGACGGCCTTCGCCCGGTCGTCGTTGAAGAGTTTGACCGCCGCGAGCCAGCCGCGCAGAAAGGCGACGACGGCCTCGGGCTCGCGCTCCACCACCGGGCGTCTCGCGGCCAGCACGACCGGCAGCATGTCGAAGCGCGAGTAATCGACGAGGACGATGCCGAGATGGTCGACCTCGGCAATCGACGGGAACGGCTCGACCCCGGCAAAGGCATCGACGGACCCTGCGGCAAGCGCCGCAACCTGGTCCTTGAAGGGCGTATTCACGAGATGGATGTCGGATTGGGTAAGCCCGTAGGCGGGAAGGATCTTGTTCAAAAAGACATAGTTCGTCGCGCTGCCCACCCGCGAGGCGACCCTGCGGCCTTTGAGGTCCTTGACGGACTTGATGCCGGTCTTGATGCCGGCGACGACGGCGTCCGTCTTTCCCGCATACATCGCGATCGCGATCGCGACGAGATCGCTTTTGGCAGCGCCAAAGATGAAAGGCGTCGCGCCGAGGACGCCGATGTCGATCCGTCCCGCGACCATCGCGTTGCGGGTCGCGGTGCCGCTGCCGAACGTATGGATCCGGACATTGGCGCCGGCTTTTTCGAATGTCTTTTCGGCCTTCCCAATCATGCCGATCGTGCCCCAGGAGGTGGCTTGATCGAAGCCGAAGGTGAGCGGCGCCTTGGCCGAGGCTGCAAAGGCCCGCCCGAGAAAGCCCGATGCAAACACCACAGCCCCGGAAGAGGCGAGAAGGCTGCGGCGAGAAATCTTCAGATCGTCCATCCTATCCTCCCACTCATGAGATCATTGGCAGGATGCGGAAAAACCCCCCGTCATTCCGGGACGGCCCGTCAGGGCCGGGTCCGGAACCCATGAACACAGGCCAAGCCATCGAATTCTCGGGTCTGTGTTTATGGATTCCGGGCTCGCGGCCTGCGACCGCGCCCCGGAATGACGACATTCCGGCATTTTTCCGCATCCTCTTAGAGCCGGCTTTGCCGAATGCGAAGCCTCTGCTGCGCATGCCGTTAGAGGGCGATCCCGGCGCTGCTCCCGTCCTCGCGCGCCCGCGACCATTCCCCATTTGCCAACGGTCACCCTCTCCAGAACCTGGAACACGAAGCGCTCAAAGAAGAGCCCGAGGACGCCGATCGCAATGAGTGCGGTGATCATGACGCCGGATTGCAGATACTCCTTGGCGTTGAAGATGACTTCGCCGAGTCCCAATCTGGGGCTCGCCAGGAGCTCGCCGCCGATGACGCCGATCCAGGCGTGGCCCACGGCAAGGCGGGCGCCGGTGACGATGTAGGGCATGGTGCCCGGCCAGATCACTTTGAAAAACATGGCGCCCCGCCCGGCGCCCATGGCCTCGGCCGCACGCAGCCAAAGGGGATTGACGGCTTTGACGCCGCGCCACGCGTTGTAGACGAGCGGAAAGAACGCGGCGTAGATGACGACGAGCGTCGTCGCGAGGTTGCCGATCCCGAACCACAGCACGAAGAGCGGCACCCATGCGACCGAAGGGATCGGCAAGAGAGCACTGACGAGCGGCAGAAAGAAGCGCTCGGCAAACCAGTACCGGCCCATGAGAATGCCGAGCGGAACGGCGATGGCGAATGCGATCGCGAAACCGATGAGCACTCGCGCGAGCGTATAGAGCGTGTTCTCGATGAGCGACCCGTTGCGAAGCATTTCGAGGATGGTGGCGAAGATGCTGCCGAGATCCGGGGTCAAAGCGTTCGAAAACAGGCCGCTCAGCGCAAACGCCTCCCATATCGCGAGGAGCGCCGCGATCCCCGCCGCTCCCCGCGCCAGGGCCTTCCAGGACCGCGCTTCGCCAAGCCTCATGCGACCACCATGCCCCAACGCACGAGCGTAACCCGCTCGAGCCGCTCAAACACCTGCTTTTCCATGAGCATTCCGATGGCGCCGATGACGACGATCGCGGACAGCATGACGTCGGTGTTGAGAAAGGTTAGA
>JAKAOO010000205.1 GCA_021812165.1 Pseudomonadota bacterium | reverse complement strand
GCCGCGCCGCGGGGCCCAGGGGCCTTGATGGCTGAAGGCGGAAAGCGTCACATAGACGATCCCCGGCCGGAGTTCGGCGAGCGCTTCGGGCGAAAGGCCGCGCTTCTCGAGCGTTCCCGGCCGGTAGCCTTGAGAAAAGACATCCCCCTCGCGCACCAAAGCGCGCAGGGTTTGGACATCTTGCGCGCGGCGCAGATCAAGATAAGCGGAAAGCTTGCCGTGCCCGGTATCGAACTCCTGATAGCCGAGATTCGGCAGGTGCGGCGCGGTGATCTTCAACACGTCGGCGCCGTGTTCGGCGAGCGTGCGGGCGCAGGTGGGTCCCGCGAGCACCCGCGTCAGGTCGAGCACCCGGATCCCGGAAAGCGGCCGGTTGCCGGCAGGAAGCTCCTCCGGCGGGCTGTCGGCGATCTTGACGATCTCGAAAAGAGGAAGCGCAGCGACCGCGGAAGATTGCGGGTGCTCTTTCCATTCCGCCATGCTGCGCACCATGCCGCCCGCACCTCCGGCCGCGAGGATCGCCTCTTCGAGCGCGAGAGCGTCCCACCCCAAGACCGCGCGCGCCACCGCCTCGCGATCTTCGCCAACCCCGAGCACCTTGAGAGCAGCCGCGCGATGGTTCGGAAAATTGGTGTGCAGATAGCTCCACCTTCCGCCTCGCGCCGGATAGGTCCCCATGAGCGGATTGCGGTCGGTCGGGACGCGCGCCCCATTGAGGCCCAGGTAATGCCCGCTGCGCAACGAGGCGGCTGCCTGGCGCAGATCGATCGCGATTTCCTGGCGGCGCCCGCTTCGGAGTTCCCACAGCGCCGCCGCGGCCAATCCCGCCGCGGCCGTCGCCGCCGACGCGCAGGCGCCGATACGGAATGGGGTCGGCAGAACCGGGTCGTCGCCTCCGGTTATGGAGACCGCCCCGGCTCGCTCTTCGGGCCAGCCGACGACCGAAAGGATCGCATTAAGAGCCTCGGAAGCGGGGGCAGGCATGGTCGGGATCCTTTCGAATGATCGCAAAAAGGAGCGCGATGATGCTCCGAACAAAGGCGCGAGGGAATGGTGATGAGCGGCAGAGGCATCGGCGGAACGAGCGCAGCCCCCGGTTCTGCTATGCTGCCGGCGTCAAAGGAAGGACACGGCCATGGCTCTGCGCAAGTTCGCTGCGGACGGGGTTCCCGAAGGCAACCACAGCTTTTTCTGCATCGACGGGCACACCTGCGGCAACCCGGTGAGGCTCGTCGTCGGCGGCGCTCCGCTTCTTTCCGGCGGCTCGATGAGCGAGCGGCGCCAGGATTTCCTTGCCCGCTTCGATTGGGTGCGCCGCGCGCTGATGTTCGAGCCGCGCGGCCACGACCTGATGTCGGGCGGCATCCTCTATCCGCCGACGCGCGCGGACTGCGACATCGCGATCCTCTTTATCGAAGTGACGGGGTGTTTGCCGATGTGCGGTCACGGCACCATCGGCGCGGCGACGTTTGCGCTCGAACAGGGGCTCGTTCAGCCGCGCGAAGAAGGAAGGCTCGCGATCGACGCTCCGGCGGGGCTCGTCACCGCCCATTACGAGCGCGCGGGCGACTTTATCGACCGCGTGCGTATTCGAAACGTGCCGTCCTTCCTCGCGCGCGAGGGGGTTGCGGTCGATGTCGAGGGAGTGGGCGAGCTCGTTGCCGACATCGCCTATGGCGGAAATTTCTATGCGATCCTCGAACCGCAGCGCTGCTTTCCCGGGCTCGAAGGGGTCTCGGTCGATTGGCTCCTCAAGGCGAGCCCGCGTTTGCGCCGGCGCCTCAACGAGGCCGTCGCGGTCGCGCATCCGCTCGATCCGACGATCCGCGGCGTGACGCATATCCTCTGGGCCGGGGCGCCGCGCCGCCCTGAAGCGCACGCCCGCAACGCCGTCTTTTACGGCGAGAAGGCGATCGACCGCTCGCCCTGCGGCACCGGGACCTCGGCGCGGATCGCCCAGCTCGCCGCCAAAGGGCGATTGAAGAGCGGCGACGAATTCCTCCACGAAAGCATCATCGGCACGCTTTTCGAAGGCCGCGTCGAGGAAAGGGCGCGGGTCGGCGACTATGAGGCGATCGTGCCGAGCATCGCCGGCTGGGCGCGGATGACGGGCCTCAACACCATCTTCGTCAATTCCCGCGATCCGCTCGCCGGCGGCTTTCAGGTGATTTGAAAAGCGGGGCCTTTTCGCCTGAGCCAGAAATTCCCAACATTGGTCGAATGCTGTCATCGCGAGTGCAGCGAAGCGATCTCGGTCGCACGGAGGCCGAGATTGCCACGTCGGCCCTCCGGGCCTCCTCGCAATGACGCGGCAAAATATCTTGCGAACTTGTGGTTCGGGTCTAGCGGTGGGCGGCGTTGAATTGTGCGAGGATCTCGGGGCCGGGGCAAAGCTCCTCTTCGCCGAGTGCGTTCAAGGGCGTCTCGACGGTATCGAGGAAGTCGTGGAGATCGCCGGCATCGGGATCGACAAAGAGGAGTCCGGTGACGATCTCGCCCGCGGCCTGTTGCCGGCGCAGATAGTTGAGCGCCGAGAGCCGGTCTTGAGGATCGTAATCGGCCGCGAGTTTGCGCAGACGCAAAACCGAACCGTCGTGCTGGACGACCACCTCCAGCGTGCCCGGAGCATAGTCGGCGGTCAATTCTTCGCGCCCGGCGATGAAATCGAGCCGGTTGACCGCCTCGTTATGGGCGCGGACGTAATCGAAGCTCTTGGTCGAGCCGGGATGGTTGTTGAACGCGACGCAGGGCGAGATGACGTCGAGGAAGGCGGCGCCTTTGTGCAAGAGCGCAGCCTTGATGAGGGGGACGAGCTGGGCCTTGTCGCCTGAAAAGCTGCGCGCGACAAAGCTCGCCCCGAGTTCGAGTGCGAGCCCGACGAGGTCGATCGGCGAATCGGTATTGACGGCGCCGCGCTTCGATTTCGAGCCCTTGTCGGCGGTCGCCGAAAACTGGCCTTTGGTGAGGCCGTAAACGCCATTGTTTTCGACGATGTAGACCATGTTGACGCCGCGCCGCAGGCAATGGGCGAACTGGCCGAGCCCGATCGAGGCCGAATCGCCGTCTCCCGAGACGCCGAGATAGATGAGATCGCGATTGGCGAGATTGGCGCCGGTCAGCACGCTCGGCATGCGTCCGTGGACGCTGTTGAAGCCGTGCGAGGCGTCCAGGAAATAGGCGGGCGTCTTCGACGAGCAGCCGATCCCCGAAAGTTTGGCGATCTTGTGAGGCGGCAGCGAGAGTTCAAAGCATGCCTGGATGATCGCCGCGCTGATCGAATCATGCCCGCAGCCGGCGCAAAGGGTCGAAACCCGGCCTTCGTAATCCCGGTGGGTGAAGCCGAGCGCGTTTGTCGGCAGTTGCGGGTGGTGGAAGAGGGGCTTCGCGATGTAGGTCACGGCAGGGCCTTGCGCAAAGGAGCGAGCGGAACGACGGAGAGGCGTTCGGCGATCGCGTTCTCGATAAAGCGGGCGGTGATGGGCGTGCCGTCGTAATGGAGGATCGGCACGAGCTTTTTGGGGTCGATTTCCCCTTCGACGATGAGGAGCGTGCGCAGCTGCGCGTCGCGGTTCTGTTCGACGACGAAGACCTTGTCGTGCGCGGCGATAAAGTCGAGGACGTCGTCATGGAAGGGAAAGGCGCGCACGCGCAGCGTGTCGAGACGGATGCCGCGCTCTTCAAGCGCTTCGAGCGCCTCGGTCATCGCCGGCGCCGTCGAGCCGAAATAAATGGCGCCGAGGCGCGTCGGCTCCTTCGCCTTTTGCCTTATCGGCCTCGGCGCGCGCCCTTTGGCGGTTTCGAATTTGTGCAAAAGCCGCTGCACGTTGTCGACATAGGCGGACCCTTCTTCCGTATAGCGGCCATAGCGGTCCTTGGTCGTTCCCCGCGTGAAATAGGCGCCTCGCGTGGGATGCGTGCCGGGATAGGTGCGGTAGGGGATGCCGTCGCCGTCGACATCGAGATAACGCCCGAACTCGACCCCTTTTTCGAGATCCGCGAACGAGAGCACTTTGCCGCGATCGTAGCGCCGCCTCGGATCCCACGAGAGCGGCGGGATGAGCCATTCGTTCATCCCGATATCGAGGTCCATCATGACGAAAACGGGCGTTTGCAGGCGATCGGCGAGATCAAGCGCGTCGGCCGCGAAAAGGAAGGCCTCGTTCGGATCCTGCGGGAAAAGAAGAACGTGCTTCGTGTCGCCGTGCGAAGCATGGGCGCAGGAGAGGATGTCGGCCTGCTGGGTGCGGGTCGGCATGCCGGTCGAAGGGCTGCCGCGCTGAATGTCGAAGATCACCGCCGGGATCTCGGCGAAATAGGCAAGACCGAGAAACTCCTGCATCAGCGAGACGCCGGGGCCCGAGGTCGCGGTAAAAGCCCGCGCCCCGTTCCAGGCGGCGCCGATGACGATGCCGATCGCGGCAAGCTCGTCTTCGGCCTGGATGACCGCGTAGCGGTGCTGTTTGGAGACCGGGTCCCGGCGGTAGCGCCGGCAGTACGCGGCAAACGCCTCGGCGAAGGACGAGGAGGGGGTGATCGGATACCAGCCCGCGACGGTCGCTCCGCCATAGACGCACCCCAAAGCGGCAGCCTCGTTCCCGGTAATGAAGATGCGCTCGCCGACCGCGTTCGCGCGGCGCAGCCGCAGCCCGATCGGGCATTCCGCATGAGCGAGCGCCCAATCGCGCCCCAGGTGGAGCGCCTTGACGTTGGGTCGGATGAGCGCGTCCTTGCCGCGAAACTGCTCGCCGATGAGCGTCTCGATTGCCGCCACATCCATGTCGAGGAGGGCCGAAAGAGCGCCCAGGTAAAGGATGTTCTTGAAAAGCTGGCGCTGGCGCGGATCCGCGTATTCGCGGTTGCAGATCGCTGTCAGCGGCGCGCCGATGATCGAGATGTCGTTGCGGAATTTGGACGCCGGCAGAGGCTTCGTCGCGTCGTAGAAGAGATAGCCCCCGGGCTCGATTTCCGCGACGTCCTCGTCCCAGGTCTCAGGGTTCATCGCCACCATCAGATCGACGCCGCCGCGCCGTCCCAAATGGCCCTTTTCGCTGACCCGCACCTCGAACCAGGTGGGCAGACCCTGAATGTTCGACGGGAAGATGTTGCGCGAACTCGCCGGCACGCCCATCCGCAGGATCGACTTCGCGAAGAGTGCGTTGGCGCTCGCCGAACCGGAACCGTTGACGTTCGAAAATTTGACGACGAAATCGTTGACGGCTTCTAGCGGCTTCGGCATGCGGGCCCGGCGTGTGTGACGTCGATGAGGAACTTTCTCATATCCCATGCGCCCGTGGGGCAGCGTTCGGCGCAAAGGCCGCAGTGGAGGCAAAGGTCTTCATCCTTGACCATGATGCGGCCGGTCTTGAGCGAATCGCCGATATAGAGATCCTGGCTGCGGTTGAGAGCCGGAGCATTGAGGCGCCCGCGCAGCTCTTCTTCGCCGCCATTCGCGGTAAAGGTGATGCAATCCATCGGGCAGATGTCGACGCAGGCGTCGCACTCGATGCAGAGCGGCCCGGTGAAGACGGTCTCAACGTCGCAATTGAGGCAGCGCTCCGCCTCGCGATAGCCGAGCCCTTGGTCGAAGCCGAGCTCGACCTCCAGCCTGATGTCGGCGAGCGCCACCGCATTTTCGCGATGCGGCACAAGGGTGCGCTGGTCGGGGGCGATGTCGTTGTCGTAGCTCCACTCGTGGATGCCCATCTTCTGGCCGATGAGCGAGACCTGAGGCGGCGGGCGCTCGTCGATGTCCTCGCCGTGGCAGAGCTTGTCGATCGAGACCGCCGCCTCGTGCCCATGCGCGACGGCCCAGATGATGTTTTTCGGTCCGAACGCGGCGTCGCCGCCGAAAAAAACGTTGGGGAGGGTCGAACGCATCGTCTTGGGATCGACTTTCGGCATGCCGGAACGGTCGAACTCGATGCCGATATCGCGCTCGATCCACGGGAAGGCATTCTCCTGGCCGACCGCGACGAGAACGTCGTCGCAAGGGATGTGCATCTCCGGCTCGCCCGTCGGCACCAGGCTGCGCCGCCCTTTCGCGTCGTATTCGGCCCTCACTTTTTCGAACGAGACGCCGTTGAGCCGCCCGCCTTCGTGGGTGAAGGCCTTGGGCACGAGATAATTGAGGATCGGGATGCCTTCGCGCATCGCGTCCTCTTTTTCCCAAGGCGAGGCTTTCATTTCCTCGAAGCCGCTGCGGACGGCGACGGTCACCTCTTCGCCGCCGAGACGGCGGGAAGAGCGGCAGCAATCCATCGCCGTATTGCCGCCGCCCAGAACCACCACGCGGCGGCC
>JAKAOO010000016.1 GCA_021812165.1 Pseudomonadota bacterium | reverse complement strand
GCCCGCACGACGACTACCGGATCGTAGCACGAAAAAGACGCTGAGCGGGCAAGCCGAAAGCCTTGGTTGCGCGAAAATCTGCCCCCCGTGCTACGCCGTCTTGAAGCGCGCCGCGGGGGTGGCGGCGCGGGCGGCGGCGAGGATCATCTCGGCGCCTTTCTCGCCGATCATGATGGTGGCGGCGTTGGTGTTGCCGGAGACGACGGCGGGCATGATCGAGGCGTCGGCGACCCGGATCCCCAAAAGCCCTCGCACCCTGAGCGCGCTGTCGACCACCGCCTTTTCGCCCCGGCCCATCATGCAGGTGCTCGTCGGGTGATAGGTGGTGCCGGCGTTTTTCTTGATGTGGTCGAGCCAATCCTCATCGCTTTCGGCCGCAGCGCCGGGAAGCACTTCCTCGGAGACATATTCCTGCATCGCCCGCGTATTGAAGATGCGGCGGGCGATCCGCAGGCCCGCGATGAGCGTCCTCTTGTCTTCTTCGGCCGCGAGATAATTGGGCTGGATCGCCGGCGGCACCGCGGGATCGGGCGAGTGGATTTTGATCCATCCCCGGCTTTGCGGCCGGCAGGGAATGCAGGTCGCCTGACAGGCGGGAAAATCGTGCATCGCCTCGCCGGGTTTGACAAAGCTCCCCGCGAGAAACTGGTATTGCACGTCGGGCGATTCCAGACCCTCTCGGGTGCGCACGAAGAGCCCGATCGGCGCCGCTCCCATCATCAAGGCGCCGCGCCGCGCGAACATGTAGGAAAGCCCGGCCCAGGCCTTCCGCCAAAGGCTCCTTGACACTTCGTTGAGCGTGTTGGCGTGCCGCGCGCGGTAGACGAGGCGGGTATTGACGTGGTCTTGCAGGTTCTCGCCGACACCGGGAAGATCCGCGACGACGGCGATGCCAAAGCTTTTCAAGAGTGCCGCGGGCCCCACCCCCGAAAGCTGGAGAAGCTGGGGCGAATTGATCGCGCCGCCCGCGAGCAACACCTCGGCTCGCGCGCGGACGCGGTGGGAGGCGCCGTCTTTTCGGTATTCGAGGCCGACCGCCCGCTTGCCGTCGAAGAGGACACGATGGGCGAGCGCGCGGGTCTCGACTTTGAGGTTCGGACGCTTCATCGCCGGGCGCAGATAGCCGACCGCGGTGCTGCAACGCCTCATGCCGCGGACGGTCACTTGCAGCGGGCCGGCCCCCTCCTGCGCCGCCCCATTGAAGTCGCCATTGAACGGGTAACCATCCTCGATCGCGCCGGCGATAAAGGCGTCGTGCAGTTCGTGGCGCGCTCTGAGATCGGAGACGCAAAGCGGGCCGCCTGCGCCGTGATATTCGTCCTCGCCCCGCTCCTGGTTTTCGGCGCGGCGGAAATAGGGGAGGACGTCGTCATAAGACCAGCCGCTGTTGCCGAGCTGCGCCCACATATCGAAATCCTGGGGCTGGCCGCGGATATAAATGAGGCCGTTGATCGCGCTCGACCCGCCCAGGACCTTGCCGCGCGGCCAGGGCATGCGCCGGCCGCCGAGAGCGGGCAGAGGCTCGGTTTCGAAGCCCCAGCCGATCGCCGGATTGAAGATGTTGCGGTAAAAGCCGGCGGGGATATGGATCCAGAGGTTCTTGTCTTCGCCTCCCGCCTCGAGCAGCAGAACCCGAGTGGCGGGATCGGCCGAAAGACGATTCGCCAGAACGCAGCCGGCCGAGCCGGCGCCGACGATGACGAAATCGAATTCTTCGAGTGTTTCCATGTCCGCCTCTTCCCCGAACCGCATCCTCATCCGCACGCCGCGCCAGTATAGCGCCGCGCTGCGAGGTGCAAGGGCAAAAGGCTCGGTTGCCCTGGATTTGGCGCTCCGGTAGAAGACCGCGCACGGTATTGCGAGCGTGGAGGAGCCTGATGGCAGATGCGGCGGGAAAAGGAGCGGACGGCGAGCGGCGCCTTCTTTTTCTCTTCCGGCACGGCGAGACCGACTGGAACCGCGAAGGGCGCCTGCAAGGCCGCACCGACGTGCCGCTCAACGCGACCGGGCGCATCCAGGCCGAGGCGCTCGCCAAAAAGCTCGTCGATGAAGGGATCGAGTGCGTGCTTTCGAGCGACCTCGCGCGCGCCGCAATGACGGCGAGGGTCGTCGCCGAGGTCTGCGGCGTGCCGATCTTCCACGAACCGGGGCTGCGCGAAACCCGCGTCGGCGAGGCCGAAGGTCTTTTATGGGAGGAGGCCAAGGCCCGTTTCGGAAGCGAGCTTACCGAGCGCTGGTTCACCGACGACGATGTCGCATTTCCCGGCGGCGAGAGCGGGAGAGAGACGCGGCTGCGCGGTCTTACGGCGCTCCGCGGCTTTGCCCTCGCTCATCCCTACCTGCGGATTGCCGTCTCGACCCACGGCGCGATGATCCGCCAGCTCATGCGTCACGCGCTCCCGCCCGGCAGCCCGCCGGCACCGACGCGCAACACCGTCCTCTATGTTCTCGATTATGAGCCGGCGGGAGACCGCCTCGCGCCGGCGGCGCGACTCCTCGATGGGGCCACGAGCCCCTCCGCGCTCGGCGTCAATCGTACATCATGCTGATGGTTTCGGCGATGAGCGCGGGCCGCTCCTCGCCTTCGACCTCGACCCGGCTTTCCGAGGTGACGCGCACTCCGCCCGTGATCCGCTCGACCGCTTTGATCTTCTGTCTCGCGCGGATCCGCGAGCCCGAAGGAACCGGGGCGGTGAAACGCACCCGGTTCGAACCGTAATTGAGGCCGTGCGAGCGCTGCTTGATGCGGTAGATCGTGTGGCTCAGCCGCGGCACGAGGGAGAGCGTCAGGTATCCGTGCGCGATCGTCTTGCCTCCCGGCATCTCGCGCTTCGCACGCTCGACATCGACGTGGATCCACTGATGGTCGCCCGTCGCCTCGGCGAACTTGTCGATCATTCCCTGGTCGACGGTGAGCCAATCGCTGACGCCAATCTCCTTGCCGACATAAGCCGAAAGATCGTCCGGCCGCTCGATTTCGATCATCCTCTGCCGCCTCGTGTGCTGCTGAAGGCACTTCAAATCTCGGATAGCATGGGGCCGCCCGCGCGGTCCATCTGTTCAGGGAACGCGGCCTCGTATTAGGATCGTTTCGGCGCGGCACGTCGCCGGGAATTCGAGGAGGGAAAGGGAATGCCGAAGAGGATAGCGATCGTCGGCGCGGGGGCGGTCGGCTGCTACGCCGGGGCGCATATGGTGAAAGCCGGCGAGGAGGTGACCTTTATCGATCCCTGGCCCGAGCATGTCGAAGCGATGCGCAAAGAGGGGCTGCGCATCTCGCACCTCACCGGGGTCGAGCCCTTTACCGTTCCCGTCCGCGCGCTCCATTTGACCGAGGTTCAGCATCTCTCCAAGGAAGCGCCGATCGACATCGCGTTCATCTGCACCAAATCCTACGACACCCTTTGGGCGACGGCTCTCATCCGCCAATACGTTGCGCAAAGCGGCTATTTCGTTTCGCTTCAGAACTGCATGAACGAGGAGACGATCGCCGGGATCGTCGGCTGGGGCAGGATCTTGGGTTGCGTTGCGAGCTCGATCACGGTCGAACTTCATGCGCCGGGCGAGGTGCGGCGTGCCGCCGGCAAGTCGGGCGAGCGCCACACGGTCTTCCGCGCCGGCGAAGTCCATGGACGCATCACCGAGCGCGCGCGCGAGGTTTGCCGGCTCGTCGGTCACGCCGACAGCGCCAAGGTGACGGAGAATCTCTGGGGCGAGCGCTGGTCGAAGCTCGTCATCAACGTCATGGGCAACGGTCTTTCGGCCGCGACCGGCCTCATCGCCAAGGAAATGGTGAAGAGCGACGCGATCCGGCATTTCTCCGCCCGCCTCGGCAGCGAGGCGATCCGCATCGGCGAGGCGCAAGGCTATGAGCTCGAAGAGATCATGCACATGCCTCCGGAGACGATCGCGCGCGCCGGCGAAGGGGATGAGGAGGCACTCAAGACCTATGACGAGCACCGCCTTGCGGAGGTGAACCGCCCGGGAGGCGGAGCGCATCGGCCGTCGATGGGCCAGGACATGGTCAAAGGCCGGCGTACCGAGATCGAATTCCTCAACGGCCACGTCGTCAAGAAAGGCGAGGAAATCGGCATCGCCGCGCGGGCCAACGCCATCCTCACCGATCTCGTCAAAAAGGTCGAAAAGGGCGAATTAAAGCCCGATCCGCGGCACATCACCGGGCTGAGAATGAACTGAAGGGCGCCCTCTTCGGGGAAGCCGCAGGGGCCCGCGCCAAGGCTTTTTCGGGAGAACCGCGATCACGAAGCACCCCGTCCCTGTTCCTCTCCGTCAGAGTCTGAAGATCTGCGCGCGGCTCCTCGTTGCGGCGGCTTTTCTCATGCCGCTCGTGCCGCGCCCCGCTTCGGCGCAACCGACGGCGTCCTTCTCCGAACTCCTGCCTCCTCCAGCCGACACCGGAAAGCCGCGGCTCTTCATCCCGCCGCCGCTTCCTCCGCAGGAAGAGCTCCTTCCCTGCCCCGGCGGCCTTTCCTGCCGGCTGCATCTTTTGGGTGAGATCCGGAAGGACGGCGCAATCGAACTCGAGGCGACCACCTTCACTTGGTGACCTCTTTCGCCCGCTCGACGAACGCTGCGACTCTTGGGAGGTCTTTCCCTTTGCCGCCGGCGCGATCGGCGCGGGTTTTCGAGTCGAAGCCTTCCGGCGCCGCTGCAGCGATCGTTTGCGGCTGCGGAGCGGAGTCGAAAAAGGGCGCCTCTCCCCCAGCGAGGCGCCCCCTCCTGCGTGGTGCGGGAGCCGGGAACGCACCCGGCTGCGCCCATCGATCGCTGGGCCAGGACCGCGAGGCGGACCGTAATCGACCACGCGGATGCGACGCTACCCTACCCTCAACAAGGCGCAATCCCCTTAGCGGCTTTCACCAGGGTTATCCCCAGAAACTTCACTTTCGTGCCCGGTTGTGCCCGCTTTTCCCAATGCGCCCACAAGTCTTTCCACACCCCCTCCTGCGTTCAGAATGGCTTCTCGAAGTCATAACAGGGTGTTATCCGTGTCGCGTCTATCGGACCCGCGAATCTCTCGGGAAAGGCCATGTTGATGCTTTCTGTTATCTCCCAGGTTGTGGTGGCCCGGAACGAGGGAGACCGCCTCAAAGGAGGCTCTAAGAGGGGCGCCGAATGTTGGCGGGAAGACGCTTCGATCCCCATATCGGAAGCGGAGGGAAATATGGCCGAGGCGGCTCTGAGGCGGATGAGCTTGGAAGAGTTTCTCCGCTGGGAGGACGGGACCGATACCCGTTACCAGCTTGTGGAGGGGATGCCGCAGGCGATGCCGCCTCCCGCTCCCGGCCACGGCATTCTCGCTGCTCGGCTCGGTGGAATGATCGACGTGGCGCTCCGCAGCCGGCGGCCCTGTGCCGTCGTAAGTGAGGCCGGAATAACCCGGGCGGATCGCGACGACACCTGTTACATCGCCGACCTCGCCGTGACCTGCGAGCCCTACCGGCGCGGAGAACAGCTCCTTCGGGAGCCGCTTCTCATCATCGAGATCCTCTGGCCGAGCACCGAGGCCTTTGACCGCAAAGTCAAGTCGCCGGCCTACCGGCAGATCGCGAGTGTCGGCGAGATCCTCCTTCTCGATTCGGAAAGCTGTTACGGCGAGCTGTTGCGCCGCCAAGGGGAAGATTGGCTGACCGAGCTCGTTCTCGGCCAAGATGCCGTTCTTTCCTTCTCCTCGGTCCCTCTGAAGGTCGCGATGAGCGAGCTTTACGAAGGGATCGAGCTTGGAGCCCTCTGACACAAGCCCGATGTTTTCCCGCCATTCCTCCACCCGCGCTTTTGCGCTCCTCGCCTTCGCAGCGAGCGCCGGCGTTCTCGGAAGCGCGCTCCTTTCGCAATATTGGGGCGGCCTTTTGCCGTGCGAGCTTTGCCTTGCCGAACGCTGGCCTTGGACGGCGGCAATCCTGATCTCCCTCATCGGAGCGCTCTTCGGCCCTCGCCTCGCCCCGTCCTTCCTCGCCCTGTCTCTCGCGCTCGTCTTTGCGGCGGGCGCGGCGCTTGCCGCCTATCATGTCGGGGTCGAACACCATTGGCTTGCCGGGCCGACCGCCTGCACCGCCGGAACCGCGACTCCGACGAGCCTTGCCGCGCTCAAAAAGGAGATCATGGGCCAACAAGGCGTGCGTTGCGACATCCCAGCGTGGTCGCTTTTCGGGATTTCGCTTGCCGGCTGGAACCTCCTCGCTTCGCTGGCGATGATGGGCTTCTCGCTTGCTTTCCTTGGCTCCCGCCGCCGGCGACGGAGATGGCGATGACGAGGCCGGAGCGCCTTCCCGGAGATCCGGGGGCCGACGCCGGGGCCGAATTGGCCGGCATGTTGCGCGTCGATCACGCGGGCGAGCTTGGAGCGAAAAGGATCTATGAAGGCCAACTCGCGATATTGCGGCGCGGCCGCGCCGCCGCGGCGATCGCCCGCATGGCGGAACGCGAAGAGGCTCACCTCTCCGAGTTCGAGCGCCTCATCTGCGAAAACCGCGTGCGCCCGAGCCTTCTCACTCCGCTCTGGTCGATGGCCGGCTACGGACTGGGGGTCTTGTCGGCGCTTCTGGGCGAGCAGGCGGCGATGGCCGCGACGGTCGCGGTGGAAGAAGTGATCGAAAGGCATTACGAAACCCAAGCCGAGCGCCTCGCCGACACCGAACCCGCACTCAAGGAAAAGCTTCTCGCCTTCCGCGAGGACGAGATTGCCCATCTCGAAGTCGCGCTCAAAGAGGGCGCGGCCGACCTGCCCGGCTTTCCGCTTTTCTCCGCCGCCATCAAGGCGGGCGCGCGCCTCGCCATCGCCATTGCCGAGCGGGTCTGAAGAGACCGCTCAAACGATCCCTTTTTCTTTGAGCCGCGCGATCTCTGGAGCGGAGTAGCCAATCTCTTCGAGCACCGCTTCGGTGTCCCCGCCGAGATCCGGGGCCGGAAGGCGCACCCGGCAGGGGCGGTCGCGAAATTTCAAAGGGAAGCCCAGCATCCTGACTTTGCCGTGCCCGGGATGATCGGCCTCGATCGCCATCTCCTGGTCTTCGACCTGGGGATCGGCGAAGACTTCCGCCAAGTTCTTGACCTGCCCGCAGGGGACATTGGCGGCGTTGAGGCGGGCGATCCAATAGTCGCTCGTTTCCATGAGGAGCCGCGCCCCGACGATGCGGTTGATCTTCTCCCTGTTCTTGAGACGCAGCGCGTTGGTGCGGAAATCCGGGTCTTCGCGCAGCTGCGGCAATTGGAGCGCGTCGAGGAGCCTCTGGTAAGTGGCTTCCTGGGCGGGCGCGAGCGCCACCGCGCCGTCTTTCGTGCGGAAGAGACCATAGGGCGCGACGATCGCATGATCGTTTCCGGTGCGCTCCGGCGCCTCGCCCGTCGCGAAATAATTGGCGGCGAAAAATCCGAGGATGCTGATCGTGCTGGAGAGGAGGTTCGCTCCCACCTTTTCGCCCCTTCCGCTCTTCTCGCGCGCGAGAAGCGCGGCGCAGATCCCGAGCGCGCCGTAGAGCCCGGCGAGAAGGTCGGCAATCGGCGGCCCGGCGCGAAACGGCAACCCGTCCTTCTCTCCGGTGACGCTCATGAGGCCGCTCATCGCCTGGGCGATGAAATCGAAGGACGGGCGGTCGCGATATGGTCCCGTCTCGCCGAAGCCCGTGATGTTGCCATAGACGAGGCCGGGGTTGAGGGCCTTGAGGCGCGTCTCGTCGAAGCCCATGCGCGCGAGAACGCCCGGGCGGAAATTTTCGACGAGCACCTCGCTGTTCGCGATGAGCTTCGCAAGCACTTCTCGCCCTTCCTCATGCCGCAGGTTCAAGGTGAGCGAGCGCTTGTTGCGGTTGAAAGCGGCGAAATACCAGGAGATGCCATCGCGGATCACCCCCGCCCGCCGCACCGTGTCGCCCTCGCCCGGGATTTCGATCTTGATCACTTCCGCCCCCATATCGGCGAGAAGCATCGAACAGAACGGTCCCGCAAGGACGCGGGTCAAATCGACGACGCGGATACCGGAGAGCGGCACGCTTTTCTCCTCATGACCTTCCTTCACCCTCCCTGATCGAGGGCTCCTCTATTCATGGGAGCTCCGAGACTCCAGACCGGTATACTCCTGCCGGTTCCAAGAAAAGCCCTCAAAAAGCATTATCGGAAGACCGGCCCTTTTTTTCGGCAAGGGATGCGCGCGGTCCCGGTGTAGCGCGCAGCGCTTTCGCCTCTCGACAAGCGCGGAGTTTCGCATTTCACTCGCGGCTCGTCCAAGCGTGAGAGGCTCTCGAATGCCGAAGATCAGCGAGATGACCGGAATTGCCTTCGATGGGGTCGCCTACCCCTATGTGCCGCCGAAAGAGCTCGGAATCTCGCCGAAACTGAAACTGCACCGGCACGCGCAAACCGAGATCGACCCCGTCACTTACGAGGTCATCCGCCACGCGCTCTGGAACATCAACGAGGAGCACGGCGCCACGATCCAGCGCATCTCGGGCTCGCCGATCGCGATGTACGCGCTCGACCTCAACCCGTCGATCCTGACGGAAGACGCCGAATTCGTCTTTTTCGGCCCCTACATGCAGTACATGTCGGGGGTCACCGACACCCAGGTCAAATGGATCCTCGAATACCGGAGCGACAATCCCGGGATCCGCGAAGGCGACATGTTTCTCGCCAACGACCCCTGGGTCGGCGCCGCGCACCAGATGGACGTGATGCTGATGTGCCCCGTCTTTCATGAGGGCGAGCTCTTCTGCTGGGTGACGAACTGCCTTCACCAATATGACATCGGCGGCATCACTCCGGGGAGCTTTTGCCCTTCGGCGCGCGATTCGTTCGACGAAGGGATCCTGATCCCGCCCGTCAAGATCATCGAGGCGGGCGAGATCCGCCGCGACATCGAGGCCCTCTATCTGCGTTCTTCGAGGAAGCCCGAGCTCGTCGCTCTCGATTTCCGCGCCCAACTCGCCGGCAACACCACTGCCAAGGCGCGGGTCGAAACCTTGATCCGCCGCTACGGCGACGCGACCGTCAAAGGCGTCATGAAGCGCATTATCGAGAACGGCGAGAGCGCGTTTCTCGATAAGCTCGCGCGCCTGCCGGACGGCACCTGGCGCGAGCGCACCTATGTCGAATGCTGCCGTCCCGGCGACCGCCGCGTCCACCGCGTCTCTTTGACCCTTATCAAAAAGGGCCGGCATCTCACCTTCGAAAACGAAGGCACGGCGCCGCAGGACGGCGCCATGAACGCCACCTATTCCGGCTGGCGCGGCTCGATCATCGTCGCGCTCAACGAGCTTTTGTGCTGGGACCAGTATCTCTCGGTCGGCGGCGCGCTTCGCCACGTCACCTTCGACCCGACGCCGGGAACGATGAACTGCGCCAACCACCCGGCTTCTGTTTCGACCGCCCCGACGCAGGCGATGGAGATCTCGCTCTACCCCGCCTACAACGTCCTCTCGAAGATGATCTACAGCGATCCCGAGATGCGCGGCGACATCATGTGCATCGGCGGGACGAGCCAATGGCCGGCGACGATCTTCCGCGGCATCGACCAGTGGGGCGAGCGTTACGGCTATCTTCTCGTCGATCCGATCGGCGGCGCGGTCGGCGCGTTCTCCGCCGGCGACGGCATCTCGACCGGAGGCCAGGCGAGGACGCCCATCTGCAAGCTGCCCAACATCGAGCACACCGAGCAGACTTTTCCGCTCCTCTTCCTTTATCGCAAGGAAGTCGTCGATTCGGGCGGCGCCGGCAAATTCCGCGGCGGGCTTTCGGCCGAAAGCTGCTTTCTGCCGCACCGCACCGAGCGCATCACCCAGGATACGCTCTCATCGGGGAACGCCGTTCCGACCTCTACGGGAATGATGGGAGGCTATCCCGGGGGCCCCAACGTCTACCGCTTCGTGACGGCGAGCGACATCCGCCGCCGCTTTGCCGAGCGGCGCCTCATCGAGGACATCGACGACCTCGCGGGAGAGCGCGTGACGCTCGGCTTGCGGCAGGAGAATTTCGTCCAGCTTCCCGAGGATGTTTATGCCGTCATGTGGTCGGCGGCGGGGGGCTTCGGCGACCCGATGGAACGCGACGCCGAAAAGGTCCGCGAGGATGTCGAGGAAAAGAGCGTCAGCCTCGAGGCCGCCCGCGAGATCTACGGCGTCGTTTTGCGGGAAGATCGGGGCGAATTAGCCGTCGATGGCGAAGCGAGCGAACGCCTGCGCGCCGAAACCCGCGCCCGCCGCATCGCGGGCCACAAGCAGGCGCCGCGAACGCTCGAGGGGAGGGTTCTTTTCGCCGCGACCGAAGCGCTCGTTGTTCGCCAAAGCCGCGACGGCCCGCATTTTTCCTGCGCCCGCTGCGCCGCCGATCTGGGGCCCCTTTCCGGAAACTACAAGGAAGCCGCGATCCGCGAGGACGCCCCCATCACCCGCGCGAGCCCGCTTCTCGGCGAGGCCAAGCGCTTTGTCGACGCCGAGCCGCAGTTCCGCCAGTTCTTCTGCCCGGGCTGCGGCGGCCTCATCGAGAATGAGGTGGCGCTCGCCGAAGAGCCGCTTCTCCGCGACATCGAGATCCAACCCGCCTCGCTCCCCGCACCCGCCCGAGAGGCGGCGGAATAGCACTTATTCGGGACCGTGGGCGTCTGAGGCTATCAAGGAGTCCATAAAGCGGTCATCCCGGGGCGCGGGCGAAAGCCCGCGAGCCCGGGATCCAAGAACACCGGCCTCTAAACGCTTTGGAAAAGCCGGTGTTCATAGATTCCGGCCCTCCGCTCCGCTTCGGCCGGAATGACGAGTCGTGTCCGGGCGTGTTTCTTCGCAGGCACTCTCGCCCGCAAGCGCGCGAGACGCGCGCACTCCCGGTTCAAGCGGCGGCGCCGAGGGCGGCAAGGCGCTTTTGCCCTTCGAGCGGGTCGTGGGCGGCGCCCTCTGCGGCGGGCTTTAAAACAAAATCGAAATCGACCGAGAGATAAGGCGGCGCGATGCCGAGCGACGCCGCGTCTTCTTCCGCCCGCTCGTGGCGCACGAAATCGCAGATGAGACTATCCTTCACCGCAAAGACCGCATCGCTTTCGAGGTAAGGGTCGGCGCTGTCGAAGAGATGGGTCGTCACCGGCTCGTAACCCTCGGCCGAAAGGACGAAATGGATGTGCGCCGGGCGCCAGGGATGGCGTGCGGTTGCGGCGAGCATTGCGCCGACCGGGCCGTCGGAAGGGATCGGGTAGTGAACCGGGCGCACGGTGCGGACGAGATAGCGGCCTTTGTCGTCGCTCCGGAATTTGCCGCGCATGTGAAGACCGTCGAGCGAGGGGTCCTGGGAATCGTAAAGCCCGCTCGTCTGCGCCTGCCAGACATCGAGAAGGGCGCCCGCGATGGGCCGTCCTTCGAGATCGAGGACGCGGCCGCGCACCAGGGTCGCAATCCCGCTCTTGTCGAGAGAGGCGATGTTGGCTCCGGGCGGCATCTCGGGCGCGCCCAAACGGTGAAACGGCCCGAAGACGGTCGACTCGGTCGCCCCTTCGGGCTTGCGATGGCTCAAAAGGTCGACCACCATCGAGACCCCGAGCGTATCCGAAAAGAGGATGAATTCCTGCCGCTTGTCGCTGCATTTGTGTCCCGCTTGGGTCAGGATCTCGATCGCCTTCCACCATTCGGCTTCGGTGAGCGCGACCTCCTTGACGAAAGCGTGCAGATGGGTGACGAGAGAACGCATGATCGTCCGAAGGCGCGGGTCGGGGGTCGCGGCGAAGCGCTCCAGCGCCTCAAGAGTGATCTCGTTCTCGGTCTTGTTGTGTCGCACCGTCATCTCCCACCTCCCTTTGGGCCTCGCCATTTATTGAGGGCACTATAACAAGAGGGACAGCTGCGTCATAAGGAATGAAGGAGAGCAAAAGGGAGCGGGTCTGGCGCGTCTTCCTCGGGGCCGCCCTCACACTTTTTTTCACGTTTTTCCTCCTCGGGCCCCCCGTGGCCTTCGCCAAAAGCGGCGCCGGAGAGTTTTCGGGTCGCGCCGCCATCGCCATTTTCGCGGCGACCTATCTCGTCATCGCCATCGGTAAACTGCCCGGGTTTTATCTCGACCGCGCCGGAACCGCGCTTTTGGGCGCGAGCCTCATGGTCGGCGCCGGGGTTCTGCCGCTCGAAGACGCCTTCAGGGCGATCGATTTCGCGACGCTCGCCCTCCTTTTGGGGATGATGATCGTCGTCGGCAATTTGCGCCTTTCGGGTTTCTTCCGGCTCGTCAACAATGAGCTTGCCTCGCGCATGCGCCATCCTCTGGCGCTTCTCGCGGCGATCACCCTTTCTGCAGGCTTCTTCTCCGCCTTTCTCGTCAACGATGCGATCTGCCTCGTCATGACGCCGCTCGTTCTCGATCTGGCGAGAAGGCTCGGACGCAATCCCGTCCCCTATCTTCTGGCGGTGGCCGCCGCCTCGAACATCGGCGGCGTGGCGACCATTACCGGCAACCCGCAGAACATCATGATCGGCAGCTTTTCCCACATTCCTTACGACACCTTTGCCTTTCGCCTCGCGCCGGTGGCGGCGGTCGGGCTTCTCGTTGCGTTTATTCTGATCGCCCTTCTTTATCGACGCGAGTTTCTGACGCGCGAGCGTCTCAATTCGGCCGCGGCGCCTGCCCACGCGCACGGGCCCCTCGCCCTCAAATCGGCGCTCGTCGTGCTCGCCATGGTGGTCGCGTTCTTTTTGCACCAGCCGCCGGCCAAGGTCGCGCTTATCGCCGGCTCCTTCATGCTTCTGACCCGCGCGGTCAAAAGCCACAAGGTCTATCGCGAGATCGATTGGCCGCTACTTCTGATGTTCGCGGGCCTTTTTGTCGTCGTCGCCGGGTTCGAGAAGGCGATCGATCCTGCGGCGATCCTCGCCCGATGGGGACCGGGAAAGCTCGCCGAAGCGCCGCTGCTCGCTTTCTTGACCGCGGGTCTTTCGAACCTCGTCTCCAACGTCCCGGCGGTCATGATGCTCAAGCCCTTCGTCCAAAGGCTGCCCGACACGCAGCATGCCTGGCTCCTCGTCGCGATGGCTTCGACCCTTTCCGGCAACTTGACGATTTTGGGCTCGGTCGCCAATCTCATCGTCGTCCAATGGGCCGGCTTGGGCCGTGTGCGGATCGGGTTTTGGGAGCATCTGCGTCTCGGTGCTCCGCTCGCGCTGCTGACGATCCTTTTTGGCCTGTGGTGGCTTTGAAGCCGTGCGCGATTTGGGACCGCGGGACCGATGCATGAGGAGCCGCGGCCGATACCCGCAACGCCCGCCCTTGGCGGGCCGGCCGTCCGGGGGCAGGTGGGGGTTGCGAGGGCACCGGCAAAGGAGGGCGCAGGAGAGCCGAGGCAGGGATGGCACCGTCACCTTTTACATATAGATTGTCTATGATATACAGGGCGCGACGCTGCCGACTTGGCCTCGATAGATGCCGCGTTTCTTGAAGCTTGCGATCGCCGGAACCGTTGCCGCCGCCCTGGCGGCGCTCTTGCTTTGGCGCCTCGACCATGCGAGCGGCGTCGGCAGGGCGGCCGCCGAGGCGCTGCCCCCGCCCATCCCGGTGACCGAGACCGCAGTGACGACGCAAAACGTTCCGGAATACCTCTACGGCCTCGGTACGGTGCAAGCTTACAACACCGTCGCCGTCAAGAGCCGGGTGGACGGCCAGATCGTGAAGCTGTTCTTCAAGGAGGGTGATGAGGCGAAGGCGGGCGCGCCGCTCATCGAGATCGATCCGCGTCCGTATCAGGCGGCGCTCGACGCGGCCCGCGCGCAAAAGGAAAAGGACGAAGCGCAACTCGAGACCGCCAAAGCCGATCTCGCCCGTTATGCAAAACTCGTCGGCCACGGCTTCCAGACCGTGCAGCAATACGATCAACAAAAGGGACTGGTCAAACAGCTCGAAGCCGCGATCAAAGGCGACGAAGCGCAGATCGAGACCGCAAAGCTCAACCTCGGCTACACCCTGATCCGCGCGCCGATCGCCGGACGTCTCGGCGCGCGTCTCGTCGATGTCGGCAATTTCGTGCGCGCGGCCGACAACACAACGCTCGTCACCATCAACGAGGTGAGGCCGATCTTCGTCTCTTTCACGCTTCCTCAGAAGGATCTCTATCCGGTCCGCCACATCGAGGCGGATGCGCCGCTATCCATCGAAGCCTTATCCGGCGACGGGAAGGGCGTCTTGGGGCGCGGCCGGCTCACCTTTATCGACAACGCCATCGACCAGTCGACCGGGACGATCGGAATGAAGGCGCGCTTTGCCAATAAAGGAGAGCGGCTCTGGCCCGGGGAATTCGTCGATGTCAAGGTCGTCCTGCGCACCTTGAAGGACGTTCCGACCGTGCCCTCGCCGGCGGTCGAGGAAGGCCCCGACGGCCATTACGTTTACGTCATCCGCAAGAATGATACGGTCGAGCGGCGTCCTGTCGAGATCGGCGAGAGCGGCGACGGCGTCACCGTCATCAAACGCGGTCTGAAGCCCGGCGAGAGGGTTGTCGTCCAAGGGCAATACCGGCTCAAAAACGGCGCGCGGGCGGCCTCGCGGCCTTTCGAGAAAGCGCACGCGGCGAGCGCAGCCGGGGCGTCGTCGTGAATATTTCCGCCCCCTTCATCCGCCGCCCGATCGCGACCTCGCTCCTCATGCTGGGAGTTCTCGTGTTCGGCGCCGCCGCCTACATGCAGCTTCCGGTTGCCTCGCTTCCGAACGTCGATTTCCCGACCATCACGGTGACCGCCAATCTCCCCGGCGCCAACCCCGAGACGATGGCCTCCTCGGTCGCCACCCCGCTCGAGCAGCAGTTCACCTCGATCCCGGGCCTTGCGGAGATGACCTCGCTCTCCGGCATCGGAACGACGACCATCACCTTGCAGTTCGATCTTTCGACCCCGATCGACGGCGCGGCGCAGGACGTGCAGACGGCGATCAACGCCGCGAGCGGTCTTTTACCCAAGGATCTGCCGAGTCCGCCGACCTACCGCAAAGTCAACCCGGCGAACTTCCCGGTCCTCATTTACGCCGTTCATTCGAATGCG
Organism: Pseudomonadota bacterium; assembly: GCA_021812165.1. Taxonomy (GTDB): domain Bacteria; phylum Pseudomonadota; class Alphaproteobacteria; order ATCC43930; family CGMCC-115725; genus AP-15. Next base: position 13,299 of record JAKAOO010000016.1, on the reverse strand, counting down.
CTGCCGGACTACCGGCTCGACCAATACGCTTCGAACCTGCTCGCCCAGTCTCTGTCGATGGTGAGAGGGGTTGGCCAGATCATCGTCTTCGGCCAGAAGCCGTATGCGGTCCGGGTCGAGGCCAACCCGACGGCGCTCGCGGCGCGCCATCTCAGTCTCGAAGACCTCCGCACGGCCATCGCCAACGCCACCGTCGATCTTCCGAAAGGCCAGATCGAGGGGCAGAACCGCGCGTTTTCGATCGGCAGCAACGATCAGCTCGACGACGCCGCCCTCTTCAAGAACGTAATCGTCGCCTATCGCCATGGCCGGCCGGTGCGCCTCAAGGATGTCGCCCATGTCGAGAATTCCGTTCTCAACACCCAGATGGGCGCCTGGTACGACAACAGGCCGGCCGAAGGGCTGGCGATCGAGCGCGCCCCGGGCACCAATACGATCGCTCTCATCAAGCGAGTGAAGGCGCTGATGCCGCGCCTCGAGCGTTCGATCCCGCCCGCGGTGCATGTGGATTTAATGGCCGATCGCTCGGAGTTGACCCGCGCCGCCATCACCGACGTCGAGCATACGATGCTGTTGACGATCGGCCTCGTCGTGCTCGTCATTTTCGTCTTTTTGCGGAGCCTTTGGGCGACGGTGATCCCGAGTCTCGTCGTCCCGCTTTCGCTTCTCGCCACCTTTGCGGTGATGTATGTCGCGGGCTACACGCTCGACAACATCTCATTGATGGGATTGACGATCTCGGTCGGCTTTCTGATCGACGACGCGATCGTCATGATCGAGAACATCGTCCGTCATATCGAGGCGGGAGAGCGCCCGTTTGAGGCGGCGCTCAAAGGCGCGGGGCAGATCGGCTTTACGATCGTTTCGATCACCTTTTCCCTGATCGCCGTCTTCATTCCCATTTTTTTCATGGGAGGCGTCATCGGCCGTCTCTTCCATGAGTTCGCCGCGACCGTGGCGCTTGCGGTATTGGCTTCGGCTTTCTTCTCGCTGACCTTGACCCCGGTCTTATGCTCGCTTCTTTTGAAACCCAGAAGCGAAATGCGAAGAAATCGCCTCAATGAGCGCGCGGAAGAGGCGTTCGAGGCGTTTCGGCGGGCGTATGATCGCGGCCTCAATTTCGTTTTCCGGCACCAGTTTCCGGTGCTTCTCGGGACGCTCTTTCTCGTCGTCGTCACCGGTTATCTCTATGTGGCGATCCCCAAAGGCTTCGTACCGCAACAGGATACCGGGCTCCTCTTCGGCGAGGTCGACACGAGGCAGGATTCCTCGTTCGCGGCCACCTCGAGAATCGCGCACAAAATCGTCGATATCGTGCGCAAGGAACCGGGCGTCGGCGGCGTCTTCATGCTCGCCGGCGCCTATGCCTACAACCCCGGCGAAAACACCGCCCGCATCTTCGCCCAGTTGAAGCCCTACGGCACCCGGCCCTCCGCCGAAGCCATCCTGCAGGATTTGCGGAAAAAGACGGCTGGGATCGTCGGGGCGAAGTTCTTCATGCAGATCCCCCAGAGCATCACCGTCGGCGGCAGGCTCGCCCGCACCCAATATCAATACACTTTGACCGACACCAACCTCGACGAACTCAATCACTGGGCGCCGATCCTCGAAAGCCGGATGAAAAAACTGCCGCAGCTTCAGGATGTCGCCTCCGACCAGCAGATCGCGGCGCCGCATATCGAGGTCGTGGTCGATCGCAATGCCGCCTCGCGTCTCGGTCTTTCGGCCGCATCGATCGACGAGACGCTTTACGACGCTTTCGGCCAAAGGCAGGTCGCGACGATTTACGGCTCGACCAACCAGTACAAGGTCGTCCTGGAGGTGGCGCCGCAGTTCCGGGATGACCCGGCGGCATTGCAGAAAATCTTCATCGCCGCGCCGAACGGCGCAGAAGTGCCGCTCTCCGCCGTCGCCCGTTTCCGTTCCAAGCTGGAGCCCTTGACCATCAGTCACCAGGGCATCTTCCCGGCGGTGACGCTGTCGTTCAACCTTGCGCCGGGTGTCGCGCTCGGCCAAGCGGTCTCGGCGATCAAACATTTGGCCGCCCGGCTTGGTGCGCCGCCCACCTTGAACGGTTCCTTTGCCGGAACGGCCGAGGCGTTCCAGGCCTCGCTCAAGACAATGCCGCTTCTTCTCGCGGCGGCGATCATGGTCGTCTACATCGTCCTCGGCATTCTCTACGAGAGCTACATTCACCCGCTGACGATCCTATCGGCCCTGCCCTCGGCCGGGGTGGGCGCGCTCCTGATGCTGTGGTTCTTTCACTTCGATCTTTCGGTGGTCGCGATCATCGGCATCGTTCTCTTGATCGGCATCGTCAAAAAGAACGCGATCATGATGGTCGACTTTGCCCTCTCCGCGCAGAGAAACGAGGGGAAAAGCCCGCGCGAGGCGATCCATCAAGCCTGCCTCCTGCGCTTCCGTCCGATCATGATGACGACGTTCTCCGCGCTCTTCGGCTCTCTCCCGATCGCTCTCGGCCAAGGCGCCGGCTCGGAATTGCGCCAGCCTCTCGGCGTCGCCTTTGTCGGCGGGATTCTGGTCTCGCAATGGCTGACGCTGTACACGACGCCCGTCGTCTATCTCTATCTCGAACGGTTCAGCCGTTGGCTTGGCAGCGCCTATCGCCCGTCGCGGGCGGCGGCAGCGCTTTCGGGCGCCTTCGCGGAGGGAGAGCGTGGCCCTGCGGAATGAGGAAAGGCAAGAGCCTCAAGCCGCCCGTCCCCCAGCGTCTCTGGAGGAGCCGGCGGTCGGCCGCGCTTTCGGCTTTCTTGTCAACGATGTCGCGCGGCTCTTGAAACGGCATTTCGAGCGCCGGGCGCGCGAGACGGACTTGCCGATCACGCGCCGGCAAGCCGGAATCATGCTTTATGTCTCACGCCATCCGGGAGTGAGCCAAGCCGAGGTGGCAACCCGTCTCGACATCGAGCCGATCGCGCTCGTCCGCATGCTCGACAAGCTTGCCGAGGAAGGGCTCGTCGAACGGCGCGCCCACCCGACCGACCGCCGTGTGCGGACCTTATGGCTGACCGCCTCCGCCCGTTCCGTGATCGAGCGCATCCTCACGATCAACCAGGCGATCCGCGCCGAGGCCTTCTCCGGCTTCTCGCCCGAGGCGCGCGAGGCCCTCATCGAGACCCTCGCGCGCATCAAGAAAAATCTCGGCGGCGAGAACGGGTCGCAGACGCCCGCCATGCGACCGGCAGATGAGCGCGGCCGCGTTCGTCAGGCTGCAAGATAGCCGCAGGCTATTCGACGCCGAGCGCCGCGCCGAGGGTCTCGCCGATCGTGCGGTGGAGGGCGAGATCGGCGATGCCGTCGAGAGGGGTCGGCTCGCGGTTGACGATGACGAGCGCCGCGCCATTCGTTTTGGCCAGTTCCGGGAAGCCGGCCGCCGGATAAACGACGAGCGAGGAGCCGGCGACGAGGAAGAGGTCGGCGGCGAGCGTCTCGCTATGAGCCCGCCGCATAGGCGTCTCGGGCATCGACTGCCCGAAAGAAATCGTCGCGGTTTTGATAAAGCCGCCGCAGCTCTCGCAAACGGGCGCTTTGCGCGTCTCTTCGAAAGCGCGCCGCAGCGCCTCGATCTCGTAACGCCGCGAGCAATCGAGGCAACGGGCATGGGTCGTGCTGCCGTGCAGCTCGATGACGCGCTCCTCAGGGATCCCCGAAGCCTGGTGCAGCCCGTCGATATTCTGGGTGATGACCGCGGCGAGGGTGCCGCGCCCGAAAAGCGCGGCGACCGCGCGGTGGCCGCGGTTCGGCCGCGCCGAGCGGAGCGTCTCGTCGGCTTCGAAGCGGCGCTGCCAGGATAGGATCCGCGCCTCTTCGGAGGCGAGAAAATCCGCGAAATCGATGGGCGCCATCTTTGTCCAGATGCCGCCGGGGCCGCGGAAATCGGGGATCCCCGACTCGGTGCTGATCCCGGCGCCGGTAAAGACGACGGCGCGCCGCGCCTTGGCGATCATCCGCGAGAGTTCGGAAAGCTCTCTATCCTCTTCCATGCGCTCACTTGGCGACGAAAAAATAAAGGAGAAGGCCGACGACGATGACGACGCCCGGGATCCAGACGGCGGGCGGAAGCCGGAAACCCGGACGGGGCGAAGGCGCCGCAGGCCGCATCCGCGGCCGCTCTGCGGTCACCTCCACCGGCTTTTCCTCTTCGGGCATTTCCTCTTCCGGCGCTGCGGCGGGCGGGGGCGCCTCGGGCGCTACGGCGTCGCGGAACCGGGAGAAGAAGTCGCCCGCCATCTTCTTCGCCGTCGCATCGATGAGGCGCGAGCCCACCTGCGCGAGCTTGCCGCCGACATGCGCCTCGACCGTATAAGAAAGGAAGGTTTCGCCGTCCGCCTCGGCGAGCCTCACCTTGGCGCTGCCGCGGGCAAAGCCGGCGGCGCCGCCCTGGCCTTGGCCGCTGATGGTGTAGCCCTGCGGCGGATCGAGGTCCGAGAGGGTGACCTTGCCGCCGAACGTCGCCTTGACCGGCCCGACCTTGGCGGTGACCTTGGCGGCGAACTCGTTCTCCGATACCTTCTCGATCGACTCGCAACCGGGAATGCTGGCCTTCAAAATTTCCGGATCGTTGAGGCTCGCCCAAACCCGTTCGCGCGGCGCCGGAATGCGAAATTCGCCCGTCATCTCCATTGCGCTCGCCCTTCTTTGATGCCTCTACGCCGAATGTGACCGTTAGAGGGGAGGATTGCAACCGCTCGGCCAGGCCGAATCGTGGCGACAGTCCGCTGCCACTATCCTGGGCGAGCGGCTGCGCGTCATCCTGTTGCTCGGCGGTTCGGATGCCGGCAAGACCTCTTGCGCCCGCTTCCTTGGCCGCGGACGGCTCCTCCGGTTCCTTCTTCCCTTTTCGAGTTCCTCCCGCCGATCCGATTGATGTGGGTCATGGACGCCGCGGGCGCCGGGCTCATAGTTGCGGAAAATTCGTGGAGGACGGCGATGAGCAGGTTGGCGGTGCTCGACAGCACGATCCAAAAGACGCATGAATGGCTCAAGGAAATCACGGACGGCCTTGGCTTTCCGAACGAAAGGGCGGCGTTCGCGGGGCTGCGGGCGGTGCTGCACGCCTTGCGCGACCGGCTGCCGCGGGAAAATGCCGCCGAGCTGGGCGCCCAGCTGCCGATGCTTATCCGCGGCATGTATTACGAAGGGTGGGATCCCTCGAAAGAGCCGAACCGGGCTCGGCACCAGCAGGAATTCTTCGATCTTGTGAGTGCTGAGCTCAAGGAACATACGGAGCTGCGGGACGCGCGGCGCCTCACCAAGATCGTCTTCGGCGTCCTCGCGAAACATCTGAGCGCCGGCGAGAAGGAAAAAGTGCTTCGCACCCTGCCGGCGGAGATCCGCCAATTGTGGGTAACCGAGCCGCCCAAGGTGCCGGTCGCGGCGATCATGTCGAAAGACGTGGCCTGGGTCGGGCCCGACATGTCGCTGCAGGAAGCGGCCCAGAAGATGCGCGCGCTCGACATCGGCTGCCTCCCGGTCGGCAAGGATGATCGGTTGATCGGCATGGTCACCGACCGCGACATCGCCTGCCGCGCGGTCGCCGAGGGTGAGGATCCTGCCAAGACGCCGGTCAGCGAGGCGATGTCGAAAGGCGTTATCTATTGCTTTGATGATCAGGATATCGGCGAAGCGTCACATCTGATGGAAAAGAAGCAGATCCATCGCCTGCCCGTGCTCAATCGCCAGAAGCGCATGGTCGGGATCGTGTCGCTCGGCGATCTCGGGTTGCATGTCTCGCATGAACTGACCGGCGAAGTCGTCGCGGCCATTTCCCAACACCCCGCGTAGGGTCGGCGGGGTAGGAATCCTTCGGCCGTGCCGCTGGTCCTCGACAGGGACCGGGCCGTCCCCGCCGCCCGCCTCGCCGCCTGTTCGCCCAAGCTCGCCACGCTCACGCCCGTCATCTCCATCAAAGGCTGAAACGCCCGACGATCGAGACCCGAAGGGGCGTGCGGGTTCGTGGTAAGTAATCTCCCGTAAGGATTATACCGGATTCCAAACTCGCCCTGAACTACAAACTATTACTGCATCCCAATCTCATGACCGGGGGGCGGGGTGCCATGCGTACTATTGTTGGACCCGTCGTAGCGAGGGACGGGGGTTATGCGTTCGATTTGTGGACGGCTGAACAAGGGTTGCGCCGCGGTTTTTCCTACCGCCGCGTCGAAGACGCCCATTACGCGCGCAGGATCGAATTGAGATGCCACTCGAGGGACCGCGCCGACCCGATGCTCGCCTGCGCCACTCTCGATCAATTCGTCTCGGCGCTCCGCGAACGACTGGCCGCGGCTAACGTCTAGAACAGACTGCGGAAAAATGCTGGAACATCGTCATTCCGGGGCGCGGTCGATCCGCGGGCTATCAGCCTTGCGCGGCCTTCGCGGCGAACCTCCGACGGCCGTGCCCGGCACGTCGCCCGCGGACGCGAGCCCGGAATCCATAAACACAATCCCGCGAAATCAATAGCTTGGCGTGTGTTCATGGTTTCCGGGCCCGGCCCTCAAGGGCCGTCCCGGAATGACAGGGGGTTTTTCCGCATCCTCCTAATTCGCCGGGCGCGGCGCTTCCTCAGAAGCCGCCACACCTTCCGGTATCTGAAGGATGGTGCGGACGGCGGGAATCGAACCCGCACTCCCCGAAGGGGAAGCAGATTTTAAGTCTGCTGCGTCTACCGTTCCGCCACGTCCGCTGCTGCGCTTGCCGAAAGGCGAGATCGTCGAAGGGCGCGCCGTTCCTCTACTCCTCGGCCGGTTCCTCCGTGGGCTCGCCGCCCAATGACCGGATCAGCGCTTTCAGTTCTTCCGTCGCCGCTTCGAGCCGCGTCCCGTCGCTGCCGCGAAGGACGAGGCTCACTCCGAATTCGCCGTGCCGGAAATAGGGATAGGAGCCGATTTCGAGATCGAGGAAGCGCTGTTGCAAGGCGCCGAGACCCTGGGCGATCTGGCTCTCGGCCAGATGGCAACCGACGCATTTGGCAAAAAGCCTCTCTCCGCCTTCGAGGCGTTCTTTGAGCGCATTGAAAATGCCCTGCATGATGCTGGGGACGCCCGGCAAGACATGGACATTGCCGATCGCAAAGCCGGGCGCGCGCGAGACGGGGTTGAGAAGGAGGCGCGCGCCTTCGGGGATCTGCGCCATCCTAAGCCGCGCCGCGTTGAGCTCGCCTCGCCAGCGATGGCTGTCGAGGATCCGCTTTGCTTCGGCGTCGAGGACCAAAGGCACGCCAAAGGCGTCGGCGATCGATTGCGCGGTGATGTCGTCATGCGTCGGGCCGATCCCTCCCGTCGTGAAACGTAGTCGAAACGGCGCCGCACTTCGTTGACGGTCGCGACGATGACGGCAGCCTCGTCGGGGATCACCCGCGCCTCTTTGAGGCGAACCCCGACCTCATTGAGCCCCTTTGCGATAAAGGCGAGATTGGCGTCCTGGGTGCGGCCGGAGAGGATCTCGTTGCCAATGATGAGGACGCAGGCGGTCACGATCTTTGCCGCCTCTTCGCCTTGCGGGCGTTCGCTTCTTCCCTCGCTCATCTCGTCCCAGCCTTCCTCGCCCCTTCCTCATCCTTCATAAGACGCGCCACCCTCCTCCGCAATCCCGGATGAGGATTGCCGCCCGGCCCCTGAAGTCCTAACTAGAAGCTCAGAGGAAGCCCCGTCCCGCGGGCTATCCGCCGGAATGGCTGCTTGCCGCTCGGCGAAGCGGCCCCGAGCGGTTGGCACGAGGGTCGATCGGGGGCAGAGACGGCGCAGAGGATCGGCATGCGGCAGGACAGCCTGAGGGGCCTCGGCGGGGACGAAACCCGCCATGAGGGCGTCAAAATCCATGGCAGCGAGGCCTTCGAGGGGATGCGCCGCGCGGGGGCGCTTGCGGCAAAAACCCTCGATTTCATCACCCCTTATGTGAGGCCGGGGATCACCACCTGCGAGCTCGACCGTCTCTGCCACGAATTCACCCTCGATCACGGCGCAATCCCGGCGCCCTTAAACTATCGCGGCTTTCCGAAATCGATCTGCACCTCGATCAACCATGTCGTCTGCCATGGCATTCCGAGCGACCGCCGCCTCATGGAGGGCGACATCCTCAACATCGACGTCACTCCGATCCTCGACGGCTGGCACGGCGATACGAGCCGGATGTTTTTTGTCGGCGACAAGATCGCGTTGAAGGCGAGACGGCTCGTCGATGTCACTTATGACGCGATAATGCGGGGCATCGCCGTCATCCGCCCCGGCGTCAAGACCGGGGCGATCGGCGAGGCGATCCAGCGTTACGCCGAAAGCCAGCGCTATTCGGTCGTGCGCGACTTTTGCGGCCACGGAGTGGGGCGTCTCTTTCACGACGCGCCTTCGATCCTCCACTACGGCCGCGCCGAGGAAGGCACGGTGTTGCGCGAGGGCATGATCTTCACCGTCGAGCCGATGATCAACGCCGGCCGCTACGAGGTGAAGATCCTCGCGGACGGTTGGACCGCGGTAACGAAGGATCGCTCGCTCTCCGCCCAGTTCGAGCACACGGTCGGCGTTACCGCCGACGGCTCTGAGATCTTCACGATCTCGCCGGCGGGCCTCCATCGCCCGCCTTATGCGATCAGCTCTCCGGAAGAAACCCGCGCGCCAGCACTTGCTCAACGGTGAGGGGGCAGACTTCCGGAAACGCCTCTTCCGAGAGACCCGTTTCTTCCGCGGCATCTTCGCGCGCCTCGGCATAGGTCTGCGGCAGCATCCCGGGAACGGCCGGACGCAAGCTCGGCGATTCAGCGAGCAGCCTGTCGATTTTCCGCCGCTGCTCGCGAATCGTCCCGGACCAGCTCGTCGAGCGCATCTCGGGCTGGAATTGCCATTTCAAAAGGTGGACTAAAAGGACGATCAATCGGCTTTCAATTTCGCGCCGGTCGCTCTTGCCCATGCTCTCGATTTCCTCGGCGATGTTTTCGGCGTCGATGGCGGCGAGTTCGCCCGAGCGCAGAAGCCGCGCCTGCTCCATCGTCCAGGCATAGAAGTCTTCGTCGTACCCGATCCTGTTGCGGCTCATTTCAAAACCTCCGACCGCGAGCGGCGCAATTTATCACATCGCTGGCGGTCTGGCAGCGGCGACCCGGCAGCGGCTTGAGCCGGCCGCGCCCTTTGGTGCACTCTCAAGGGCGGCGAGGCATCGAAGGAGAGGAGGGATCATGAAGATCGGTTTTATCGGGCTCGGGATCATGGGTCGGCCGATGGCGCTCAATCTTGTGAAAGGCGGGCATGCGCTTTTCGTCTACGGCAAGCGGAGGCTCCCCGAGGACGTGCGCGCGGCCGGCGCCACGGTTTGCGACAGCCTCAAAAAGGTCGCGCAAGAGGCCGAGATCGTCATCCTGATGGTGCCGGACACTCCCGATGTAAAGAGTGTCCTTTTCGACGAGGGCGGCGTCGCCGAGGGCCTTTCCCCGGGCAAGATCGTCGTCGATATGAGCTCGATCTCGCCGATCGAGACCAAGCGTTTCGCGGCTGAGGTGGGCCGCCGCGGCTGCGAGTACCTCGACGCCCCGGTCTCGGGCGGCGAGGTCGGCGCCAAGGCGGGCAGCCTCACCATCATGGTCGGCGGCCCCGAACGCGCCTTTCAAAAAGTGAAGCCGATCTTCGAGCTCTTAGGCAAGAACATCACCCTCGTCGGCGGCAACGGCGACGGCCAGACGACGAAGGTCGCGAACCAGATCATCGTCGCCTTGACGATCGAGGCGGTCGGCGAAGCGCTCCTTTTCGCCTCGCGCGCCGGCGCCGATCCGGCAAAGGTGCGGGAAGCGCTCATGGGAGGCTTTGCCTCTTCGCGCATCCTCGAAGTGCATGGCGAGCGGATGATCAAGCGGACCTTCGAGCCCGGCTTTCGCATCGAGCTGCACCAAAAGGATCTGGGGTTGGCGCTCGAAGGGGCGCGCGCTCTCAGTCTATCCCTTCCGAACACCGCGACGACGCAGGAGCTCTTCAATTCGGCGGCGGCCCTCGGAGGCAAGGGCTGGGACCATTCGGGCCTCGTCCGCGTACTCGAGCACCTGGCCGGCCACCCCGTTGCGAAATGAGCCGATTTGGCCTCTGTGCGCGTCTCAGCTCTGGATCGGGAAGCAGGACTGCGCGCTCAATGTCGGCGTCCACGGAAAGAGCGTCTGAAGGACGAACGTGAACGGCATGCTTGCCGTGACCTCGTTGCCGCAAGAGGGGGGCGGGTTCGGCACCGTAAAAATGCTGGCCGAGACGCTGAAGCCGGCCATTTGCGAGGCCGCGTAACTGGCGGTCGCCGAAGGGCTGCCGCACGTCGTCGGATCGACCGAGGCGCAGCGTGCGGCCGCTTCGACCGCCTGCTGCAATGTCGATTGGGTCCACAAAAGCCGTCCGAATTCGACGACGCCCATCAGCATCAGGAGGTAGACGGGGAAGAGCATTGCAAACTCGATCGCCGTCGCCCCGCGCCGCGACGAGAAGAGGCGTTCGGGCTTTCCGCTCACGCGTCGGCTGTGAGGGCGCCGGAAAGGGAAGAACCAGGTCATTGCGGTCATGGGTAAAGGCGCGCGTAGTCGGTGGCGTTCAGGCTCATCGGGTTGGCGATGCCAGGATAGGGGAGGATCATCGAATAGGAATCCTGCGCGCTGACGACCCAATAATGACCGGCTTCGGAGCCATCGGGGCAGGGCGTGCCGCAGGTGGTCTGCGTAATCCCGGTCGAGGCTGAATTCGGACAGCCGCAGCTCATGATCCAGGGTGCCGGCGAGGCCTCGATGGTGGAAAGGCTCGTCGCGCTCGTCACTGCGTTTTGAATCTGAGAGGCGGTGGCGTTCCAGCCGTTGACCGAGGCAAAGGCCGCTCCCGCCTCGGCGGCATTGGCGACCTGCATGTCATGCCAGATCCCCATGCCGAAATCGATGATGCCCATGACGAGAAGCGCGAGGAGCGGGGCGATGAAGCCGAACTCGATCGCGCTCACTCCCTCCTCTGCCCGCAGAAGCCGTATCGCAATGCGAAATCTCTGCAGCATGACGCTTCCCCCCCTAGGACGCGAGCTTCGGCGGCGCCACCGGATCTCTCACCGGCAGGTTCATGGCGCTGCAATAGGCGTGAGTGAGATAGGAATTTGAGGTGAAGTTGATGTCATAACCGATCAGTTGCGTGCATTTCGTGACGGCCCCGTTGACGCTCGTCGCGGACCCGCCGGAATAGTTGACCGTCTGACTGGGCAGATATATGGCGCCGTTGATATTTTCCGTGGTGCCGCCGTTGAATGTGTTGGACTGGTTCGGCGCGTTGCGGTCGGCCCAGATCGCGACGCCCGGAATGCCCGCCGTGGCGCCGGCGGTCGGCGCGGTTATGGAGACGATCGATCCGCCGGCCAGTTTGACGATGCCGTAATTTGAGCCGGTGCTGCTCGTCAGGATGATGGTGACGCCGGTTCCGTTGACGGTTCCGTTGCCCTCAACATCAAAATTGCCTCCGTCCATAATGTAGGTTCCGGGGTTGAGATTGAGCGTGCCGCCGCCGTTGACGGTGATCCCGCCGCAAAAAACCCCGGGCGAGATGGTGGGAGTTTGGCCGGAATTGACGGCATAATTCGTCGCATTGCAGCCGGAATAGGTCGGCATGACCATGCCGGCATAGGGGTCCGGGCTCGGCTGAACATAGGTCGCGGTCGGCGGGTCCGGGGTCATGCTCGCGTTGTTCGATATCGAGTAGCCGCCGGAAGGATAATGTGATTTGCGGCCAGCACGGCGCCGCCGGACAAATCTGTCGAGTCCGAATCTTCGGAGTCGTTGTAGAGGTCGCAGTTGCCGAGCGTGACCGTATCCGAACCGTTGAGACTGACGGATCCGATCGAAAGCTTGCCGCTCTCGGCGAGCGCCAGGACGCAGGTATCGCCGTCGCTCGGCGCCCCCGGCGGCACCGCCACCGCCAGCTTGCTCACGATCGGCGCCGCGAGAAACACCCGCGTGAAATACTGGGGTTGCACCTGCGAGAGCGTAACCGCGATCTCTTTCGTGTTGTGATAGTCCTGGTTTACGGAGACGGTGACCCCATTCTGGCCATCGACGAAGCCGTCGCTTGCGGCGACGGCTTCCACCGCGCTCGTGACATTGCTGGCGGCCGAGGAGGCGATGGCGCCGGCGAGCGCCGCCGCGTCGGCCGCGGTCTGCATCTTGCGCCCGTTGAGTTCCCACAGGATGACGTCGCTCGCCAGCCCGGCAAAGCCGATCAGCGCCACTGCCGCAAACGCCAACATCAGAGCCGTGACGCCTCTTTCGTCGCGGCCGAGCCGGCTCACGATCGCTTTCAGCCACGCGCGCATAAGCCGATCCCTCTCTCCTTTCCGCCAGACGCTGCGCGCCGCCTGCCGACGGGCAACCCGGTGCGCAAAGCCGCTTAGAGAGTAGCTCCGCAATTATTGATCGAACGTTAAAACCGGCGCGGAGGCGGTCCTTCCCGCATGGTCGCGCGCGCCCGCCCGCTTGCCCGCTCGGCTCCGGCCGGGCTCCGAAATCTCGCAGCATCGCCGCTGCCCCTAGCAGGATGCGGAAAAACCCCCTGTCATTCCGGGACGGCCCGTGAGGGCCGGGACCGGAAACCATGAACACAAGCCAAGCCATTGATCTCGCGGGCCTGCGTTTATGGATTCCGGGCTCGCGTCCGCGGGCGGCGTGCAGGGCACGGCCGTCGGAGGTTCGCCGCGAAGGCCGCGCAAGGCTGATAGCCCGCGGATCGACCGCGCCCCGGAATGACGACGTTCCAGCGTTTTTCCGCAGCCTGCTAGAGGGCGAGATGCGGGGGCGCCAGAGGCTCCTTTACCGGCAGATCGGACGCGCTGCAATAGGCGTGGGTAAGATAGGCATTGCCGTCGAAGTTGACCGTGAAGCCGATAAGCTGGGCGCAAAATGTCTCAGGCATGGTGCCGTTCGCCACCGTGGTGTTGGAGCCGCCCGAGTAATTGATTTCCTGACTCGGCATATAGATGGCGCCGTTGATGATATTGCCGGTACCGCCGTTGATGGTATCGTTCGTGGTTGGCGCATTCCCGTCGACCCAGATCGCAATCCCGGGAATTCCAGCGCTCGCGCCGATAGTCGGCGCGGTCAGGTTTACGATCGAGCCGCCATGGAGATGGACGATCCCGTAATTGGACGCGGTGCTGCTCGTGAGGATGATGGTGACTCCATCGGCGCCGTTGACGGTTCCGTTGCCCTGGACTTCGAAATTGCCGCCGTCGAGAATGTAGGTGCCGGGATTGAGGCTGAGCGTGCCGCCGCCTTCGACCGTAATGCCGCCGCAA
>JAKAOO010000015.1 GCA_021812165.1 Pseudomonadota bacterium | reverse complement strand
ACAAAGCTTTCGTCGCGGTAATTCTCCCAGGCATGGCGCAGAGTGCCATACGAATCCCCCGAGCCGGCGATCGCGGGGAACCACTCGCGGTCCTCCGCGCTCGGATTCTCGCAGATGCGGGCGATATCGCTCATCATGGCGAAGCCGAGCGCATAGGGATTGACGCCGCCATAACGCGGATCGTCGAAATCGGGTTGAAAGATGACGCTCGAATGCGAATGCAGGAATTCGAGCATCGATCCTTCGCTGACAAGACCCTTGTCGTAGAGCCGACGCATGATCTCGTAATGAACAAAGGTGGCGCATCCCTCATTCATCATCTGAGTTTGTTTTTGCGGGTAAAAGTATTGCGCAACGAGGCGAACGATGCGGACGAGCTCCCGCTGCCACTTTTCGAGTTTCGGTGCCCGCTTTTCGATAAAATAGAGAAGGTTCTCCTCCGGGAGGCCGAGTTCTTTTCTCGTTTCACGAACACGCACCGACGCCGAGGTCGGTTCTTCCTTCGCCTTGTCCGCTCCCGGCACCGTGCGCCAGAGATCGTTGTAGGTCGCCTCCTGGTGCGCCCTCCATTCTTCCGCGCGCCGCCGCTCCTCCGCGAGGTTCGGTTTGCTGCGATGGGCGTAGCGGTTGACTCCCTGGTCGCGCAAGGCATGGGCGGCGTCGAGGACGCGCTCGACCGCCTCGACGCCGTGACGCTCTTCGCATTTCGCGACATAGTCTCGCGCAAAACTGAGATAGTCGAGGATCCCATTGGCGTCGGTCCACTGCCTGAAGAGATAGTTATTCTTGAAGAAATGGTTGTGTCCGAAGGCGGCATGGGCGATGACAAGCGTTTGCATCGTCATGGAGTTCTCTTCCATGATATAGCAAATGCACGGATTGGAATTGATGACGATTTCGTAAGCGAGCCCCTGCAAGCCTTTCCGGTAACGGGTCTCGTGATAAGCGAAGCGCTTGCCGAAGCTCCAGTGCCGGTACATCAGAGGCAATCCGACCGAGGCATACGCGTCGAGCATCTGCTCCGAGGTGATGATCTCGATCTGCACCGGGTAAAGATCGAGTCCCAGTTCATCGACGGCGATGCGTTCGATCGTGTCATAGACACGGCGCAGCAAGACGTAATCCCAGTTGGAACCGATAAAGAGCGGCGCCTGCGCCCTCACTTCGGAATGCAAGGGAAGGGCCTCAGGCACGAACTCCTCCTTTCGCGAAAAGCTCATGAAAGACCGGGAAGATCTGAGCGGGATCGCCGACCCGGCGCATCGCGAAATGCGAGTGCGCCGGCACCACCTCGGCGTAAGCGCGCCACAGATCGCTCTCGCGCGACAAGCCTGAGAGGCTGCCGCTCGTCCCGTCATTCACCTCGACATAGGCGAAATACTGGCAGATCGGCAGCACTTCTCCCGAAAGAAGAGAGACGCAGCGGCTCGAATCGGCGCCGTAATTGTCGCCGTCGGAGGCTTGCGCGGCGTAGATGTTCCAGCGGTCGGTCGCGTAGCGGGCGCGAGCGATTTCGAGCATTTTTTCGAGCGCGGTCGAGACCACCGTGCCGCCGGTCTCGCGGCTATAGAAAAAGGTTTCCTCGTCCACCTCCTCCGCCGTGCTGGTGTGACGGATAAAGACGATATCGACATGCCGGTAGCGACGGATCAGAAAGACGTGAAGCAGCATGAAAAATCGCTTGGCGAGATCCTTCATGGCCTCGGTCATCGATCCCGACACGTCCATGAGGCAGAACATCACCGCTTGGGTATTCGGTCGCGGCACCCGCTCATAGCGGTTGTAGCGGACATCGAGAGGGTCGATGAAGGGGATGATCTTGCTGCGTTTTTCACGCAGCTCGATCTCGCAAACGAGGCGCAGCGCCTCGTCCTCGTCGCCGCGCTCGCGCGCTTCTTCCATCCGGCTCTTGAGCTTCGCGATCTCCGAAGCCTTCGGCCGGCGCAGCGAGATGCGCCGCGCCATGCTGGTGCGCATCGTGCGCAGAATGCTCAAGTTCGCCGGAGTTCCGGAAACCGTATAGCCGGCGCGCTGAAGCTCGACCGCGTGCGTCGCCTTGAGGCTCTTCTTGACGAGGTCCGGCAGCTCGAGATCCTCGAAAAACATGTCGAGGAATTCTTCCTTCGAAAGGGTGAACTCGAACGCGTCCTCGCCGCTGCCGTCGGGGCTTGCCTGCGAGCCGGCCCGTCCCTCCCCGCCTTGCGGACGCGGAATTTCGTCGCCCCGGACATAGTGCTTGTTGCCGGGAACGACGTGCTCGCTTTTGCCGGTGCGCCGGTTGTGGTGGAGGATCGGCTCGGTGATGCCGCGGGTGGGAATCGCTACCTTCTCGCCCTGGCCGACATCCGCGACCTTGCGCTTGCGCAGCGCCTCCTGCACCGCCGTCTTGATCTCGACCTTGGCGCGCGCGAGGAAGCGCTGGCGGTTGCTGAGGCTTTTGCCTTTCGGGTTCGGCCGGCGGTCGACGATGTTCATCGCTCGCTCCAGATCGGGCAAGAAGGCCCCACTATCCTGCCTTGTTCACCCGCATATACCACTCAACCAAACGGCGAACCTGACGTTCCGTGTAGCCGCGCTCGGTCATCCGCGCCAGAAAATCCTCGTGCTTCTTTTCGGTCTCCGAATCTTTCTTGGTGCCGAAGCTGATCACCGGCAAGAGGTCCTCCACCTGAGAAAACATCCGCCGCTCGATCACCTCGCGCAGTTTTTCGTAGGAGGTCCAGGAAGGGTTGCGGCCGTTGTTTGCGGCGCGGGCCCGCAACGCGAATTTCACGACCTCGTTCCGGAAATCCTTGGGGTTGGCGATCCCGGCCGGCTTTTCGATCTTGGAAAGCTCCTGGTTCAGGAGCTCGCGGTTCATGAGCTGCCCGGTGTCGGGATCCTTGTAATCCTGATCCTCGATCCAGGCGTCGGCATACGCGACATATCGGTCGAACAGATTCTGTCCGTAGTCGGAATAGGATTCGAGATAGGCCTTTTGGATCTCGTTGCCGATGAACTCGGCATAGCGCGGGGCAAGCTCGGCCTTGATGAAGTTCAGATACTTCTTCTCGAACTCCTCGGGGAACTGCTCGCGCCAGATCGCCTGCTCGAGCACATACATCAGATGGACGGGGTCCGCCGCCACTTCCTGCGTATCGAAATTGAAGGTGTTGGAGAGCACCTTGAACGCGAAGCGGGTGGAGATGCCGTCCATGCCCTCATCGACCCCCGCGGCATCGCGATATTCCTGAGCGGATTTGGCGCGCGGATCGGTGTCTTTGAGGCTTTCGCCGTCATAGACGCGCACCTTTGAATAGAGGTTCGAATTCTCGTGCGGCTTCAGACGGGACAGCACGCAAAACCGCGCCAGGATGTCGAGCGTCCCTAGAGCGCAGGGAGCGCTCGCCAATTCGCTGTTCTGCAAGAGCTTCTCGTAGATCATTCGCTCTTCGAGAACACGCAGGCTGTACGGCACCTTGATGACGGAGATGCGGTCGATAAAGGCTTCGTTGTTCTTGTTGTTCTTGAACGACTGCCATTCCGCCTCGTTCGAGTGCGCCAGGATGATCCCCTGGAAGGGAAGGCCGCCGATATTCTCGGAACCGGCATAATTCCCCTCCTGGGTCGCCGTCAGAAGCGGGTGCAGCATCTTGATCGGCGCCTTGAACATCTCGACGAATTCCATGAGCCCCTGGGTCGTGCGGTTGAGACCGCCCGAATAGGAATAGGCGTCGGGGTCGTTCTGGCTGAAGTATTCGAGCTTCCTGATGTCGACCTTGCCGACGAGGCTCGCCACGTCCTGGTTGTTCTCGTCTCCGGGTTCCGTCTTGGCGACGCAGATCTGCTTCAAGCGCGAAGGCTGCATGCGAATGACGGTGAACTTGCTGATGTCGCCGCCGAGCTCTTCGAGCCTTTTGACCGCCCAAGGCGAGAGCGTGCCGGTCAGACGGCGCACCGGGATCCCGTAACGGCGTTCGAGTTCGGGCCCAAGGGTCACCGGATCGAAAAGGCCGAGAGGGCTCTCGAAGACGGGGCTGAATTGATCGCCCGCCTTTAAGACGTAGATCGGCTCCTTCTCCATCAGCTGCTTCAGGCGCTCGGCAAGCGAGGATTTGCCGCCGCCGACCGGCCCCAGCAGGTAAAGGATCTGCTTTCTTTCTTCGAGGCCTTGCGCCGCGTGGCGGAAAAAGCTGACGATCCGCTCGATCGTCTCTTCCATCCCGTAAAAATCGGCGAAAGCCGGATAGATCTTGATCGTCCGGTTCGAAAAAATACGCCCGAAACGCGGATCCTGACTTGTATCCGTGATGACCGGCTCGCCGATCGCGCGCAGCAAGCGCTCCGCCGCGCTCGCGTAATACGAGGAATCGTCCGAGCATTTGCCCAGATAGTCCTCGAGAGACATCTCGACTTCCCGGCGGTTTTCATAAAGCCGCGCGTAAAGCCCAAAGATCTCGTCGTCAAACCTCATCGCTCACCTCGACCGACATGCTGCCCGAATTCGCAGCGTCGCATCTCCACAGATCTAACGTGGTTCGAAGTCGATTAGCTCCCATTTCCTCCCG
The DNA here is from genome assembly GCA_021812165.1 of Pseudomonadota bacterium. Classification (GTDB taxonomy): domain Bacteria; phylum Pseudomonadota; class Alphaproteobacteria; order ATCC43930; family CGMCC-115725; genus AP-15. The sequence continues at coordinate 23,857 of JAKAOO010000015.1, read as the reverse complement.
CCGATCTTTTCCGGAGGACGCCGCCTCCGACGCCCGCTCGCGTGGCCTTTTGCTCCGGCAGCCCTGCTCCGACACGACCCATCCCTCCCGCTTTTTTCACGCGGTACCCCGGGTCTTTACGCAAGCCTCATGCCACTCCATTGTGGCAACACTGCGGTTTCGCCAAAGTTTTTCGGCAACCCAAAGCCTATCCGCCGAGCCCTCCGGTCTTCCTCCGTCGCGCTCGGGCCGCGGCCCGGCCAAAAGATAGTGGCCCCCACTTCCCCTTCAATCATGATAGAGGAAAACACTTTAAAATCGATGCCAATCGATCGCGGCCGCGCGCGCCCATTGACCGCGCCCTGCCGCAGCGCTTTTCGGCCGTCTTTTTTTGCGCGACAATCCGCCGCAGGAAGTGCGCTCTGCATTCGCCCGCGCCAAAATAACCGAATCGCCTTCTCGGCCCGCCCGGACTCCCCCCCGTGAGGACGCCTGCGGACTATTTGCCCAACGACGATCCTGCCCTCAATTTGTTACCCTTATCTTCGTAAAAAAATCCTTGCCGAGGCGTCTCGATACGAAAACGACGCCGAGGAGTGCGGTCCCTGCCTCGGGTCTCGGTTCGGCCGCAAGAGCGGTGTTTTTTCGAGCCCGTCGAAATCGATAGGCTGGTATCGACGCTTTCCTCTACCCGTTTGCCCCGTCCATCAACGACTTGCGGCGCGATTTCGGCAGTCCGAGCCTGCCGCGCCGGGGCATGAAGATCGATAAAGACGAAATGAGCGCGGGAGAGCCGGCATGGCCGGTGAGCGTCATCCGCGTGCCGGCCGCTTGGCTGCGCCGTGCGGAAAGGGGGCTTAGTCGAGGCCCGGGCCCAATCGATAGGAGGCTTCCGTCTTTTGCCGGATCTCGTCGAGGCCGACGCCGGGAGCGATTTCGATGAGCGTCATGCCGCGGCTTTCCCCTTCGCCTTCGATGAGGAAGACGCCGAGATCGGTGATCACCATGTCGACGACGCCGGCGCCCGTCAGAGGGAGCGTGCAGCGATGCAGGAGCTTCGGCACGTTCTTCGCGGTGTGCTCCATGAGGACGACGACCCGTTTCACCCCGGCGACGAGATCCATCGCCCCGCCCATCCCTTTGACCATCCGGCCGGGGATCATCCAGTTCGCGAGGTCGCCGTTTTCGGCCACCTGCAGCGCGCCGAGGATGGAGAGGTCGATATGGCCGCCGCGGATCATCCCGAAGGATTGCGCGCTGTCGAAATAGCTGGTCGTCGGCAGCTCTGTTACCGTTTGCTTTCCGGCGTTGATGAGATCGGGGTCCTCCTCGCCCGCAAACGGAAAAGGCCCCATGCCGAGCATGCCGTTCTCGCTTTGCAACTGCACGGTGATCCCGGGAGGAATGAAATTCGAGACGAGGGTCGGAATGCCGATACCGAGGTTGACGTAGTAGCCGTCTCTCAGTTCCGCCGCGGCGCGCTGCGCCATCTCCTCGCGCGACCAAGCCATCCTGTATCTCCCTACGCCTGCGGACGCTTTTGAACCGTGCGCTGTTCGATGCGCTTTTCGAAAGATCGGCCGTGGACGATGCGCTGGACAAAGACGCCCGGGGTGTGGATGTGATCGGGGTCGATCCTCCCCGGCTCGACAAGCGCTTCGACTTCCGCCACGGTCACCCTCGCCGCGGTCGCCATGATCGGATTGAAGTTTCGCGCCGTCTTGCGATAGACGAGGTTGCCCTCGGCATCGCCTTTCCACGCGTGGATTATGGCAAGATCGGCGAAGAGCGCGCGTTCCATGACGTAGCGCTCGCCCTCGAACTCGCGCACCTCCTTGCCTTCGGCGACGAGCGTTCCGACCCCGGTTTTCGTGAAAAAGGCCGGGATGCCGGCGCCGCCGGCACGGATCCTCTCGGCAAGCGTGCCTTGCGGATTGAATTCGAGCTCGAGTTCGCCTTTCAAGTAAAGCTCTTCGAAGAGTTTGTTTTCGCCGACGTAAGAGGCGATCATCCTGCGCACTTGCCGGGTTTCGAGCAGAAGGCCGAGCCCGGCGCCATCAATCCCCGCATTGTTGGAAACGACCGTCAGGTCGCGGATCTCGCTCTCGCGAATCGCGTTGATCAAGAGTTCGGGGATGCCGCACAGGCCGAACCCTCCCGACATGATGGTCATGCCGTCATGGAGGAGACCCTGGAGCGCGGCGCGGGCATCGGGAAAGACTTTTTTCATCGCGTGCTCCTGCCCAAGCGAGGCGAAGAGGCCGCCGCAGCTTCTAGCGCGCGGCCCGGGTCCATACGCTACCGCCGAAGCCGCCAGTCTTCGATGTCGCCTCGAGCTTGTCGGGCGACACCACCGACAGCACAAGGATCCCGCTGCTCGAAGTCTGTCCTTTGGGCACATCGGCCCAGTCAAGCCGCAGCCTTCGGCCCTCGTAGCTCCCATGAGCGACATTGCTCCATCGCGGCGAATTCGACGAACTCTCTCCGTACCACCAGACGGCATTCCCGACTTGGCGAAGGTAGTAGGTGCCGCCGTCATCGCAGGTCCACCGGCCGCTCAGATCCGGCAGCGCCGCCGCGATCTGCGCGAATTGAGCTCCCATGTCGGCTTTCTTTTGGATTGCGGCCTTTTCGATTCCGAGCTTTTTCCCTGTCGCTTCATCGACGACGCCGCTGACGTTGAGGCCCTTCTCTTTTTGAAAGCGGGCAACCGCCGCGGCCGTCGTGCCGCCGTAGGTGCCGTTCTCGGGTACGCTGATCTTGGCCGCCGCGAGCGCATCTTGCACGCGCTTCACGTCGGCGCCCTTCATAGGCGGATAGACGAGCCGCAGAAGGCGCGGCTGACCGGGTTTCTGTGCGGGCGCGGCAAACCAGGCATGGACGTCGTTGCCGTTGATGGTGATCTGCTGCTTCATACCGGAAGCGAGATGGAACCGCAGCCGCTCGGTCCCATCAGGCGCCTTTTCGGCGATGGCGATCGTCCGCAGAAGAGGCAGGTATTGGATGAACCTCGCCGGGGGATGCAGGCTCGCGATCGCGTCGAAACCGCGCACCACGACATCGCCGGAAGCGGTGTATCCCTTGGGGCCAAACGGCGAGCCCGAAGCCTGACCGGAGAAGTCGGCCCCGACCTTCTTGGTGTCGAAGCCGATGTCATAGACCCGAAAGACGGGTTCGAATTTCGCCGCAGCGGAGAGGAGCTGCTGCCGCTCCTTCTGTTTCTGCTTCTGGCTGGCGCGCCCGCCGAGGGGCGTTGCGGTGGCCTCATCGAGGACGGCACGCAACACCTTGTTGTTCAAATTTTGCACCCCGAGATCGATCGCAATGCGTTTGGGGACAGGAGCGCCGTGGGCCAGAGCCGGGGGCGCCGTAAGCCCTTGCTCTCCCAAAGTGAGCCGGACCGAGGTAACCTTTCGGTCGAGCCCGGCGACCTTCACGGCAAATTCGGCCTTTTTCAACGAGCCGATCGGCTCGCCTTTGGTGCTGCGAACCGTGACGCCCTCGACCACGAAATCGGCCCCCACAGAACCGAGAACCTGGGGAAGCGTTCGAAGCACCGCGAAAAGCGCGGGAAGGTTGGGCTTGGAAGCGCCGGCGCCGCCCTTTTTACGAAGTTTGCCGAGCGCAATGCGCAGCTTGTCGAGCGCCGCCAGGTTCGTGCCCGCGCTCGTGCCCTCGTAGGCGATGCGGTCGATAATCCCGCCCGCAGCCCCCATGGGGAGAACGAACTCGACCCGCTTCAGCTCGAAATGAGCGGGCCCGCGCCATCCGCCATTCGGTTCGGCGATGATCTTCGACGCCATCGACAGAGGACCGAAATGGGCCGAGGCTCCGGTCGTCGGCAAAGCGACGCCGCCTGCGGCGGCGGAGAGTGAGGTGGCGCGCGTAAGCCCGCTCTGTGCCTCGATCACGGCGTCGGCCTTGGCGTCTTTGAGCGCAATCTTTGCGAGCACCTGCGGACCCGTCGGTCCAGGCCCCTGAAAAGTGATTTCGCTCGGCAGCTGCGCCGCGAGGTCGATGATCTTGCCACCCGACTGAACGGTCCGCCGAATCGCAATCGGGCCGAGGATGATCTCTCCGCTCAAGTACCTGCTTTCGACCGCCAGCCGTGCGTGGCGGATGACGGCCACGAGAGCGTTCCCTTCCCGCCGAATCTCATACGGCTCGGAGCCTTCCCATTTGACCACCCGGCCCAAGTTCGGCGCCAGATCAGCCGTGAAATGCTGGATTTCGGCCTTGAAGAGCGCCCTCTCCCCGCTCTGTGCCTGAGAGGGGGCCGCCGGCGCCAGTGTGGGGGCCAGCGCCAGTACGAGCGCGAGAAACGCCAATTGGAATTGCCGTGGTGCTTTCATGGGATCAGGTGCCTTCCCACTCGGAGGAGAGCCGCAACCATGATAGCATGGCACTCTCCCTCGCGGCCCCGGCTATTTTACCGCTCAGGGCCTAACGGGCTGCGGAAAAACGCTGTTGTCGTTCCGGGACGGCCCGTCAGGGCCGGGCCCGGAACCCATGAACATCAGCCAAGCCATTGATTGCACAGGACTGTGTCGATGGTTTCCGGGATCACGGTCTACGACCGCGCCCCGGAATGACGACGTTCCAGTATTTTTCCGCAGTTTCCTAATCGCTGGTGCCGTTCTTGTGCCAAGTTGGGAACCTCATGACGAAGAGCTGCCGATTTGAGGCGTCGGCGTATGCGTTCTCCAACGCGCCCGGCGGCGAGCGGAACGCCGAGGTTCCTTCGATCGGGCCACTCTCAGAAATCTCTTGCATCGCGGCCTCGCTCGGCAGAGATTGGAAGCGGCTGGGGTGCTGCCCGAGCGCGGTCTCAAGGGGCCGGCGGCGGCTGAGAACACACCCATTGAACCTGGTCGGTTGAGCCCGGCGAAGGGAGTCCGGCATGAGCACAAGAATCCCCCTTTCTTCCTCGCAGCCAAAAACCGTCATCATCGGCGCCGGTGCGATCGGGCTGGCTATCGCTTGGCGGCTCGCTCAAGCGGGTTGCGAGGTCTCGCTCTACGATCGTCGCGAGGCGGGGCGCGGTGCGAGTTGGGCCTCGGCCGGGATGCTCGCCGCCGCCGCCGAGACCGAGCCGGGCGAAGAGCGCCTGCTCGCTCTCAACCTCGAAAGCCAGCGCCTATGGCCCGATTTCGCGCGCGAGCTCGAAGCCGCTTCGGGCGTCGCCCTCGGCTATCGCGACGAAGGCACGATCGAGGTCGCGCTTAATCGCGACGATGCGGAGCGCCTGCGCTTCACTTACGAGTTCCAGAAAGGCCTCGGCCTCGATCTGCGCTGGCTGAGCGGCGCTGAGGCGCGCGATCTCGAGCCGCATCTGCGACCCGGCATCGCGGGCGCCGTGTTCTCGCCGACCGATCATCAGGTCGAAAATCGCCTCCTCGTTCAAGCCCTCCTCGAAGGGGTGCGCCGCGCCGGCGCGCGCCTTTACGAAGGTTGCGCGGTGCGCGAGGTCGATATCGCCGAAGGCTCGGCGCGCGGCGTGGTGAGCGATCGCGGGCGCGAGAGCGCCGATGTCGTCATCCTCGCCGCCGGCGCCTGGTCGCGCGAGATCGGCGGCATTCCATCCGCTTATTTGCCTGCGGTGCGGCCCATCAAAGGCCAGATGCTGGCGCTCAAGATGGATCCGGCGGCGCCCCTCTTGCGTCATGTTCTTTGGGTTCCGCGCGGGTATCTGGCGCCGCGTCTCGATGGCCGCCTCCTCGTCGGCGCGACGGTCGAGGAGCGCGGCTTCGACGAAAGCCTGACCGCAGGCGGGATGCTGGCGCTGATCGAGGGCGCCTGGCGCGCGCTCCCGGCGATCGAGGAACTGCCGATCGCCGAGACTTGGGTCGGGTTTCGCCCCGGTTCGCGCGACGATGCGCCGATGCTCGGTCCCTCCGGGATCGACCGGCTCGTCATCGCCACCGGACACTTCAGGAACGGCATCCTCCTCTGTCCCCTGACGGCCGAGGCGATCGCCCAATTTGTGCTGAAGGGCCGGCTTCCGGAAATTGCGCGTGAATTCTCGGCGGAACGCTTTCTCCCGGTTCCGCCCGCGGCCGCGACCAAATGATGCGGCTCAAGGTCAACGGCCTCGACGAAGAGACCGGCGCCTCCACTCTTCGCGAGCTTCTCCTCGCCCGCGGCATCGATCCGGGCGTGCGGTTTCTCGCGGTCGCCGTCAACGGGGCGGTCGTCCGCCGCGCGGAGTGGGCGCAGATCCCGCTTTCGCCGGGCGATGAAGTTGAGATCGTCCGTCCGGTCCAGGGCGGCTAACAGCGAATGTGTGAAGGTTCCCCCGCAATGAACGACCCGTTTTCGATCGCCGGCACTGCCCTCTCTTCGCGGCTTTTTGTCGGCACCGCCGGTTATCCGAACCAGCAGGTGATGCTGGACGCCCTCTCGGCGAGCGGCGCCGAGCTCGTCACCGTCTCGATCCGTCGCATCAGCCTCGAAAGCTATGCCGGAAGCATGGTGGATCTCTTGGGCGATCGCTGTCGCATCTTGCCCAACACCGCCGGCTGCGTCACCGCGCGCGACGCGCTTTTGACGGCGGAACTCGCGCGCGAAGCGCTCGATACGAACTGGATCAAACTCGAGCTGATCGGCGACCGCGATACCCTCTATCCCGATGTCGAACAGCTTGTCGAGGCCGCCGCCGAGCTTGTGCGCAAAGGCTTCACGGTGCTCCCCTATTGCAACGAGGACCCCGTCACTTGCCGCAAGCTCGCCGATGTCGGCTGCGCGGCGGTGATGCCGCTCGGCTCTCTCATCGGCTCCGGCATGGGGATCGCGAACCCCTCCGGAATCGAGCTTCTTTGCGCCCGCAGCCCGGTGCCCGTCGTTCTCGACGCGGGCGTCGGCACCGCGTCCGACGCGGCTCTCGCGATGGAGCTCGGCTGCGAAGCCGTGCTCGTCAACACGGCGATCGCCAAGGCGCGCGACCCCCGAAAAATGGCGGCGGCGATGCGCGCCGCTGTCGAAGCGGGACGCCTCGCCCGTCTTGCCGGACGCATCCCGAAGCGGGCCTTCGCCGAACCGTCGAGCCCCCGCCTCGGCCTCGTCGGCGCCTGAACCGGGCGAAGAACCCGCCGGCCCTGAAGAGCGGGGGCGTCCGGCGTGTTCTTTTTTCTTCCGCTTTACGACGACAACCCGATCCGTGAGCCGCCCGTCGTCACCTTTTTCCTCATCGGCATGTGCACGGGCGTCTTCCTGTGGGAACTCGGGCAGAACATAGAGGCCGTCAGCTTCAGCTATGGGCTGATCCCGGCCGTCCTCTTCGGCTCTGCCCACCTCGCCCCTAAGCTCGCGAGGATCCCCCCTTGGGCGACGATTTTCACCAGCATGTTTCTGCACGGAAGCTGGTGGCACCTCATCGGCAACATGCTCTTCCTCTGGATCTTTGGAAATAACGTGGAGGACGTTCTCGGAAAAGTCCGCTATCTCGTTCTCTATTTCGCAAGCGGGGTCGCGGCGGCGTTTACGCAATCGATCGCGAACCCCGCATCCCATGTCCCGATGATCGGCGCGAGCGGCGCTATCGCCGGCGTGCTCGGGGCCTATCTTCTTCTTTATCCGAGGGCGAATGTTCACTGTTTTCTCTGGATCATCATCTTTTTCCGAATCATCACGGTTCCCGCCTGGATTCTTTTGTCGCTGTGGTTCGGGATGCAGCTGTTGAGCGGCATCGGCAGTGCGCATGCGACCGTCGGGATCGCTTTCTGGGCGCATGTCGGCGGCTTTCTCTCCGGAATTTTGCTGCTCTTTGCGTTGCGCCCGTCCGGGGCGGCTCTGTTCCGCCCGGCGCAAAGCCGCGGCTTCGAATCCGCCCGTCCGTCCGATTTCTCCGGGCGCGCCACCTTCCATCGCGGCTCGGTCCCGCCTTCGGGCCCGCAGCGCCTGCGAGGACCCTGGGGCTAGAGAGGAGAGCGGGATTGCCCGAGCCGAAAGCCGCGAAACCCGCGCCGGAGAGCCTCTCGGCCTATGTGCCGACGGGTCTCGACGAGGGGATCCGCTGCCTCTCTCCCCTCTCGCCTTTCGCGGAAATTCTCGCGACCGCCGGCGCGCCGCGTTTCCGCCGCCGGCGCAACAGTTTTGCGAGCCTCCTTCATACGATCCTCGGGCAGCAGGTCTCGATCGATGCGGCGGCGGCGATGTTTCTCCGGCTGTCAGAGTGCTGCCGCCCGCTTGCTCCCGAGCCGTTTCTTGCCCTTGACGCGGGGAGTTTGCGCTCCTGCGGTTTCACGCGGCAGAAAATGGGTTATGCGCGCGATCTCGCGAGGCTTGTTCTCTGCGGTCGTTTCGATTTCGCCCGGCTCGAAGAAGAGAGCGACGAGGAGGCGCTTTCTTCGCTCCTCGCTCTGAAAGGCATTGGGCTCTGGAGCGCCGAAATCTATCTCCTCTTCTGCCTCGGCCGCCCCGATATCTGGCCTGCCTCCGATCTCGGCTTGCAGATTGCGGCCGGCGAATCCCTTCGCCTCGCCGCGCGTCCCGACGAGCACGGCCTGCGCCGACTCGGGGAGGCGTGGCGGCCATGGCGATCGGTTGCCGCTTGCCTCTTCTGGCAATCCTATCTGCATGCGCGCCGGCGCCAGTCGCCGCCCCTTGCCGCGGAGCTTTACGCCGTCGGCGAGAGTGAAATCGCGGCGCCCGGAGCAGGGTAAAGAAGGCCGCGAGTTCGCTTTTAGGGGGGCCCGGAGCGGGCAAAAACGGGAGGTTCACGTGACGGCGATCATCCGCCAGCTATGCGTTTATTGCGGCTCCTCCGGCGCGGTTGCACCGGTCTACCGGGAGGCGGCGAGCGAGCTTGGCGCGCGGCTTGCCGCGGCGGGGATCGGTCTCGTCTTTGGCGGCGGGCGCGTCGGGCTGATGGGGCTCCTCGCCGACGCCGCTCTCGCGGCTGGCGGCTCGGTGACCGGGATCATCCCGGCGCATTTGCGCCAAAGGGAGGTCGCTCATGAGGGCGTCACCCGATTGGTCGTCGTCGGCAGCATGCACGAGCGCAAAAGACAGATGGCCGAGAAGGCGGATGCATTCGCGATCCTGCCCGGAGGCGTCGGAACGCTCGACGAATTTTTCGAGATCTTGAGCTGGAGACAGCTCGGCCTTCACGACAAATCGATCTTCATCCTCGATCTCGCCGAATACTGGGCGCCTCTCTTCGCCCTGCTCGAAGAGATCGTGAAGAACGGTTTCGCCTCACGAGAGACGCTCTCCCTTTTGCAAAGGGTAGGAAGCGTCCCGGCGTTGATGGAGGCCCTCGCTCGTCCGGTGGAATCCCGGCGCGAGGCCCATCCCGAGCGCTTCTGAACACCAGGAGTGCTTCCCGATCTGCCCGACAGCGCCCGGTCGTCCTCAGCGAGAGGCGGCGCCGTGAGCGGCTCGCCTCCACGCTCGCCCCGGTGGGCCCACAGGCTCCTCCCGCGCCGCTCGCTCGCCAGCGCGATCGAAGGCGCGCTCCCTCGCGGCGCGGGTCCCTCCCGTGGACTACCGGGACGAGCTGCGCCACTGCCAACCCGTTCACCATGTCCCCGAACACCTGTTCACCATGTCTCCGGCCTTTACAGACGGCGGGGGAGACGGGGTAAATTGGCAGCAGTGGCGCCTTCCTCTTCTTTCCCTCGCCCCCTCCCCGGACTTGATCCGGGGATCACGGGGGGAGAGGGAAAGGTGAGGGGGCGCGCACGGGACCCGGTAGGTCGATCTCCACAACGAGGTACTAGGGCGTACCGTGTCGATGCGGATAGCGGTGCGCCTCCGACTTAGCTCCCCCAATGAGGAAACGATGCCCGAACTCCACGTATCAAACGGCTTCAAGAAATCCCTCCCGGGCCTCGGCGCGAATACGCCATTTTCCCAACTCAGCGAGAAGCGCGTGTCGAGGTGCGTCAGGGAAGAGGGACTGCGGCCCTACTACGGTAATAGCAACGTGAAGGTGACCTGCCTTCCGAGATTCGACGGAACCTGCTGGAGAGGAGAATGTGAAATCAACGGCAAGAAGGAGAAATTCTGTATTTGCCCAAAACACAGGCGACCTCAGGAGAGCACCCCTGGCGCGAAGCTTACGATGCGATGCACTCGGAATAGTAGCAGCGGCGACTAGGGTAACCGTGCAGGGCCGGCGTGCGGGACTCTCGGCCGCGCCGTATATTCCTCAGAAATGAACAGACGGCGTTTTGAATTTCTGCGCAACGCGACCGTCGAGTGTGTAAACAAGCACCTCGTTGGGGTAATCGTAGAAGGGATAGACCTTCATTTCACCCGTACTCGTATCGAGCGTGCTCTGGAGGGCGTAATAGTAGCCGTTGCTGGCGTCGTCGGCGCATGCTGGCACACCACCGCCAATGTGTATCGCCTCGTAGGATCGCCACTCGCCGCATCCGGGAGGGACGCCCTTAGGCCCGACGAGAGCGGATTTTAACTCGTTACCGCTGAGGCAAGCACTCAGCAGCAGTGGCAAGAACAACGTGACGAGGATTGTTCTCGCAGATCTCTGATAGTGTGAAGCCGCGCTACTTACGCGGGTCACCGTTGATATTGGCATTTCCATTCGTAATCGGCGGTCTGCGGCCGCGCTTGCGCCGCCCGAGGCCAGGGGCCGCGAACGAAAGAGCGAACGGCATGGCAAGCCCGGCTGGCAAAGTGTAGCTCCGCAGAGATTTTATCTACCTCGGGTAGCTGTGCAAGAGAGCGATTCTTTTCTTTCCTTTCCTCCCCCGCGTGCCGGAAGAGAGCGCCGGCTGGGGGGCGTGCGAGAGTAATACTGCCGCCGGTCACCGGCCGCGGAAATGGCGATAGAACTCGACGACTTCGGGGCTTTGCTGGAAGCCGAGATCCACTGAAAGCTCGCCGCCCTTCATCCCATCGAGCGGGATCAACTCGTCGATCCGGTCGGAGACGCCGGCGCGCAGCTTGCCGGGCGGGAAGGCGATGTGCACCGCGAAGGGATGTTTGGAGAGAACCCTCTGGTCGGGCCCGACGACGGCGATGAAATAATGGAAATCGACGCTGTTGCCTTTTGCCGCGGGGCCGCGCTGGCCGACGACGATGACCTTGAGCTTCATGCGCACGCCGCCTCTCACGTACTCGCAGCGGCTGTCGACCTCGGACAGGATCCCGTAGAAGGCGACGTTCCGCGGCCCCCGCTCCGGCCCCGGCGCAAAGCTCGCGGTGTTGGCGAGAGGGTTGAGTATGACGGCCTGAGGGCAAGCCTCCTTGGGCGCGCTTTTGCCCGCCCACGGCAACCAGCCCCAGCTGCAGCCGGCAAGCGCGAGGAGAGCCGGCAGCACCGCCCAGCGGGCGATTCTCACGGGAAACCTCATAGCTGCTTATGCGATCCGTCGCAAAACGGCTGGTTCTTGCCGCGCCCGCACGCGCACCAGAAATATTCTTTGCCGTTTTCGACAGTGACGCCATAGGGAGCTCGTCTCGCCGGGATCGGTTGGTTCATGTCCTCGCCCTTGCTACTCTGCCCCCGACGGGGCCTCTCGCGGCGCGGACTGTATGTGAGCCGCGGGAGGCGCACAAGCCGGGAAGAGGCTCCTCGAGGAAGGGGCGGGAAAAATCGCATGGCGGTCTATACCGACGTCGATGACGACGAGGCGAGAGCCTTTGTTGCCGCCTACGACCTCGGCGAGGTGCTCGCGCTGAAGGGCATCGCCGAGGGAGTGGAGAACTCGAACTATCTTCTCACGACCGAACGCGGCAATTTCATCCTCACGCTCTACGAGAAGCGCGTCGCGCTCGAGGATCTGCCTTTTTTCATCGCGCTGATGGAGCATTTGGCGCGTTTCGGGGTCGCCTGCCCGACCCCCGTCAAAGCGCGCGACGGCGGCGCCTTGCGCACTCTCTGCGGCCGCCCGGCGGCGATCGTCACCTTTCTCCCCGGGATGTGGCCGCGGCGAATCCTCCCCTATCATTGCGCCGGGCTCGGCCGGGCGCTCGCGCTGTTGCACGGCGCCGGCGCCTCCTTCCCGCTGTCGCGGGAAAACGACCTCTCGCTCGCCGGCTGGAGGCGGCTCTTCTCTTCATGCCGAAAGCGCGCGGACGAAGTGTCGCCGGGGCTCGAAAGCGAGCTCGATCGCGAACTCGAAGTCCTCGAAGCCGCGTGGCCCCGCGATCTGCCCAAAGGCATCATCCACGGCGATCTTTTCCCGGACAACGTCTTCTTTCGCGATTCCGAGGTCTCGGGATTGATCGACTTCTATTTCGCCTGCACCGATTTTCTCGCCTACGATCTCTCGGTCTGCCTCAACGCATGGTGTTTCGAGGAGGATGGCAGCCTCAACGTCACCAAAGCGCGGCATCTGATCGAAGGCTATCGGGCGGTGCGTCCTCTTCGCCCGGAGGAGATCGCGGCGTTGCCGCTCCTCGCGCGCGGCAGCGCCTTCCGCTTTTTGCTGACCCGTCTCTGCGATTGGCTCCAAGGCTCGCAAGGAGCGCTCGTTCACCTCAAAGACCCGCTCGAATTTCTGAGAAAGCTGCGCTTCCACCGCTCCGTCACCGGCCCTTCCGGTTATGGCATCGAAGTCTGAGAACGCGAAGAAACCCGCGGGCGCCCTACCGGCGGAAGGGCCCGCGGCTCAACGCGGAAGATCGGCCGCGCCGCCAGCCCGCGGGGAGGTCGCGATTTTCACCGACGGCGCCTGCAGCGGCAATCCGGGTCCGGGCGGCTGGGCGGCAATCCTCAGATACGCAGGGGTCGAGAAAGAGCTTTCGGGCTTCGCCCCCCTCACGACCAACAACCGGATGGAGCTTCAGGCCGCGATCGAGGGGCTGGAGGCGCTGAAGCGGCCGTGCCGGGTGCGGCTTTTGACCGACAGCCGGTATTTGCGCGACGGCATCACCCTCTGGATGCCCCGCTGGAAGGCGCGCGGCTGGCGCACCTCCGCAGGGACGAAGGTCAAGAACATCGATCTCTGGCAACGGCTCGAAGCCGCGATGAGCCGGCACGAGGTCGCGTGGGTTTGGGTGCGCAGCCACGAAGGCCACCCCGAAAACGAGCGCGCCGACGCCCTCGCCCGCTCCCAGATCGCCGAGGCCCGGCGGAAGGAGAAGCTCCCGGGGTGAGGGAGGCGGCGCCGCTCGTCTCGGAGACGGCCTCTCTCACGGGGTTTAGAGCGCTTTCAGCATCGCCTCGGCGCTCGACACCTCGAACTGGCCGGGCTTCTCGATGTTGAGCGCCGTTACCACCCCGTCATCGACCAGCATCGAATAGCGTTGCGAGCGCGCGCCGAGCCCGGCTTTCGAAAGGTCGAGCTCGAGCCCGACGGCGCGCGCGAACTCGCCGCTGCCGTCGGCCAGCATCGTCACCCTGCCCTCGGTCCTGTGCTCCTTGCCCCACGCCCCCATCACAAAAGCGTCGTTGACCGCGATGCAGGCGATTTCATCGACGCCCTTCGCTTTGATCCGCGCCGCCTGGTCCACAAAGCCCGGCAGATGCTTCATCGAACAGGTCGGGGTAAAGGCGCCCGGCACGGCAAAGAGCGCGACCTTTTTGCCGCGAAAGAACTGGTCGGTGGTGATCTCCTTGATCCCCTCGGCGCTCTGGTATTTGAGCGTGACCCCTGAAGGGATCCTGTCGCCAACTTTGATCGTCATGGACTGCTGCCTCCGCTTTTTTGAGTGTCTTCCCAGCCGGGCCCGCCGGCCGGCGAGCGAGCGATAGCACAGCCGGGAGGGGCTCGGCAAACGCCGCCACCGGCGAAGCATGCCTCTCGCGCAATCGAAAAAGAAATCGCGCCTCATATCCCTATATAAAGGCGGTTGGAAAGCTCGGAAGCGGCGCCCCGGAAGAGAGGGGGAGCGGAGGAGGCCATGAAATCGCTCGCGGGTCAGCTCCTGGTGGCGATGCCGCACATGCTCGACGAACGCTTTGCGCGCTCGGTCGTCTACCTCTGTGCGCACAGCCCCGAGGGCGGGGCGATGGGCCTCGTCATCAACAAGCTCTTCGGTTCGCTGACGCTCGGCGAGCTTTATGCCCAGCTCGACCTCGAACCGAACGAGGGCGCCCGCTCGCGCCCGGTTCATTTCGGCGGACCGGTCGAGGCCGGGCGCGGCTTTGTGCTGCACAGCGGCGATTACCGCGAGGATGCGACCGTGGTCGTGGGAGAGGACATCTCGGTGACGGCAACGCTCGACATCCTGCGCGCGATCGGCAAGGCCGAAGGGCCGAAAAAGAGCATCCTCGCTCTCGGCTATGCCGGCTGGGCGCCGGGCCAGCTCGACGCCGAGATCCAGGCGAACGGCTGGCTCTCGGTCAGCGCCGATGCGGATCTCGTCTTTGCCGAGGATCTCGAAGGCAAATGGCTGCGCGCTCTCGCAAAGCTCGGCATCGAGCCGTCGATGCTGTCGAGCGACGCCGGGCACGCGTGACCCGCAGCTCAGCCCTGCCAATCCTCCCGCAACAGCGCGTAAAGCAGGTGATCCTGCCACTTGCCGGCGATGCAGAGATAGGCGCGCGCGTAGCCCTCCTGGCGGAAGCCGGCGCGCGTCAAGACGGCGCGGCTGCGGTCGTTGTGCGGCAGGCAGGCCGCTTCGACCCGATGCAGGCGCAGGCGATCGAAGGCAAAGTCGAGGAGCGGCGGCAGGGCCGCCGTCATATGGCCCTGGCCCGCATGGGGCTGGCCGATCCAATAGCCTAGGCTCGCCGTCTCGCAGACGCCGCGGCGCAGGTTCGAAAGGCCGATCCCGCCCACCAGCTTTCCCTCGTCGCGGAAGATCAAAAAGTTGTAGCCCTGGTCGGTCCGCCAATCCTCGGCATAGCGCGCGACGCGCGCGCGAAAGCTCGCTCGGGAGAGGCCGTCCGGCGGCCAGACCGGCTCCCAAGGCGCGAGAAAATTGCGCGAGATGGCCCGCAGCGCCGCCCACGCCTCATAGTCGCCGCGCTCGGGCGGGCGCAGGAACACCCCCTCCCCATCGAGCCGAAAGGGTTCCGGACGAACCGGGAAAAAACGGGGGAAGGTTTTGCGTTGCGCAGCCATCTTCCGCGGTCCCGGTCAAGACGAGAGCCGGGCGCGCAACCGGCCAAAGTCCTCGAGCCCGCCGAGCGGCCCGAGCGCTGCGAGCGTCGGCGCCGCCGTGCGCCAGAGAGCGAGAACTCGGGCGATCGCGGCGTCGTCGACCGCATCGATGCGAGCGACGAGCTCGGCAGGGTCGAACGGCGTGCCGTGGATGATGAGGTATTGGGCGAGCTGCTCGCAGCGCATCGAGGTGTTTTCGAGCGACATCAAAAGGCCGGCCTTCATCTGGGCTTTGGCGCGCCCGAGTTCCTCGGCGCTGAGGCCCTCGTTGAGCCGCACCACCTCCTCGCACAGCACCGGGACGAGCTCCTTCACTTCGGCCTCTCCGGTGCCGGCGTAAATCCCGAAGAGGCCGCAATCGCGATAGGCGTGAACAAAAGAGTGGATCGCATAGACGAGCCCGCGCTTCTCCCGGATCTCCTGAAAAAGCCGCGACGACATTCCGCCGCCGAGTGCCGTCGAGAGAACGAGAGCCGCATAATAGTCCTTGTCGCGCAGCACGACGCCCGGAAAGCCGAAAACGAGGTGGAGCTGTTCGAGATCGCGCGCCTCCCGGCGCTCGCCGCCGCGATAGCGCCCGGGATCGGTGGCGAGCGGACGCTCGGAAGGCAGCTCGCCCAAAAGCCTTTCGGCAAGCGCGACGAGCCGCTCGTGGTCGAGATTGCCGGAGGCGGCGAGAACCATGCGCTTTGCGCTGTAATGCTCGCCGAGATAGCCGCGCACTTCTTCGCGCGCCAAGCGCCGGATGATCTCCGGCCGCCCCAGGACCGGGCGCCCCATCGGCTGATCGGGATAGGCGCACTCCTGGAAATAGTCGAAAACGATGTCGTCGGGCGTGTCGTTCGCCTGCCCGATCTCCTGCAGGATGACGGCCCGCTCGCGCTCCAGTTCCGCTTCCTCGAAGGTCGAGTGCTGGAGGATGTCGGCGAGGATATCGAGGGCGAGCTCGAGATCGTCCTTCAAGACTTTCGCGTAATAGGCCGTCGTCTCGCGCGCGGTATAGGCGTTGAGGTGTCCGCCGACCGCCTCGATCTCTTGCGCGATCTGCGCCGCGCTGCGCCGGGTCGTTCCCTTGAACGCCATGTGTTCGAGGAAGTGGGCGACGCCGTTGAGCGCCGCCGGCTCGTGCCGGGTCCCGACATCGACCCAGATGCCGAGCGAGACCGTCTCGACGCTCGCCATCGGGTCGCTCGCCACCCGCAGGCCGTTCTGAAGCGTGGTGACGCGCACCGTCATGCGGCCTTCGCGCTCCTCCTCGCGCGGCTTTCGATGAGGCTTCTGACGGAAGCGAGATCGTTGGGGAGAACGAGGGTGCGCTCGCGCCGCTCGAAGAGATCGCCGAGCGCGGGCGGCACCGCCGGCCGGATCCCCGTTGCCCGCTCGACCGCTTCGGGGAATTTCGCCGGATGGGCGGAAGCGAGTGCGATCATCGGAACCCTCTCCCCGTTCGCCGCGAGCGCGCTTTCGCCGGCGGCAATCGCGACCGCCGTGTGGGGATCGACGAGAACCCCCGAGCGGGCATGAATTCTTCCGATCGTCGCCAATGTCTCGTCGTCGTCAACCTTTTTCGCGCGGAAAAGGCCCTGCGCCGCATGCCAAGCCGCCCGGTTTCCCGGCAACGCGCGGCGCTGGCGGAAGGCGAGCATCGCCGCCGCAACCGCGGCGCCCTCGCACCCCAAAAGCTCAAAGAGAAGCCGCTCGAAATTGCTCGGCACCTGAATGTCCATCGCCGGGGAAAGGCTCGGGCTGACCGTTTCGATCTCCATGCGCCCCGTTTCGAGATACCGGGCGAGAATATCGTTCTTGTTGGTGCCGATCACGAGTCGTGCGACGGAGAGCCCCATGCGGCGCGCCAAGTGGCCCGCATAGACGTTGCCGAAATTGCCGGTCGGCACGCTGAACGAAAGGGGGCGGCCCGGCGCCCCGAGGGCGAGGCCCGCCCAGAGGTAATAGACGACCTGCGCGGCGATCCGCGCCCAGTTGATCGAATTGATCGCGGCGAGCCCGAGCCGCTCGCGCAGGGCGGAATCGGCAAAGAGCCCTTTGACGAGATCCTGGCAGTCGTCGAAGCTTCCTTCGATCGCGATCGCATGGACGTTTTCGGATTCGACCGTCGTCATCTGCCGCCGCTGCACTTCCGAGATGCGCCCCAAAGGGTAGAAGATGAAGAGGTCGATCGCGGCCTTGTCGCGGCAGGCCGCGATCGCGGCGGCGCCGGTATCGCCCGAGGTCGCGCCGACGACCGTCACATGCTCTGCGCGCCGGGCGAGCACGGCATCGAAGAGCTGTCCCAGAAACTGCAGCGCCAGATCCTTGAAGGCGAGGCTCGGCCCGTGGAAGAGTTCGAGGAGCCAAAGCCGTTCGTCGAGCTGGATGAGCGGCGCGACCGCGGCGTGGCGGAAGCGCCGATAGGCCTTCTCCGCGAGCGAAGTAAGTTCGCCAAGGGAGAAGGAATCCCCGGCGAAAAGCGCCATCACGCGCGCCGCGAGCTCGGCATAGGGAAGCCCCGAAAGGCTCTTCCACGCCTCGGAATCGAGGAGAGGCAGATGCTCCGGAACAAACAGCCCGCCGTCATCGGCGAGCCCGCGCAGAAGCACCTCTTCGAAGGAGTGTGAATTGGGCCGCCGCCGAGAGTCGCGGGTACTCAGATACCGCAATCGAAAGTGTCCATCCGTAAAGAAGCAAGCCTACCCTCGCCGGCGCGATCGCCGCAACCCAAGAGTAAGAAACACCCGAGAGTAAGAGACCCCAGGGCGACGGGGTGGGCGTAAGACCCGCATCGCCCGCCGCTCCTGCCGCCCCTTCCCCTTGATTGGGGCGCCGGGTTGGGGACAAGACACACTGCCGAGCCGGCGCCGGCCGGAGAAGCGCAGCCAAACCCGTCCCACGGGCGTTGCGGGTGAGGACGCTTATTTGCGTTTGTAAAGCCCCATGAGGGCCGCTTTTTCGAGCGTGTTGAAGTTGAGCATGAAGCCGACGACCGCCGGCATGGTATCGGCGCTCACCTCGATCGTTTCCGCCTTTAGGGCGAAAAGGGTGAAGAGATAGCGGTGCGGGTGGTCGCCCGGCGGCGGGCAAGGGCCGCCGTAACCGGGGCGCCCGAAATCGGTGCGCGTCTGGAGGGCGCCCGCCGGCATGAGCCCTGTCGCCGGGTCGCCGGCGTCGAGCGGCAGTTCGGCCACACCCGGCGGGATGTTGACGACGAGCCAGTGCCAGAAACCGCTTCCCGTCGGCGCATCGGGATCGTAACAGGTGAGCGCGAAACTCCTGGTGCCCGCGGGCGCTCCCGACCATTCGAGGTGGGGCGACCGGTTCCCTCCGTTGCAGCCGAACCCAAAAACCTCGGAAAGGACGTGCGCCTCGGCGAGATAGTCGCCGTCCTCGAAGTTGTTGCTCCTGAGCGTGAGCGTCATCTTTCCCTCGCTTCGATCAAGTTTTGCCGCCGTCCGGGGGAAGCCTTACGCCTCTCCTTGCGAGGGGATCAAGATAGTGGCTATGGCAGGCGGGAAGCGTGCTCGACCAAAAGATCGTAGAGGAGGTCCGCTTCGATCTCGGCCATCCACAGGGCGTTGGGCGGCCTCCCCGTGACGCTCCACCAGTCGACGACCGTCATTCCCAAGCTGAGCGCGCTTTTGGTCTCGACCGAGACATTGACCCTGCGGCCGCGAAAGAGGTCGGGCCGCAAGAGATAGGCCATGACGCAGGGGTCGTGGAGCGGGCTGCCTTTGCCGGCGAAGCGGCCGTTCGCCCGTTCCGCCGCCAGCGAGAGAAGTTCGGCGATCGCGGCGCCGCAGCGGTTTCCCAACCGTCGGAAACGCTCGATCCGCTCCGGCGTGCCCAACGCCTTGTGCGTCACATCGAGCGGCATCATGGTGATCTCGGCGCCGCTTTCGAGGACGATCTTCGCGGCATGAGGATCGCTCAAGATATTGAATTCGGCGACGGGGCTTTGATTGCCTTGCGCGAAATAGGCCCCGCCCATGATCACCAGTTCTTGAATCCTCTCCGCAATGAGAGGCTCTTTGACGAGCGCCATCGCGACATTGGTCAAGGGCCCAAGAGCGCAGAGCGTCACCGTGCCCGGATCATTCTCAAAGAGCGCTTCCACCAGAAAATCGACGGCGTGCGCCTTTTGCGGCCGGATCTGAGGCTCCGGCAAAATGAGGCGGCCGAGCCCGGTCGCGCCGAGGACGCTTCGCGCCGCGAGCGGCTCGCGCGAGAGAGGGCGCCCGCAGCCCGCATAGACCGGGGTCTCTGGGCGAGCGGCAAGCTCGCAGATCGCGCGCGCGTTCCTTTCCGATTGGGCGAGGGGAACATTGCCGGCGACGGCGGTCAACCCCAAGACCGTGAGCTCGGCGGGCGAGGCCAGGGCGAGAAGAATGGCGACGGCGTCGTCGCCACCGGGATCGGTGTCGATGATGATCTTCCGAGGAGCCATGAGGCGCTCTTATCGTCCCGCGTGATCGGCGATGATCGTATCGGCGACGAGTTTTGACGTGTCGAGCCGCAGGATCTTCTCGGGAAGCCGCCCCTCGGCGGCGGCGCGGGAAGCGACCGTGTCGGTGACGAGGATGCTTTCGAATACCGGGTCGGCGAGGGTACGCGCCGCCTCGCCCATAAAAAGGCCATGCGTCGCCGCGGCGAAGATCCGCCCGGCGCCGGCTTCTCGGCAAGCCTTCGCGGCTCGCAGAAGGGTCGTTCCGGTGCTGATGAGATCGTCAAAGATGATGGCGGTCCGGCCCTCGACCTCTCCCGCCAGTAGCCCGCCGCTCACCACCCCGCGAGCGCGGTATTTTTCGACAAAGGCCGCCGCCGGCTCCTCGGGAAGCCGCGCCGCAAGGGCGCGGCGGAACGCGTCCGCGCGCTTCAGACCGCCGGCATCGGGGGCAACGACGGCAATCCGCGGGCTGCCCGCCACCGAGGGCGGCTCCGGCAAGCCTCCCGCATCTCGGCCCCTCTTGTCGCCCGCGAATCCGCCGCGGAGTTTCCCCGCGAAATACTCCGCAAAAACCGGGATCGCTTCGAGGTTCGTCACCCGGCACCGGAACGCGTTCTCGAAGGCGGCGAGATTGTGAACATCGAGGGTGATGACCGCGTCGGCGCCGCAGGCTTCGAAAAAACGGGCGACGTATTTGGTCGTGATCGGATCGCGCGTCTGTGTCCTTCTGTCCTTGCGGGCGTAGGCAAGATAGGGAACGACCGCGGTCACGCGCTCCGCGCCGGCGTCCTTGAGCGCGCCGATAAAGAAAAGAAGGCGGCAGAGCCTGTCGTTCGGGCTTTCTTTCCCGTCGCCATAAAGCGAATGGATCACATAGACGTCCTGCCGGCGCACCTCGACAAGCGGGCGGATCTTGTGCTCGCCGTCCTCGAACTCCCGCTCTTCGTGCCGAGCGAGGCCGAGATCGAGATGGTGGGCGACGCGTTCGCCATACTCCCGCGTGCCTTCGACCGCAAACAATAGAAGCCCGTCATTCGCCGCCATCAAGCCCTCCATCGCGCTGCCCGTGGCCTTTGTCGCAATAACGCCTGCGGCGGCTTCGGGGTCGTTCCGGCAAGTTTCCCGCGACCGCCGCGAGCTGCGTCAAAGAACGACGCCTGCCGATCAGTGCGGTTTGGCGGAAAGAGAACGGCATTCCTCTTCGCGGCCGCGCACCACGCGCGTCCCGGCCGCTGCCCCGCGGCGTTCGGTGACGATCGTGCGTTGGCCTTCCGGCTCGTGGTTATGGTGAAAATAGACGACGACCCAATCGCCGGTTCGCTTCAAGTCGTGGGCGCGCGCGGTATTCGAAAAGAGCGCCGTCAGATGCCAAGGACCGCGCACGGTATGGAGAACGGGGAGCCAGGGTTCGCCGTTCGGATTGAACCGTTTCGGCGCGATCTTCGGCAGTTCCCCGGCCGCCGCCTTTTGCCGGTACTCGCGGTCGACGTCGAGCAACAGATCGACCGCCGGTTCGGTGCCGCGCGCCGGCGCCTGGCGGCGGATCGGAGCCAGGACCTCGGCGAGGCTGCGCCGCACCATTTCCTGGCGCCGGCGCCCGAAGCCCGGGATTTCCTTGAGACGGCCGTCATGCGCGGCCATCTCAAAGGCTTCGAGCGTGCGAATGTTGAGCTTCTCGTAAAGGCGATGGGCAAGTTGCGGGCCGACCCCCGGGATCGTCTGCAACAACTCTTCCGGGGTGGCGCCGCCTTCGAGATGATCGAGAAAGCTCCACCGGCCGGTGCTGAGAAGCTCGACGATCGCGCCCGCAATCGAGACCCCGACGCCGGGGATCGCTTCGAGCGCTTTTTTGCCGCCGCGCGCGGCGATGGCGCCGAGCTCCTCGGAAAGGGCGGAGATCGAGTCGGCGGCCCGGCGATAGGCGTTGATGCGAAACGAGTCGGCGCCATTCGCGGCGAGAAGCTCGGCGGCCTGCCGCAGCTTTCGCGCGATTTGCGCGTTCCGCCCGACCGGACCGGCGAACGGCACCGGCCTCAGAGGTTCACTGCCGCTCTCCTTGAAGAGCAAAGCGTCCGGTTGGAGCGGTTCGCGCGCTGACTTTCCCCCGGCTTTCCCGACGGTCATCTCCCTTCTCCGGCAAGCCCGCGGGCGAGGCTCCTCATACGGATCGTTATGAGGATCGCAAAATCCGCCCGTGTTGGGATTGAGATGCATCAATCTCCGCGCGAATCGCCGCCCGCCCGTGCCTCGCCCCCGTACCGGCTGATCGAAATCAAGGCGAAGGCGGGGTAGCGGCCCATAATTCTTCAAGGTTCGGGATCGCGATCCCGGGCGAAGCGAGGCGGGATGACGGCTGTCGCCTCAGAGAAGGCTTTTCGGGAAGATCGAGGCGAGGAAAATCGGAGGGCAGCGCGGCCGATGGGCCTGTGGCGATCGCAAGAACGGCATCGCCGGATCGCCGCCGGAAGAGCCGGCAGGCGAGAGGTCGCTCTCGATGAAAAACTCGCTTTCCTTTCGCGGCCCGAGGCTTATGGGGGATCGACCCGGCGCGTCGAGCGGATCGAAACGCATTTCTCTTTTGTGTTTCTGACCGGCGAACGCGTCTACAAGCTGAAAAAGCCGCTCCGCGGCAATGGGTTCGATTTCTCGCGGCCCGATCTGCGGCGCAAGAACGCCGAGGAGGAGGCGCGCCTCAATCGGGCCCTGTCGCCCGAGGTTTATCTCGGGGTCGTCCCTCTGACGCTGGAGGAAGGCTCGCGCCTCGCGCTCGGCGGGTCTGGTCCGGCGATCGACTGGCTCGTCGAGATGGTCCGCCTGCCGCCTCCGCGCATGCTCGATCGCCGTCTCTTGGAAGGAAATTGGCGGCGCGGGGACATCGAGGTCCTCGCCGATCGCCTCGCCCGTTTTTTCCTCCAGGCGCGGCGGCTCAACATCGCTCCCGCGCGTCATATCGCCCGTTTCCGCGCGGAGGCGCGCGCGAGCGCGCAAGCCTTCGAAGACTGGGGCGGCCCCGCTCTTGCCTTCGCCGCAAGGGTCGTGGTGCGCCGGGTCGAGGCTTTTCTCGAACGGCGGGGCGAGATCCTCGCGCGACGCGCCAGGGAGCGGCGGCCGGTCGACGGGCACGGCGATCTGAGGCCCGAACATATCGCTCTCGGTTCGACGCCGCAGATCATCGATCGCATCGAGTTCCGGGCTGATCTGCGCGCTCTCGACCCCGCGGAAGAGCTCTCGTTTCTCGCCCTCGAATGCGCCCGGCATGGAGGCCCGCAGATCGGCCGGGTCTTGTTCAACCGCTACCGCCGGCGCGCAAAGGACCGACTGCCGCCGGCGCTCCTCGGCTTTTACACGGTGATGGCTGCGCTCATCCGGGCACGCCTCGCGATCCGCCATCTTGCCGGCAAGACGCGCGAAGACCCTCGGGTATGGCGCGAGCGCGCGGCGGAATACCTCGCTCTTGCGAACAAGGAGGCGCGGCGTGTCGCTTTCACGGGGAAAAGAGGCTAGCGGGTGCGGTTATAGACGTAGTCTTCGCGCGCGCCGGCGCCGAGGCGAAGGTCGGGGCGTAAAGGCGGGCGCGAGCGATTGAGGCGCGCATGCTCTGCGAGCGCGCGCTCATCGGCCCAGCGTTCGAGAATGAGGAGCGTGTCGGGATCGACGAGGCTCTGGAAGACCTCGAACTCTTCGCAGCCCTCCTCTTTCAGCGCCTCGGCGCATCGCGTCTTGCAGGCCGCGCCGAGCTCGGAGCCGGTTCCCGGCCGGGCGGTGACCCTCACAACAAGCCGGATCGCCATATCCTCTTCTCCTGTGAGATTCCCCGGGGAAATAATACTCGGAAATAATACTTCGGCTGCGGGTGGTCTCGCAGGGGCATTCGCTGCCGTTCTCACAAACGGCCAGGCGCGCCTCGGAAACCGGCACGCCGCGCTGCGAATCGGCATACAATAGGGGACATCATCATGGATGATCAGCCGAGCGAACTTGCCGAACTGGCGCCGCGCGAGAAGCCGCAGGGACGCAGCCCCGAGCCCGGCGCTTTGCCGCGCGTCGCCGTGCGCCGTCCTCCGCTGCGGCGCCTCCTGCTCTCTCTCGCGGCAGCGGCGGCCGTCGCCGCGGCGGTCTATTTCCTGGCGCGGCCCGGCGGGCAGCCGAATCGCGCTCGGTTTATCAAAGTCGGGCCGGTGCCCGTTGGCGCGGCGACGGTGATGTCCGGCAACATGCCGGTCACGATATCCGGGCTCGGCACCGTAACCCCGCTCAAGACCGTCACGGTGCAGACCCGCGTCGACGGGCAACTGATGGCGGTCGGCTTCCGCCAAGGCCAGATGGTGAAGAAGGGCCAGTTCCTCGCACAGATCGACCCGCGGCCCTTTGAGGTGGCGCTCGAACAGGCGAAAGCGCAGCTCGCCCGCGACGAGGCGATTCT
>JAKAOO010000014.1 GCA_021812165.1 Pseudomonadota bacterium | reverse complement strand
GGCGGACCCCGCGAGAGGAGGGATCGCCGCCTCGACCCCGGCAACCGTCGCCATGATGTCGATATCGAGGCTCCGTCGCCAGGATTCGTCGTCCATTCCGCCGGCCCCGAGCGCGCTCACATTGGCGATAAAGATGTCGAGACCGCCGAGTTCGCGCGCCGCATCGCCGACAAAGGCGCGCAGCGCCGCGAGGTCGGCGGCGTCGAGGGCGGCGCCCCACGCCTTCACCCCCTTTTTGCGAAGCGCGCCGATCGCCTCCTCGACGCCGCTCTCGCCGCGCGCGCAGATGGCGAGGTCGCACCCCTCATCGGCCAAGGTCTCGGCGATCGCGCGGCCGATGCCGCGGCTGCCGCCGGTGACGATCGCCTTTTTCCCTTTGAGACCCAAATCCACTACTTTCCTCCTTTGAAGGACCGCCTGCCGCACTATAAAGAGGGCGTTTGCGAGCGGCGAGGGTATAAGATCGGGTCCCGCGGAAAAGGAGGAAGGGCGCCCACATGCCGAGCGAAGGCTTTGTTCATCCCGAGTTCCTGATTTCGACCGCCGAGCTCGAAAAGAGGCTCGGCGACAAGGAACTCGTCATTCTCGATTCGACGACCCACCTCATTCCCGATCCCAAGATCGTCTACCAGGTCGTTCCCGGCCGGGCGGACTTCGAAAAGGCGCATATTCCGGGCGCGCAGTTCGTCGATCTGCAACAGGATCTCTCCGACAGCAAAGCGCGCTTTCGCTTCATGCTTCCCGATGCGGCAAGCTTTGCCGAGGCGATGGGCCGGTTCGGCGTCGGCGAGAAGAGCCGGGTCGTTTGTTACAGCAGCGCCAATCCCTGGTGGGCGACGCGGGTGTGGTGGGTGCTCAGGGTCTACGGCTTCGACAATGCGGCCGTGCTCGATGGCGGATTTCAGAAATGGGCGCGAGAGGGGCGCCCGATCGACGCCGGGCCCGCCAAGCCGCGCCCGCCGCAACGATTCCTCGTTCGCCAGAGGCGCCCTTTGATGGTCGGCAAGGACGAGGTGTTGCAAGCGATCGGCGACAGCGCGGTTTGCACGCTCAACGCCCTTTTGCCTCAGCAGCACGCCGGAACCGGCGGGACGAGCTATGGACGGCCCGGACGGATCGAAGGCAGCGTCAATCTTCCCGCCGCCCAGCTTTTCGATCGCGAAACAAACGCGCTGTTGCCGGCTTCCGAACTCAAGCGGCGCTTCCAGGCGATCGGCGCCTTCGACAAACGCGTCATCACCTATTGCGGCGGCGGCATTGCGGCGAGCGCCGACGCCTTTGTCTTGACGCTTCTCGGCCATCCCGAGGTGAGGCTTTACGACGCCTCCTTGAGCGAATGGGCGACCGAACCGAACCTGCCGATGGAACGGGGGTGAAAAGGCGCCGGTTTCGGCCGTGATCAGAGGTGCGCGAGCACCGTTTCCCGGAACTCGTTGAGGGCGGCGAGCGAGGCGTCGGCGTCTTCGCGGTCGATGTCGAGGTCGATCGCGGCAACCCCGAGCGATTGCAGGTCTTTGAGATCGGCGAGGATGTCGCGGGCGCTGCCCGAAAAGAGCCGCCGCTCGCCGTCGGTCGCTTTCGCAGGAAGCCTCTCGCCCCAACGCTTGACGCGATAGGCGAGCGCGACGCTGCGCGGATCGCGTCCCGCCTCGCGGACGAGTCCCCGAAGCCGCTCGATGCCGGCCTTATAGCGGGGCAAGGTGTCGAAGAGGTGCCGGTTGTTGCTGCCGATCGGATACCAGGCGTCGCCGAGGCGGGCGGCGCGGCGCAGGGCGGGAGGGCTTTCCCCTCCGACCCAGATCGGCGGATGCGGCTTTTGCACGGGCTTCGGCGCAAAGAGGATGTCGGCGAAAGCGACGTGGCGGCCCGCGAAGCGCGGGTTCTCTTCGGTCCATAAGGCGCGGAAGGCCGCGAGATATTCGTCGGTGACGGCGCCGCGCTCGGCAAAAGGAGGGGCGCGGAGAACCTCGAACTCCGCCTTGAGCCAACCGGCGCCGATGCCGAGGACGAGCCGGCCGCCCGAGAGGACGTCGATGGTCGCGAGCATCTTCGCCGCGAGCACGGCGGGGCGATGCGGCACCACCATGACCGCGGTGACGAGACGGATGCGCGAAGTCTTGGCGGCAATAAACGCGGCCGCCGTCAATTGCTCGTGCCTCACCTGCGGGGATGCGCCGTAGAACTCGCCGGATTCGGAATAGGGATAGCCCGGGGTAGAGAGATCGGGGAGAACGACGTGGTCGGTGAGGGTCAGATAGGCGTAGCCCATGGCCTCGCCCTCGCGGGCGATCCGCGCCATGATCTCCGGCCTCGCGAGAGGGCCGGAAAGCGGCAGGTTGAAACCGATTTGCATTCGTCCCCTCGAGGGCTGTGGGAGAGTTGGGCACGATAGGCGAAGAAGAGGGCTGTTGTCTTGAAGCAAAGGCGCCAACGGGCTCTTGAACCCTATCAGAAGTTGCTCTAGCCTTTCCTTTCTGCCGGCGACAAGGGAAATCGAACGCCGAACGCGAAGGCCGCGACGCCAGTCTTGCGCCGGCAGGTCGCGTCCGCCTCCACAGCTCCAGCCATCGACCGAAAGTGAGGAGACCCATGCAAACGAAGATCGACGGCACCACTCTGCCCGTTTTGCAAATCGGGCTTGAAGCGGGCGAGGTCATCGTCGCCGAACCGGGAGAATTTTCCTGGATGAGCGACAACATGATGCTTCGCACCTCGACCCAGGCCGCGGGCGCGCGCTCTATTTTTGGGGCTATCGGGCGCATGCTCTCGGGCGGCGGCCTCTTCATGACCGAGTATTCTCCCGGAGGCGGCCCGGGTTTTATCGCGTTCGCGGCCAAGGTTCCCGGCACGATCCTCCCGGTCGAAGTGGCGCCGGGGCGCAGCTACATGGTCCACCGCCACGGCTTTCTCTGCGCAACCCAAGGCGCGCAACTCGCGATCGGCTTTCAGCGTTCGCTCGGCGCCGGCATTTTCGGCGGCGACGGGTTTATCATGCAGAGGCTTTCGGGACCCTGTTCGGCCTTTGTCGAACTCGGAGGCGAAAGCGTCGTCTACGACCTTCCCGCCGGAGCTTCGATCAAGGTTCATCCGGGGCATGTCGGGATGTTCGAGGACACGGTCGGTTTCGACATCGTCATGATGCGCGGCATCCGGAACGCCCTTTTCGGCGGCGACGGGCTCTTCATGGCGCGTCTCACGGGACCGGGCAAAGTCTGGCTGCAAAGTCTTACCATCCCTGGCTTCGCGCACGCTCTTGCGCCCTACATCAAGGGCGGCGAAACCAGCGCGGCGATGACGGGCGGTGTTGCCGGCGCCGTCGGCACTCAGCTTTTCAACGACATCTTCGGCCGCAGCTGAAGACCCCCCATTGTCTGCGGGCGCGCCCGCCGCTAGGATCGCGCCCGCGCAGAGAAGGAAACGAACGGGAGGACGGCATGGCGGAGGGAGCGGACGTCTTTCTAATCATGGCGACGATGCGGGCGATGCGGCGATTGAAGCCCGATCCCGTTCCCGACGATCTCATCGTCAAGATTCTGCGCGCCGGACAATGCGCGGCAAGCGGCGGCAATACGCAGCGCTGGCGTTTCCTCGTCATCAAGGACCCGGAAATCAAAAAGCGGGTGCAGGTTTATTACCAGCGCGCGTTCGATGAGGTGGTGAGCCCGCGCTACCAAAGAAGCGCGCCGCCGCCGGGGGTGACCGCCGAGCGCTACCAGCGCCAGCATGCAGCCGTCGAATATCTGACCGAGCATTTTGCCGAAGCGCCGGTGTGGATCGTCGCCTGCCTCGAAGACGGCGCAAACCCGAACCGCTCCTCCGGCTCTTCGATCTACCCCGCGGTCCAGAACATGCTGTTGGCGGCGCGCGCCTTGGGGCTCGGCGCGACGCTCACGACGCGCCATCTGCTTTACGAGAAGGAAACCGAAGAAGCGCTCGGGATCCCCTCCGGCTTCCACTCCTACGCCATTCTGCCGATCGGCTACCCGATGGGGCATTTCGGGCCGGTCGGCCGCGGGCCTGTTGCCGAAATCGTCTACCTCGACCATTGGGGCGAGCCTTATCCCGCGCTCGCCGGCGAAAGTCGAGCGTAGGCGAGCGGCGGCGGAGGCCACCTCGCGGGTTGATCCGCCTCGCCTCTCGGGGCAAGCTCCGGCGTGCCCAGAGAGGAGAAGAGCCATTGGAGCCATTGCGCAGTCTTCTTTTCGCGCCGGGAAACCACGCGCGCCGGGTCGAAAAGGCCCTGACGCTCGACGCCGACGCCGTCATCCTTGATCTCGAAGACGCGGTCGCCAACACCGAGAAGAAGGCGACGCGGCATCTCGTGGCCGCGGCGCTCGAACGCCCGCGGCGCGGCCTTCTCTATGTCCGGGTCAACGCGTTCGACACCGAATTCTGCTACGGCGATCTTTTGGCGGTCGTCCGCCGCGGTCTCGACGGCATCGTCCTGCCCAAGGTCGAAAGCGCCTCGGCGCTCGCCACCGCCGACTGGCTTCTCACTCAGCTCGAACGCGAACACGGCCTCGAGCCGCGCGCGATCGATCTCGTCCCGATCATCGAGACCGCGCGCGGCCTCTCTCAAATCGACGCGATCCTCGCCGCGCAAAAGAGGGTGAAGCGCGTCGCCTTCGGCGCCGGCGATTTCACGCTCGATGTGGCGATGGTCTGGAGCCGCGAAGAGAGCGAACTTGCGCCCGCCCGCTCGCAGATCGCGACGGCCTCGCGCGCAGCCGGGATCGAGGCGCCGCTCGATACGGTCTGGGTCGATCTGAAGGACGAGACCGGCCTCGAAGCGTCGGCCCAAACGGCGTTGCGCTTCGGGTTCCAGGGCAAGATGTGCATCCATCCGGGTCAGATCGCGGCCGTCAACCGCGTCTTCACCCCGAGCGAAGAGGAAATCGCCCATGCCGCGCGCGTTGCCGCCGCCTTCGCCCGGGCCGAGGCGGAGGGGAGCGCGGCGATAGAGGTCGACGGCAAATTCGTCGATTACCCGATCCTTTATCGGGCCCGCAGGACGCTCGAAAGAGTGGCGGCAATCCGCGCGCGGGAGCGGCGGCCATGACCGTATACGGCACGGGGCCGCTCGACGGGATCACCGTTCTCGATCTCTGCGGGTATCTCGCCGGCCCTTACGGTTGCACCCTCCTCGCCGATCTCGGCGCCGATGTCATCAAGATCGAACCGCCTCAGGGCGATCTTCTGCGCCAGTTTCCGTCTAGCCTTCCCGGCGAGAGCCGCTTCTTTCTCGGCGTCAACCGCGGCAAGCGCGCGCTTGCGCTCGATTTGAAAGACCCGCGAGGGTTGGCCGTACTGCATCGCATGGTGGAACGCGCCGACGTGCTCGTCGAGAACTTCCGCCCGTCGGTGCCGGCGCGTCTCGGCATCGACTACCCGCGCCTCAAACGATTGAACCCGCGCCTCCTCTATTGCGGACTCACCGGTTATGGCGAGAAAGGGCCGATGCGCGAGAAAGGGGGCTTCGACCAGGTCCTGCAATCCTTGACGGGAATCGCCGTTTTCCAGGGCGGAGGGATCGACAGGCCACAGGTTCAGCTCGGTTCGGTGCTCGACTATTTCACGTCGGCGCTTCTCGCCTACGGGGTCGCGGCCGCGCTCTACCATCGCGAGAAGAGCGGCAAAGGCCAATATTCGAGTCTCTCTCTGCTGAGGAGCGCGCTGACGATCCAGGCCGGACGCTTCATCTGGGCGGAAAGAGAAGGCCGCGCGGCGGTGCGCGATTCCGGCGTCGGTGGATTGACCGGGATCCACCCGACGAAAGAGGGGTTCCTCTACATCTCGGTGCATTCGAATCATTTCTTTGCCGCGCTCTCGGAGCTGGTCGGCCGCCCCGACCTCATTTCCGACCCGCGTTGCGCGACGATGCGAAGCCGCGCCCAGCATTCGGCGACGCTCGTCCCCGAATTACGTGAGGCGCTCGCCCGGAAAAGCGCCCGCGAATGGGAAGAGATCTTTGGCGAACGCGTGCCTTGCGCGGCGGTGCGGCCGATCGAGGAAATGTTCGATCACCCGCAGGTTCTGGCGGAAGATCTGGTGACGACGCTCGACCACCCGGTCGTCGGACGCTATCGCACGATGACGAAACCCGTCAAATTCGCCGAAACGCCGGGACCGGCGCCTTCCCCCGCGCCCACCTTCGGCCAGCACAGCGCGGAGATCCTCGCATCTCACGGCTATTCGCCCGCGGAGATCGAGGCGCTCAAAGAAAGCGGCGTCGTGCGCTGAGGACGACGCGTGAACGAGCCGCCCCTGCGGCGCCTATCCGGCAGGGACGCCGCTTGATACATTCGGCGCCGCAACCGACGATGTGGCCGTCGTCACGCGAGAGTGGGAAGGGCAATCATGGCAAGGGGCTTTTTCGTCGTCCGCGCGGAAGTGCCGAATGCGGCGGACCGGACCGGTTTCGATCGCTGGTACGAAACCGATCACATGCCGTGGGCCATCAAGGAATTCAAAGCGGCGCGGGCTTGGCGCTGCTGGAGCCGCACCGATCCGGCAATCCACTATGCTTTTTACGAATTTGCCGATGTCGAAGAAGCGCAAGCGCTCATCGGCTCCGAGACGCTGAAGCCGCTTGTCGCCGATTTCGACCGCGCCTGGGGCGAACGCGTCCTGCGCCGGCGCGAAATCCTCGAACTTGCGCAGGATCTGGCGGCGGGCTGAAGCCGGCAGGCGCCCGCGACTACAGGGTCGGACGCGGCGTAAAGCCGGCGCTGCCGTCGTCTTCAGCCTCGCCGATCTCGACCGCGGTGACGCGGGCGGCGGGCGGGCCCTTCGAGCAGGCGTCGATCATCGCGGCAACGCCCTCCTCGGCGCCGATGAGAAGCGCCTCGACGCTGCCGTCGCGACGGTTCCTGACCCAGCCGCGAAGCCCCGAGGCCTCGGCCTCGAAGATCGCCCAGGCGCGGAAGCCGACCGCTTGAACGCGGCCCCGAATGCGCAAGCGAACCGACTTCGTCACACGGCGTCCTCTTGGATTTGCGCCGTAGGTCCTTCGAGACGGCCGCTTTGCGGCCTCCTCAGGATGAGGATTTTTCTCGAAGCCATCAAAGCGACCCGTCATGCTGAGGAGCGCTCGAAGAGCGCGTCTCGAAGCACGCACGATATCGCTGCGACCCCTTAGCGTCACTCGAATTCGAGGATGACCTGGTCGACGGCGAGGCTGTCGCCCGGCTTCACATGAATCTTCGAGATGCGTCCGTCGCGCTCGGCCGAGAGCACGTTTTCCATCTTCATCGCCTCGACGATGGCGAGCGGCTCGCCTGCTTTCACCTCCTGACCCGGGCTCGCCACCACGGCGCGCAGCAGGCCGGGCATCGGCGACAAGAGGCGCCGCGAGCGGTCCGGCGCCTTCTTTTCGGGCATCAGCGCCAGAAGCTGGGCGGCGCGCGGCGTCAGCGCCTGCGCATGGCGGACGACCCCTTTATAGGTGAGAGCGAAGGTCGACGCCGGCAGACTCTCGATCTGCAGAACCGCGGGCTCGCCGTCGATCGCGATTTCGATGAGGGGCTCGCCCGGTTGCCAGGAGGTAGAGGCGCGCCGCACACTCCCCTCGCTCAGGATCGCGTATTCGAGAGACGCGGCCGCAGAGACCCCGACCTCGAAAGGCTTGCCGTCGAGAATGACGGAGAATCGAGAGGGCGCCTCGAACCCCGAACCGGGGAGCCTTCCGGAGATCTCGCGCTCGGCGAGGCGGCGGTAGGCGAGAGCAGCGGCTGCGAGGATCGTCCGATCGGCCTTGACGAACCGGGCGGGCGCGCCGAAGCCGCGCGGGAATTCGCGGTCGATGAAATCGGTCGAAAGCGCGCCTTTGCGGAAACTCTCGGTCGCGACCACGCGGGCGAGAAAGGCGAGGTTGCTGCGAACGCCCTCGATGAGGAACCGGTCGAGGGCTTGCGCGAGCCGATCGATGGCGCTTGCGCGATCGGCGCCATGGGCAATGAGCTTCGCGATCATCGGGTCGTAATGAAGGGTGATCTCGGCGCCTTCCTCGACCCCGCTGTCGAGCCGGAGCCCCTTTCCCGCGGGCGGGCGATAGCGGGTGAGCCGGCCGATCGAAGGGAGAAACCCGCGCTCGGGGTCTTCGGCGTAGATGCGCGCCTCGATCGCCGAGCCCGCGATCCGGACATCCGATTGCCCGAGGGGCAGCCTCTCGCCGGCGGCGATCCGGATCTGCCACTCGACAAGGTCGAAGCCGGTCACGAACTCGGTCACCGGATGCTCGACCTGGAGCCGCGTATTCATTTCGAGAAAATAGAAATGGCGGCGCGGATCGACGATGAACTCGACGGTTCCGGCGGAGCGGTAACCGACGGCGCGGGCGAGAGCGACCGCTTGCCGCCCCATCGCCTCGCGCGTCTCTCTGTCGATGAAAGGGCTCGGCGCCTCTTCGATCACTTTCTGGTGGCGGCGTTGGATCGAGCATTCGCGCTCGCCCAAATAGAGGACAGTGCCGAAACCGTCGGCCAAAACCTGAATTTCGATATGGCGCGGGCTTTCGATGTATTTCTCGATAAAGATGCGGTCGTCGCCAAAGCTCGCTTTGGCCTCGCTCTGCGCGGCGCGGAAGGAGTCGCGGATTTCGCCATCCTGGAAGGCGATGCGCATCCCCTTGCCGCCGCCTCCGGCCGAGGCCTTGAGCATCACCGGATAGCCGATGTCGCGGGCGATGGGAAGCGCGCTTTCGGCGTCGGGAACGATGCCCGGATGGCCCGGCACGGTCGAAACCCCGGCCGCGCGTGCGATCTCCTTGGAGCGGATCTTGTCGCCCATGGCGGCGATCGCGTCGGCGGGCGGGCCGATAAAGACGATCCCTTCGCGCTCCAGCGCCTGCGCAAAAGCCGCGTTTTCCGAAAGGAAGCCGTAGCCGGGGTGAACCGCGTCCGCACCCGATTTCTGTGCGGCTTCGAGAATGCGGTCGATTCTGAGGTAGCTTCCGGCCGAAGCGGCGGCACCGATCAGAAAGGCTTCGTCGGCCTCGCGCACGAAGAGCGCCTCGGCGTCGGCTTCGGAATAAACCGCAGCGGTCGCGATCCCCATCGCTCTCGCGGTGCGGATGATGCGGCAGGCGATCTCGCCGCGATTGGCGATCAGGATTTTCTTGAACATGGCGCCGTCTTAGCTTCCGTCATTCCCACCCGCCCCATGGCCGGGCTCGACCCGGCCATCCATGTCTTGACGCGCCATGGCGTCGCAGGCAAAGACGTGGGTGGCCGGACCAAGTCCGGCCAGGGGGGTCCAGAACCGCGCGTGCAGCCATGCGAAGCACGCCGTCTCACAGCGGGATGTTGTCGTGCTTTTTGGGCGGGTTGGCGAGGTTCTTGCCACGCAGCATCTGGAGCGCGCGGCAGATGCGGCGGCGCGTGTCGCGCGGCAAGATGATGTCGTCGATAAAGCCGCGGCTCGCCGCGACGAAGGGGTTTGCGAACTTTTCCCGGTATTCCTCCGTGCGCGCTTCGATCTTGGCCTCGTCGCCGAGATCGGCGCGAAAGATGATCTCGACCGCGCCTTTCGGTCCCATGACCGCGATCTCCGCCGAGGGCCAGGCGTAATTGACGTCGCCGCGCAGGTGCTTCGAACTCATCACGTCGTAAGCGCCGCCGTAAGCCTTGCGGGTGATGACGGTTACCTTCGGCACCGTCGCTTCGGCAAAGGCGAATAGAAGCTTCGCGCCGTGCTTGATGATGGCGCCGTATTCCTGCCCCGTGCCCGGGAGAAACCCCGGAACGTCGACAAAGGTGACGATCGGGATATTGAAGCAGTCGCAAAAACGCACAAAGCGCGCCGCCTTGCGCGAGCTGTCGATATCGAGGCAGCCGGCGAGGACCATCGGCTGGTTGGCGACGATCCCGACCGTCGAACCTTCGAGGCGCGCAAACCCGACGACGATGTTCTTCGCGAATTCCGGCTGGATCTCGAAAAACGCGCCCTCGTCGGCAACCTTCAAAATCAGTTCCTTGATGTCGTAAGGCTTGTTGGGGTTTGCCGGGACGAGGGTGTCGAGCGAGGGCTCGGTGCGGTCGGCGGGATCGCTCGTCGGCAAAAAGGGCGGCGGGACGCGGTTCGAGGCGGGCAGGAAATCGATAAAGCGGCGCAGCTCCAAAAGCGCCTCGACATCGTTTTCGAAGGCGCGGTCGGCGACGCCGGAGCGGGTCGTGTGGGTGACGGCGCCCCCCAATTCCTCGTGCGTCACAGTCTCGTGCGTCACCGTTTTGACGACGTCGGGGCCGGTCACGAACATGTACGAGGTGTCCTTGACCATAAAGATGAAATCGGTCATCGCCGGCGAATAGACGGCGCCGCCCGCGCACGGCCCCATGATGAGAGAGATCTGCGGAATGACGCCCGAAGCCAGAACATTGCGTTCGAACACCTCGGCATAGCCGGCGAGCGAGGCGACGCCGTCCTGGATGCGCGCGCCGCCCGAATCGTTGAGGCCGATGACGGGAGCGCCCACATTCATCGCCTGGTCCATGATCTTCGTAATCTTTTCGGCATGCGCTTCGGAAAGCGAGCCGCCGAAGACCGTAAAATCCTGGCTGAAAAGAAAGACGAGTCGCCCCGAAACCGTGCCGAAGCCGGTGACGACGCCATCGCCCGGAATTCGCGACTTGTCGATGCCGAAATCGTGGCTGCGGTGCTCGACGAACATGTCCCATTCCTCGAAGGAACCCGGATCGAGCAGGACTTCGAGACGTTCGCGCGCGCTGAGCTTTCCGCGTTTGTGCTGGGCGTCGATGCGGCGGGCGCCGCCCCCCGCCCGGGCCGCTTCGCGCTTTTCCTCCAAGCGGCGCAAGATTTGCTCCATGACGCCTCACCTTCGCTCACGGGGCGAGATAGCATCAAGGAACACCTGAAAGCCAGCGCCGGTGCGGTTCACGCTCGCAATAACGCGAGAAACCGCGCCGCCGCCTTGATCTCGGATTCCCTCTCGCGGCGGCTTGCGGCTTGGCCCAAATCCTCGCCCCAGCTCTCGATCTCGAAAGTCTCTTCGAGCTCGCAGGCGGCGAAAGCGGCTTCCGCATCGAGGCGCCCTTCGAGAAGCGCAAGAGCGATGACGAGCGAGCCGCAGGCGGCGGCGAGCGAATGGAGTGCGACGAGCGAGAAATTGTCCGTCGCCTCGACTGCGCGGGCGAGAGCGCGCAGGGCCTCCGGCCTCTGCCGTTTCGGGATGACGCCGGTGGTGACGAGAAGCGGGGCGTCGTAACGGCGCATCGCCCAGTCGAGGAGAGGCTGCCAAGCCTTGTGCTGGCGCTCGGCAAGCGAAGAGGGATAATCCGCGCGATAGCAGAGAAGATCGGTTCCGGCATAGCGGGAGGTCTCAGCGACGAGGCCGCTGCGCTCTATCGGCGCCCGATCGATCGCGGCATTCGCGAGCCGGGTGAGGCGCATCCGCGCCGGCCGAAGCGCGTCCCCCTCGCGGTTCCATTCGGCGGCGATCGCCGCCGCGAGCGCCGCGCTCGGCACGATGAACTCTCGCTTTCCAGGCGTTTTGAGAGGCCTGCCGTCGAGGGTGACGCCGTGCCCCGCTGGCGTCGGGCGGATCGCCGCGATCGCGTAAGGGCGCTTCATGAGAGAAGCGGGAGATCGGCGAACGGGTCTCTCGCCTTGCTCGCAAAGCCGAAAAAATCGAAGCTCGCGCGCATATGCGGGGGAAGCGGAGCGGAAACCCGCAGGATCCCGCCTGAAGGGCGCGGGATCTCGATCGCGCGGGCATGAAGATGAAGCCCTTGCGAGGGTGGAAGGCCGGCGATTTCGGACGCCTCGCCGCCATATTTCTTGTCGCCGAGGATCGGTGCGCCGAGGAAGGCGCAATGGACGCGGAGCTGATGCGTGCGGCCCGTCTGCGGCACGAGAAGAAGAAAGGAGGCGCGCCTCCCGGCGCTGTCGAGAACGCGGTAGAGAGTGAGGGCGCGCTTTCCTTCCTCTCGGTCGGGGCGGACGCGCTCGCCCCCTTCGCCCTGTCCTTTCAAGAGCGGCAGATCGATCCGCCCTTCTTCCGGCTTGGGCACGCCGGCCACAAGCGCCCAATAGATCTTCTTCGCGCTTCCCTCGCGAAAGACGCGGGCGAGCTGCGCCGCGGCGGCGGCAGTGCGGGCGACGACGAGGACGCCGCTCGTCTCCTTGTCGAGACGGTGGACGAGGCGCGGCCGCTCGGCAAAGCCGAAGCGCAAAGCGTCGAGGAGGCCGTCCAGATGACGCCTCTCGCCGCTGCCGCCCTGAACCGCGAGCCCGGGCGGCTTATTGAGCACGAGAAGCGCTTCGTCGCGATAGAGAACGAGCCCTTTCGCCAGCGCTTCCTCCTGCGGACGCACGTGTTGCGGCGGCGGCGATGCGGCCGCGGCAGAGGCCGGGGGCGGGATGCGGACCCGTTGCCCCGGCGCGACGCGCTCGTTCGCGCTCGCGCGCCGGCCATCGACCCGGATCTGGCCGGTGCGAAGAAGCTTTTCGAGCCGGGCGTGCGAGAGCGCGGGATAATGGCGGCGAAACCAGCGGTCGAGCCGCAGCACCCCGTCCGCCTCGGCAATCTCTTCGATCTTGGCGGAAGTCACCCCGGCGCCTTCTTTTGTCGCAACCTGTCCCAAGCCTCGATCCGCCTTCTTATCTCGCTCTCGAAACCGCGCCCGGCCGGGCGGTAAAGGCGGCGGCGCGCCACCCCTTCGGGAAAATAATTCTGCCCGGAAAAGGCCTCTTCGCTCTCATGGTCATAACGATAGCCTTTGCCGTAGCCAAGTTCGCGCATGAGAGGGGTCGGAGCATTCAGAATATGAAGCGGAGGCGTCAGGGAGCCGGTCTCTTCCGCCATCTGCCGCGCCTCGCCGAGCGCCAGATAGGCGGCATTCGATTTGGGTGCCGTCGCGAGATAAAGGACAAGCTCGGCGATCGCCAATTCGCCCTCGGGCGAGCCGAGCCTCTCATAGGCGTCCCATGCCGCGAGCGCGTGAGGCAGCGCCTGCGGGTCGGCAAGGCCAATGTCCTCGACCGCCGCGCGCGTCAGGCGCCGCAGGATATAGGCGGGGTCTTCGCCGCCCGCGAGCATGCGGGCGAGCCAATAAAGCGCCGCATCGGGGTCGGAGCCGCGCAGCGATTTGTGAAGCGCGCTGATGAGATTGTAGTGGCTCTCCTCGGCCTTGTCGTAATGGGGCGGGCGGCGCTGGACGAGGCGAAGGAGGGCCTCGCGGTCGATCGGCCCTTTTTCGGGAAGCCGCGCCACCGCTTCGATGAGGTTATAAAGAAAGCGCCCGTCGCCGTCGGCCATGGCGCGCAGCGCCGCGCGCGCCTCCTCCGTAAGCGGCAATGGGCGGCCGATCGCCTTTTCGGCGCGCTCCAAGAGGGTTTCGAGATCGCGGTCTTCGAGTCGTCGCAAGACCAAAACCGGCGCCCGCGACAAGAGCGCGCCGATCAGCTCGAATGAGGGGTTTTCCGTCGTCGCGCCGACGAGGATCACCGTGCCGTCTTCGACCGCAGGCAAAAGGGCATCCTGCTGGGCGCGGTTGAATCGGTGCACCTCGTCGATGAAGAGAAGCGTGCCGCGCCCCATCTCGTGCCGCTTTTTGGCGGCGTCGAACACCTTGCGAAGGTCGGCGACGCCCGAATAGACGGCCGAAAGCGGCTCGAAGGCGAGATCGGTTCCTTTGGCGAGAAGGCGCGCGATCGTCGTCTTGCCGCTTCCGGGCGGACCCCAGAGGATCATGGAAGAGAGCTTGCCGCCCGCCACCATGCGCCCGATCGGACCCTCGGCGGAGAGGAGATGGTCCTGCCCGACGACATCGCAGAGCCGCTCGGGCCGCATGCGGTCGGCGAAAGGGCGCGGCGCCTGGCTTTCGAATAGCGTGCTCATGGGCACACGGGCGAGAGCGCAAAGGCTGCGCCGAAAGTCTCGAAGAGAGCGCGATCGACCTCCGCCATGCTCGCCTCGACGCCGAGCGCCCGCAGCGAGGTCACCCCGTGTTCGGCGATCCCGCAAGGGACGATGCCGCCGTAATGATCGAGATCGGGAGCGACGTTGAGGGCGACGCCGTGGTAGCTGACCCAGCGCCGGACGCGCACGCCGATCGCGGCGATCTTCTCTTCGCGGCCGCCCTCGCGTTCGACCCAGATCCCGACCCGGCCTTCCCGCCTTTCGCCTTTGACGCCGAAGCGCGCAAGCGTCTCGATCATCCACTCTTCGAGAGAATGGACATAGCAGCGGATATCGTTGCCGCGCCGGGCGAGATCGAGCATGACATAAAGGACGCGCTGGCCGGGACCGTGATAGGTGTAGCGCCCGCCGCGCCCGCTCTTGTAGACGGGGAGGCGCAAAGGCTCGATGAGTTCGGCTTCGACGGCACTCGTCCCTGCCGTGTAGAGCGAGGGATGTTCGAGAAGCCAGACGAGTTCGCGCGCCTCCCCGGCGCGGATCGCGGCGACGCGCTCTTCCATAAAGGCGACGGCCGCGCCGTAATCGACCGGGCGCTCGCTCGTCCGCCACTCGATCCCGTCTCTCAAAGGTCCCGCGCTCTCGGCCATCCTCCTTGATATAGGGATGGCGATTTGCTATGCGCATCTCCGAAGGGCGCCGCCTCTTTCCGTGCGGTCGTGGCGGAACTGGTAGACGCGCAGCGTTGAGGTCGCTGTGGGGTATCCCCGTGGAAGTTCGAGTCTTCTCGACCGCACCATTCTCCCGTCGCGGGCGTGAGCGTCCTTCGTGATGCAAAACACCCGGCTTTCGCTCTTCGATTTCGATCTCGGGCCTGAGATCGACATGCTGCGCGAGAGCGTGCGCGGCTTTACGGAAGAGCGGGTCGCCCCGATCGCCGCCGAGATCGATAAAACCGACCGCTTTCCGATCGAGCTGTGGCCGCAGATGGGCGGTCTCGGGCTCTTGGGGATCACGGTCGAGGAAGAGTATGGCGGCGCGGGGATGGGCTACCTCGCGCACTCTGTCGCGGTCGAGGAGGTGAGCCGGGGTTCGGGCGCGGTCGGATTGTCCTACGGCGCGCATTCCAATCTTTGCGTCAACCAGATCCGCCGCAACGGCACCAAGGGGCAGAAGCGCCGCTATCTGCCGAAGCTCATTTCGGGCGAGCATGTGGGGGCGCTCGCGATGAGCGAGCCCGAGGCGGGCTCGGACGTCGTTTCGATGCGCCTTCGCGCGGACAAAAAAGGTGACCGTTTCGTCCTCAACGGCACGAAGATGTGGATCACCAACGGCCCTTACGCCGACGTTCTCGTCGTCTATGCAAAGACGCGGCCGCAGGCGGGCGCTCGCGGCATCACCGCCTTCCTCGTCGAAAAAGGCTTCAAAGGGTTCGCGCCGGGGAAAAGGCTCGACAAACTCGGCATGCGCGGCTCGCCGACTGGGGAACTCGTCTTTACCGATTGCGAAGTGCCCGAAGAAAATGTCTTGGGCGCGGAGGGCGAAGGCGTCCAAATTCTGATGAGCGGGCTCGATTACGAGCGCGCCGTCCTCGCCGCGGGGCCTCTCGGCATCATGCAGGCCGCGTTCGATGTCGTCGTCCCTTACATCCACGAGAGGAAACAGTTCGGGCGATCGATCGGCGAGTTCGAGCTGATCGAAGGCAAGATCGCCGACATGTATACGGCGATGAATACGTCGCGGGCCTATGTCTACGCGGTCGCGCGCGCATGCGACAATGGCCGCACGACCCGCCGCGATGCGGCCGGCGCCATCCTCTACGCGGCGGAGGCGGCGACGCGAGTGGCCCTCGACGCGGTGCAGATTCTGGGCGGCAACGGCTATATCAACGACTTTCCGACCGGCCGGCTTCTGCGCGACGCCAAGCTTTACGAAATCGGCGCCGGCACCTCCGAGATCCGGCGCATGCTCATCGGCCGCGAGATTTTTCAAGAGACGGCGTGAGACGCGCGGGGGAAGGCGATGAAGCTCACCGACGAACAGAAGATGCTGCGCGATACGGCGCGCGATTTTGCCGTGCGCGAGCTTCTGCCGGCGGCGGCCGAACGCGACCGCACGGAGGAATTTCCCGCGGGTCTCGTCAGGGAATTGGGCCGGCTCGGCTTTATGGGGATGATGGTGCCGCCCGAATGGGGCGGGGCAGGTGCCGACCATGTGAGCCTCGCGCTCGTCATGGAGGAGATCGCGGCCGCCGACGGGGCGATGGCGACGATCCTTTCCGTGCAGAATACGGTCGGCTGCATGCCGCTTCTCG
This sequence comes from Pseudomonadota bacterium, assembly GCA_021812165.1. GTDB lineage: Bacteria > Pseudomonadota > Alphaproteobacteria > ATCC43930 > CGMCC-115725 > AP-15. The sequence goes on along the minus strand of JAKAOO010000014.1, from coordinate 12,427 downwards.
AATACGGGACGGAAGAGCAGAAAAAGCGCTTTCTTCGGCCGATGGCGAAAGGCGAGATGCTCGGCGCTTTCTGCTTGACCGAGCCCCATGCGGGGTCGGACGCCTCGGCCATCAAGACCCGCGCGCGGCGGGCCGGAAACCGCTGGGTCCTTTCCGGAAACAAGGCCTTTATCACGAACGGCGCCAACGCCGACTTCGCGCTTGTGTTTGCCGTCACCGAACCCGAGCGCGGCAAGAAAGGGATCAGCGCCTTTCTCGTTCCGACTTCGAGCCCCGGCTACCGGGTGATCCGGGTCGAGAAGAAGCTCGGCCAGCGCTCCTCCGATACCGCGCAGATCGCCTTCGAAGACATCGACCTCTCGCCCGAAGAGATGCTCGGCGCCGAGGGCGAAGGCTACAAAATCGCGCTTTCCAATCTCGAAGGCGGGCGCATCGGCGTTGCCGCACAGGCGCTCGGCATGGCGCGCGCCGCCTATGAGGCCGCGCTCCGCTATGCCCGCGAGCGCGAGGCTTTCGGCAAGAAGATCATCGAGCATCAGGCGGTCGCCTTCCGCCTCGCCGACATGGCGACCGAGATCGCGGCGGCGCGGGGCCTCGTTCTCGAAGCGGCCTCGCGGCGCGACGCCCGCGAGCCCTGCCTCAAGGAAGCCTCGATGGCGAAGCTTTTCGCCTCCGAGATGGCGGAACGGGTCGCCTCCGGCGCGATCCAGATCCATGGCGGCGCCGGCTATCTCGCCGATTTCCCGGTCGAGCGCATCTATCGCGACGTGCGCGTCTGCCAGATCTACGAAGGAACGAGCGAAGTCCAAAGGATGCTCATCGCCCGCGAGATCGCCAAAGAGGGTTGAGCCGCGGTCTTCTATGAGGGGCGATGCCGGCTCGGCGGCGCGCGGAGCAACCGGGCAGACCGGCTCGCACCGCCGCCCCGATCTCGGGTTATATCGCGCGGACGAGCGCGTGCCGCTTCTTGCCGGCGCTGAGCCTCATCTTCCCCTCCTCGTCGAGATCGGCCAGGGAAAGGGATTCCGTCTCGCTCGTCATGAGGCGATCGTTGACGCGCGCGCCGCCGCCGCGGATGAGACGGCGGGCTTCGCCGTTCGAGGAAGCAAGCCCCGCGCGGACGAAAAGCTCGAAGGCGGCGACGCCCCGGGCGAGGCTTTTGCGGGGAATGAGGACTTGCGGGAGTTCCTCGCCGCTGCCGCCTTCCTCGAAAACCGAGCGCGCCGTTTCCTCCGCTGCCTCGGCGGCTTGGCGCCCGTGGCAGAGCGCCGTCGCCTCGGTCGCGAGGATCTTTTTCGCTTCGTTGAGTTCGGCCTCTTCGAGCGCTTCGAGCTTCTTTATCTCGGCGATCGGAAGCTCGGTGAAGAGACGCAGGAACCGGCCGACGTCGCCGTCTTCGGTGTTGCGCCAGAATTGCCAGTACTGGTAGGGCGAGAAGAGTTCGGCATTGAGCCAGACCGCGCCCTCCGCGGTCTTTCCCATCTTCGCGCCGGAGGCGGTGGTGATGAGCGGGGTCGTCAGGCCGTAAAGCGTCTTGCCGTCGCTTTTGCGCGCGAGTTCGATTCCCGCAACGATGTTGCCCCACTGGTCGGAACCGCCGATCTGCAATTCGCAGCCGAGGCGCCGCGACAGCTCGCGAAAATCGTAGGCCTGGAGGATCATATAGTTGAATTCGAGAAACGAGAGCGGCTCCTCGCGTTCGAGGCGCAGGCGCACGCTCTCTTGCGAGAGCATGCGGGAAACCGAGAAATGCCGGCCGACCTCGCGCAGAAGCGGGATATAGAGGAGCTTGTCGAGCCAATCGCCGTTGTTGGCGAAAATGGCGTCCGCGGGGCCGTCGCCGAAAGCGATGAATTTGTCGAAGATCCGGCGGATGCCCGCCATATTGCGGGCAATCTCCTCCGCGGAGAGAAGCCGGCGCGCCTCGTCCTTGCCCGACGGATCGCCGATCCGGGTCGTTCCGCCTCCCAAAAGGACGATCGGCCGATGACCGCACTTCTGGAAAAGCCGCAACAGCATGATCGAGACGAGGCTTCCGACATGGAGACTGTCGGCGGTGCAGTCGTAACCGACGTAAGCGAGGACGGGGCCCTCGGCGAGGCGGGCATCGAGCGCGTCGAGATCGGTGCATTGATGGATAAAGCCGCGCTCGGAGGCGGCGGCGAGAAAGTCGGAACGCGGCGTTGTCCTGACCCCCGGAACGCCCGCAAGGGCGGTTGTCCGGGGGTTGTCGAAGGAGGGCGGCATGGCGCGATCATCTAGCACAGACGGGCCGGCGCGGCCAGAAGCCGACCCGTCCGGCGAGGTTGCGCTGTATCGCGCGCTCGGGCTCATGAGCGGCACTTCGTGCGACGGGATCGACGTTGCCGTGATCGAGACCGATGGCCGCGATCGCGTCCGCCCGGGGCCGGCGCTGACGATCCCTTATCGGGACGAATTTCGTGAGCGGCTGCGCGGAGCGCTCGGCGGCAACGGCCCGGTCGAGGCGGTCGAAGAAGAGTTGACCCGGCTTCACGCCGAGGCGGTTCTTCATTTCCGCCAAGAACATCCGGGGAGAGAGATCGACATCGTCGGTTTTCATGGACACACGATCCTTCACCGGCCGCGCGAAGGGCGAACCTGGCAATTGGGAGACGGGGCGCTTCTCTCGCGGCTCACCGGCCTCGACGTCGTCGCCGATTTCCGCTCCGCCGATGTCCGCGCGGGCGGCGAAGGCGCGCCTCTGGCGCCGCTTTTCCACCGCGCGCTCGCGGCAACCCTCATAAAGCCGGTCGCGGTCCTCAATCTGGGCGGCGTCGGCAATGTGACCTGGCTCGGCGAGAGGGAGGAGGACATCCTCGCTTTCGACACCGGCCCGGGAAACGCCCTCCTCGACGATTGGGTGCGCGCGCATACGGGCGAAGGCGCCGATTGGGAGGGCGCGCTGGCGCTTCGGGGAACGCCCCGCGACGATCTCGTCAAGGCATTTCTCGCGTCGCCTTATTTTTCGCGAAAGCCGCCGAAGTCACTCGATCGCGACGACTTCCGCCACCTCATGCCGGAAGGGCTTTTCCTCGAAGAGGGAGCGGCCACCCTGACGCAGATCACCGCCGCGGCGGCGGCGGCGGCCCGGCGCCATTTCCCGAGGCCCGCTCGAGAGTGGCTCGTCTGCGGCGGCGGGTGCAGAAATCCGGCGCTGATGGCCGCTCTCGCCCGCCGTCTCGAAGCGCCGGTCAAGACGGTCGAAGCGGCAGGCTGGGATGGCGATGCGCTCGAAGCGCAGGCTTTCGCCTATCTCGCCGTGCGCTCGCTCGAAGGCTTGCCGCTGTCGTTGCCGTCGACGACCGGGGTCGCGCGGCCGACGCTGGGCGGCTCGCTCTTCAAGGCGTCCGCACGCCTCTCTCAGTGAAGGACGAGGCGGCGCTCGGCGGCGGCGGCCTTGATCGCCTTTTGCAGCTTTTCGAAGGCGCGCACTTCGATCTGACGCACCCGTTCGCGCGGCGTCCCGCAGAATTGACGGCGGGTCGGCGCAGGCGCTATTTTACTCCAGAATGGAGCCGATCCGGATGCCAACCAACCTCTCCATCAAGAACGCTCCCGACGATGTCGTCGCGCGCCTGAGAAAGCGTGCGGCACAGCATCACCGCTCGCTCCAGGGAGAATTGCTGACGATTCTCGAAGAGGCCGTGCGGACGCCCCGACCCGTGACAATCGACGAGGTACTGGAAGAGGTGCGCCGGCTCCGCCTGGAGACGCCGGACGAAGCTGCGGCAATGGTCCGTGCCGACCGGGACGAACGTTAAAGTCGTCGATGCCTCCGCCTTGGCCGCCCTACTCTTCGGCGAGCCGCAGGCGAACGCTGTCGCGGCACGGTTGCGCGGGGCCATCCTGGTGGCGCCTGCGCTGCTCGGGTTCGAAATTGCGAATGTCTGCCTGAAGAAAATCCGCCGCCACGCAGCGCTGCGCGGCGCGCTCCTCTCGGCGTTTTCGATCTACGCCCAGATCCCGATCGAGATCGTCGAGATCGATCACGCGGATGCGTTGCGGCTGGCGGACGCATCGGGGCTGACATTCTACGATGCGGCTTACCTGTGGCTGGCGAGGAGGCTCGGCGGCGAACTCGTGACGCTCGACAGCCGTTTGCACGCAACGTGGTCCGAGCGCCGCTGACCGGGCCGCCCGAAGCCGCCCGGCGCAATGCTCCTCGCCGCTCCGAGCGACCCTTTCAGTGAAGGACGAGGCGGCGCTCGGCGGCGGCGGCCTTGATCGCCTTTTGCAGCTTTTCGAAGGCGCGCACTTCGATCTGGCGCACCCGCTCGCGCGAGATGCGGTATTGCTGCGAGAGATCCTCGAGCGTCGTCGGGTCGTCGCGAAGGCGCCGTTCGGTCAGGATGTGGCGCTCGCGATCGTTCAAATGCGCCATTGCTTTGCCGAGAAGATCGCGGCGCAACCCCAGCTCCTGCCGCTCGCCGAGGCTCGTTTCCTGGCTCTCGGTTTCGTCGACCAGCCAATCCTGCCATTCGCCTTCGCTGTCGGTCCTGAGCGGCGCGTTCAATGAATGATCGGGGCTCGCGAGCCGCCGGTTCATGCTGACGACATCGGCTTCGGGGACATCGAGCTCGGTCGCGATCTTTTTCAGGTTTTCGGGCGACAGATCCCCATCTTCCATCGCCTGTAGCTGGCCCTTCAATTTGCGCAGGTTGAAGAAGAGCTTCTTCTGCGCGGCGGTCGTGCCCATTTTGACGAGCGACCAGGAGTGCAGGATGTATTCCTGGATCGCCGCGCGGATCCACCACATGGCGTAGGTGGCAAGGCGAAATCCGCGATCGGGGTCGAATCGCTTCACCGCCTGCATCATCCCGACATTGCCTTCGGAGATGAGCTCCGAGAGCGGCAGGCCGTAACCGCGATAGCCCATCGCGATCTTGGCGACGAGACGCAAATGGCTCGTCACCAGACGGTGCGCCGCCTGCGGATCCTGATGCTCCTTCCAGCGTTTCGCCAGCATGTATTCCTCGTCCGGCTCCAGCATGGGAAACTTGCGGATCTCCTGGAGATAGCGCGCAAGGTTTCCTTCGGAGGAGATGGAGGGGATGCTGAGTGTAGCCATCGAGGACCGCTTCTCTGTTGGCGAGGCGGCGGGTGCAGCCTTTTCGACAGGCGACCGCCGCCCAAGCGCCTGTCGAATATTCTAGAGATGCAATGGGATTCTGTCCAGTTTAAATTCTTTCTAAAAGGTTACTCAACGCCCGCAAATCGGCGGGCAAAGGGCTTTCGAATAAAAGGGGCTCGCCCGAGACGGGGTGTTCGAAACCGAGCCGATTCGCGTGCAGCGCCTGGCGGGCGAAGCCGAGAAGAGCTTCCGCCCCCGCCTTACGCTTGAACGCACGCCCGGCTCTCGTGCCGTAGAGCGGGTCGCCGATCAGAGGGTGCCCCACATGCGCGAGATGCACCCGAACCTGATGGGTCCGCCCGGTGCCGAGCCGGCATTCGAGTTCCGAGGCCGCGCCCCGAAACGAACGCAAAACGCGATAGCCCGTAATTGCCGTTCTCCCTTTGCCCTCCGCAACGACCGCCATCTTCTTACGGTTCGTCGCGCTGCGCCCGATGTTACCGGCGATCTCTCCGATGGCCGGCATCGGCACGCCCCATACAAACGCTCGATAGGCGCGTTCGATCCGCCGCAGCGCAAAATCGCGCGAGAGGCGCTGGTGTGCGGCCTCGCTCTTGGCGACCACGAGGAGCCCGCTCGTCAACTTGTCGAGGCGATGAACGATCCCCGGGCGAAGCACCCCGCCTATTCCCGAAAGGCTTTTTCCGCAATGTTCGATGAGAGCGTTGACGAGCGTGCCTTCCGGGTTCCCCGGCCCCGGATGAACGACAATCCCCGCGGGCTTGTCGAGCACGATAATATGTGCATCCTCGAAACGGACATCGAGGTCGATCTTTTGCGGCGCCGGCGCGGCCGCCGCAATCTCGGGGAAAATGACGGTAAAATCCTGGCCTGGCCGCACCTTGAGCGAGGGATCGCGAAGAATGGCGCCGTCGTGGCTCACCTGGCCCTCTTCGATGAGGCGCTTTGCTCTCGTGCGCGAGAGGCCTTCGAGCCGGCGCGCGAGCAGGCGGTCGATGCGCTCGCCCGCCTCGCTCGTCTCGGCGCGGATCGCAACCCGTTCGCCCCTGTCGGCGCTGCGGGGACTCTCCGAAAGGGTCATCGTCAAAGAATCGCTTCTTTCAGAGGAGCGCCGCTGATGCCGCTTCGCGGATTGACGATCTTTGTCATCGTCATGGGAATCGTCCTCGTCGTCGGGTTTGGCGTCGTTCTGGCGACGGTCGCCGGCCGGCTCGCGGGCAGCGGCGCCAGCTCCGCTAATCCCGGCCCGGCATTCGCCGGAAAGCCGATCCACATCCCCAAGGGCGCGCGCGTCGGCGCCATGACGGCCGAAGGGAACCGTCTCATCCTCCGCCTCTCTTTGCCGGGAGGCGGGCAAGAGATCCTCATCATCAACCTCGCGACGGGCGCCCCCCTCGGGATGATCGCGCTCAAACCGGCGCCGTAAAGCGCGACCAGACGCAAATTCGGGAAGCCCCTAATTCTACAGCAAATCTCATACCAAGAATAGGCCGGCGGGAGCCGAAGGAGCCGGATCACTCCGCGCTGCCGCTCGCGGCGACGGCTCGGATGAGCCGGTCGAGGCTCCAGGCGCCGCCTCCGGCGACAGACAGATAAAGGAAAATGAAGCAAAAGAGGATCGCCCCATCGCCGCCGTTCAGAAAGGGGAAAAAGCTCTTCGGCGCATGCGCCAGGAAGTAAGCGACCGCCATCTCGCCGGATAGGAGAAACGCCACCGGCCGCGTGAAGAGCCCGAGAACCAGGAGCAGACCGCCGAACGCCTCGATCGGCCCCGCGACCCCGGGGACGAGGCTCAGAGGATCGTAAGGCACGTGAGAGGCGGTTGGCGGAAAGTCGAAAAGCTTGTTGAGGCCATGTTGCATGAAAATAAGCGCGGCGACGATGCGCAGGATGCTTAGCACCCGCGGTTCCCAAAAGCGGCACAGACGAGCGTTCTCGGGCACTGGACCACCTCCTCGCACCGCAAACGGCGATTCCCAGGCGAGAGTTCGCAAAAGAGGCTGTGACTCGGCACCGCATGCGCCCCTTTTCCAGGGCGCCGATAATTTTCGGCGAAACCCCTTGCAGAGCGGGCGGATCGGCGTATCTATCGCTCTCGCGACGCACTCGCACGTGCCTATGGCCCATTAGTGGTTATGCAACGACGTAACGCGTCCTTTTTGGCAGTCCGGCGATGCCGCCGGTCCCGAGAGGGAGGTCGATATGGTTGCAATCCTGACGAGGGCCCCAAACCCCTGCCCTGAAGCCAATCTTCGCGGTACGCGCCAACGCGGGCGGGGTGGCCGGATCAGCGATCCGAGCAGTTTGCGCTAAGAGCTCCATTCATCCGCGCCGCTCTCTCCGGGCCGCGCGGACGCTTCCGTTCTCCTGCCGGTAACCCGGGCTGCCAAACGTTGCGCGGCTGCAGCTCGGTTGGGCGGACGAGCATGGTGCCGGGCCGCAGCAAGGACGCAAGGACAAGGATCCCCACCCTGATGAACGAGAAAATCGCGCGTTTTCTCGCCGCAAATTCTCTCGAAACGCCGTGCCTCGTCGTCGATCTCGAAACGATCGCCGAGGCCTATGACACGCTGCATTGGCACTTGCCTCTCGCCAAGATCTATTACGCCTTGAAGGCGAATCCGGCGCCGCCGATCATCGCCATGCTGGCGCAGAAAGGGTCGAACTTCGATGTCGCGAGCAGGAGCGAGATCGAGCTTTGCCTCGAACACGGGATCGACGCGGGCCGCCTTTCGTTCGGCAACACGATCAAGAAGGAAAAGGACATCGCCTTCGCCTATGAGGCCGGGATCCGCTACTTCGCGTTCGACAGCGAGGACGAGCTTTTGAAGCTCGCGCGGTCGGCTTCGGGCGCCCGCGTCTTTTGCCGGATCCTCGTTTCCTCGACCGGGGCCGAATGGCCGCTGTCGAGGAAGTTCGGTTGCGCTCCCGAAATGGCCTTCGAGCTGTTGCGGAAAGCGCGCGCTTTGGGGCTGAGCCCCTACGGGATCTCGTTCCACGTCGGCTCGCAGCAGACCGACGTCGCGCAATGGTCCGGCGCGATCCAAAGCGCGGCGCGGCTTTTCTCGCTTCTTGCCGAGGCCGACATCAATTTGCGGCTCATCAATATCGGCGGCGGTTTTCCGGCGCATTACCGCGGCGAAGTGCCGGCGATCGAAGACTATGCGCGCGCCATCATGGAGGCGATCACCCGCGATTTCGGCAACGATCTCCCCGAAATCCTGGTCGAGCCGGGGCGCTCCCTCGTCGCCGATGCCGGCGTCATCGAGAGCGAGGTGGTGCTGATCTCGCGCAAGACCGCGAGCGAGGATCGGCGCTGGGTCTATCTCGATGTCGGCAAGTTCAACGGCCTCGCCGAGACCATGGGCGAGAGCATCAAATATCGCATCGAGACGCCGGGCCGAAACGGTCCTTCGGGACCGGTCATCCTCGCCGGGCCGACCTGCGACAGCGCCGACATCCTTTACGAGGAAACGGAGTACCGCCTGCCGCTTTCTCTGGAGATCGGGGACAAGGTCGGGATCCTCTCGGCGGGCGCTTATACGGCGAGCTATGCTTCCGTCGGCTTCAACGGGTTTTCGCCGATTCGCACCTATTGCATCTGAGAGCTCGGCCTCAGCCGCGGAAGCCTTTGCCGCGCCGCGATTTTCCCGACTGCAATGCGCCGAACCGGCGAGGGTGGCGCGGCGTCTCAACGAGATGCGCCGGCACCTTCCCGGCGATCTCCGATTCGAGCTTCAAGCGCATCGCCCGCGCGAAGCTGTCATAGCTTTCGGCCTTTATCACAAAAGCCGAAGGGCCGGCGATCACCTCGTGGCGATAATAGCCCGCGAGCCACGGCTCCTTGTCGAGGATCGCCAGGCCGTTGATCGTGATCCCGGCGGCCGCGGCGCGGTCGCGCGCGAGGGCCGGCGAGAGGCCGAAATTGGCGATGCCGTCGCCCGAGATGTCGATTACCCGGCGCGCCGCCGGCTCGGGCATGTGCGCGAACGCCGCCATCGCGGCGAGGATCGCCGGGCCGATCGCCGTCAACCCATAGGAGCTTCGCTTGCTCTCGCGCAGAGCAGCGGCGAAAGCCGCGGCGCTTCTCTTGCCCTTGACGAGGGTCCAAGGCACGGCCGTGGCGATGGTCGAGGGGTCCGACCATTCGAGGACAAGCGCCTCGATCCCGCCGGGAAGAGACGCGATCGCCTTTTCGACCCGCGGGTCGAGAAAGGCGCGCGCCGTTCCGTCGCGCTCGAGGATGTAGGTGTCGGAACCGATGCTTCCCGAGACGTCGATCGCGAAGACGAGGGCAAGCGCCGCCTGGTGCCGAGGCGCCGCGTTCGCCTGCGCCAAGGCGCGACCCCAGCCGAGGATAAGGAAGAGGGCAAGCACGAGAGCGGCCCGCATGCGAGGATCGCTTACCTCCGCGCGGCTTTGCCCGCTATAAAGAGGGCTCGCGAGCGCCACCATTCGTCTCATTGCGGAGGAAAACCATGCCCCATCTTTCGACCGATGACGGCGTCAAGCTTTATTACGAGGAGGCGGGCTCGGGCACGCCGGTCGTCTTTGTCCACGAATTTGCGGGCGACAGCCGCAGCTGGGAACCTCAGATGCGTTATTTTGCGCGGCGTTATCGCGCCATCGCCTTCAACGCCCGCGGCTATCCGCCCTCGGATGTCCCCGAGGACGGGCGCTACTCGCAGAACCGCGCGCGCGACGACATCCGCTCGGTTCTCGATGCGCTCCGAATCGAGAAGGCGCATATCGTCGGACTTTCGATGGGCGGCTTTGCAACCCTCCATTTCGGTCTCGAATATCCCTCGCGCGCGATCTCGCTCGTCGTTGCCGGCTGCGGCTACGGCGCCGAGCCGCAGAAGCGCCGGCTTTTCTTCGAGGAGACGCAAAAGGCGGCGGAGCTCATCGCACGGGAAGGGATGGCAGAGGCAAGCAAGATCTATGGCGCAGGGCCGACCCGCGTGCAGCTCCAGAACAAGGATCCGCGCGGCTATGGCGAATTTATGGCGCAGCTCGCCGAGCATTCGACCGAGGGCTCGGCGCGAACGATGCACGGCGTCCAGGCGCGCCGGCCTTCGCTTTGGGACTTGGAGGAAGGGATGCGCGCGCTCGGCGTGCCGACCCTCATCATGAGCGGCGACGAGGACGATCCCTGCCTCGAGCCCGGAATCATGATGAAACGAATGATCCCGGCCGCGGCGCTCGTCCTTCTGCCGAACAGCGGGCATGCGATCAATCTCGAAGAGCCCGATCTTTTCAATCGCTTCTGCGACGATTTCTTCCACCAGGTCGAGAGCGGCCGCTGGCAGCGTCGCGATCCGCGCTCGCAGACGGGCTCGATCCTCGGCGTGCGCTGAAGAGAGAGGCGATCCTTGGCGGCCGAAGGGCCGCGCGCCACATGAGAGCGTCGAAGAGGAAGGAGAGTTTGATGGACGACAACACCCGCATCGCGCTGGAAGCCGCCGTCTTCCGCCGTCTCCTCGCGCATCTTCGCGAGCGCGCGGACGTACAGAACATCGATCTGATGAACCTCGCCGGGTTCTGCCGCAACTGCCTTTCGAAATGGTATCTCGCCGAAGCCGAGAGCCGGGGCCTTTCTCTCACCGACCCCGAAGCGCGCGAGATCGTCTACGGCATGCCCTACGAGGAGTGGAAAGCGAAATACCAGAAGGAGGCGAGCCCCGCGCAGAAGGCCGCCTTCTCCGCAACGCATACGCATTGATCCGAGAGCGAGGGGAAACGGGGGACCATGGCAGAGGTTGGGGGTATCGCGGGCGAACGCCTCAAATCCTTCATCGAGAGGATCGAGCGGCTCGAAGAGGAAAAGCGCGCGCTCGGCGCGGACATCAAGGACGTTTATGCCGAGGCGAAAGGGAGCGGTTTCGAGCCGAGGATCATGCGCCAGATCGTGAAGATCCGAAAAATGGACAAGGACGCGGTGGACGAGGAAGAAGCCCTTCTCGATCTTTATAAGCGCGCTCTCGGCATGCTGCCCGACGGCGAGGCGGCAGGGTAAGCGGCGCATCCGGGATCGCGCGCATCCTCCCCGCAGGCGCGCGGGCCCGGCCGGGCGGCGGAAGAGCGCGGTCGTGGAGAGGCGTCGCCCTTCAAGAAGCGGCCGGAAGGTGCCGGCGCAGCGCCGCCAAAAGGGCGTCGGCTTCTTCTTCCGTCGCGTCGGAACGGCAGACGAAGCGCGCGAGGCGCGGGCCGCGGCGATAGAAAAGAAATCCCTCGGCCTCGAGCGCATCCATGAGCGCGGCGGGAAGTTCGAGGAAGATTTCGTTCGCCTCGACCGGAGCGATAAGACGGATGCCGGCCATCGGGGTTCCCCGCGAAGTACCACTTCGCGGGGTCCCCTCTTCGACCCCGGCGGCGATGCGCGCCGCAATCCGGTTTGCCGCGCGCCCGAGGTCGAGCCACAAGCCGTCTTCGACATAAGCGAGGAGCTGGGCCGAGGCAAAGCGCATCTTCGACCAGGTATGGCCGGCGCGCCGCAACTGCACGGCGAGGCGATCCTCGAACTCGGGCCGGAAGACGACGATCGCGTCGCAGAGTGCGCCGCCGTTCTTGGTCGCTCCCAAAGAGAGGATATCGACCCCGCAGCGCCAGCTCGCCTCCGCGGGGCTGCATTCGAGACGGGCGAGCGCGTTGGCAAAACGCGAGCCGTCCATGTGGATGCGAAGCCCCCGCTTCGCGGCCACTGCGGCGATCCTGCGGAGCTCGTCGAGCGGGTAGACGGCGCCGAGATCGGTCGCCTGAGTAAGGCTCACGACCGCCGGCTCGCCGCGATGGATCTGGCCGGGCCCTATCGCCTCCAGTCTCTCGGCGAGCGCGCGCGCATCGATGCGTCCATGCTCGCCGGCAACCGCGACGAGCTTCAGCCCGCCCCCGAAAAATCCCGTGGCGTTCGTCTCGGAGGTGTTGATGTGGGCCATCTCGCTGCAATAGACGAGACCCCAAGGCGGCCCCAAAGAGGCGAGCGAGAGGGCGTTTGCCGCGGTCCCGGTGGCGACGGGAAAAACCCGAACGCGCCGCTCGAAAAGCTCGGAAAACCGGTCCTGAAGGCGCGCCGTCCAGGGATCGGCGCCGTAACCGGGTGCGGTTCCCTCATTGGCTTCTTGAAGCGCCTTCAAGATCTGCGGCGCGGCGCGGCCGGTATTGTCGCTGCGGAAATCGATCACGGCGCCCTCTAGTACCTAGTTGCGTAAATGCGCGTATTTGGATCGCGGGTGTTTTGAGAAGACGACCTGCTTTGTCCATTCGAAGGGGTGAGCATCTTGATTGTAAGCGGTGATGAAAGCGTCGATCCGATCG
>JAKAOO010000204.1 GCA_021812165.1 Pseudomonadota bacterium | reverse complement strand
AGTTCGCCCATCAGGGGAAAAGAGAGCGCGTTCAATTTTTCCGGCCGGTTGAGGGTGACGAGCGCGAGGCTTCCGATGCGCTCTTCGAGTATCAACCCGTTCTTCATGCCTCGTCCTTCCTCTCCGCTCGCGGCGTTTGAACCGAGCTTCCCTGGAATGGTAGCGTCAGCCTTCGCGAGCCGGGTTCCCCGCGAAGTAGTACTTCGCGGGGGCCCGTCATGGGAGCGTTTCTGAATGGCCGGATCCCTCGAAGGCGTGCGTGTGCTCGAACTCGCCCGCTATCAGGCGGGCCCTCGCGGCGGCTTGATCCTCTCCGATCTCGGCGCCGAGGTCATCAAGATCGAGAAGCCGGGCGGCGAAGAGACCCGCAAAGCGCCGCCTCTCGTGCGCGGGCAAAGCGTCTATTTCGCGGTCTACAATCGCGGCAAGAAGAGCCTTTGCCTCGATCTGCGCCATGAGCGGGGCAAGGCGGTCTTGGCCGATCTCGTCATGACCGCGGACATCGTTCTCGAAAACTTCCGCCCGGGGGTGATGGCGAAGATCGGATTCGGCTACGAACGCTTGTGCGCGCTGAAGCCCGACATCATCCTCGCTTCCGTCTCCGGTTTTGGGCAAACCGGTCCTTACCGCGACCGCCCGGCTTTCGATTCCTTGGGCCAGGCGATGAGCGGGCTGATGGCGCTTACCGGACAGCCGGTCGGAAAGCCCGTCGGCACCGCCTCCTCGGTCGTCGATCGCTACACCTCTCTCCATGCTACGATCGGCATCCTCGCCGCGCTCCATCACCGCGACCGCACCGGCGAAGGCCAAGAGATCGACGTCTCTCTTTTCGACTCGGCGCTGACCATGGTCGAGATCCCGACCATCACCTATCTCGCGACCGGAAACGAGGGCGGCGAGCCGGGACGGCCGCCTTACCGGGCGAAAGACGGCTATGTCGTCATCTCCGCGGCAGGGCGGGAGATGGGCGCGCGGCTCGTCAGGATCGTGACGCGCGAGGAAGACTCGAGTGGCGAAGGCCTTTCCAGCCGCGACTCCCTCGTCGATGTGCGACGGAAGGCGGTCGAAGCATGGTGCGCCGAAAAGACCGTTGCGGAAATCTGCGAGAGGCTTCTTGCCGCCGACATTCCGGTCGCGCCCGTCAGGACCATCCCCGAAGTCGCCCGCGACCCGCATCTCTCTGAGCGCCAGATGCTGGTCCCGATGGAGGACGCTCTTGCCGGCGAAATCCATCTCCCCGGCGCCACGATCAAGATGTCGAAGACCCCCGGCCGCATCGGCCCCGTTCCGACCCCGGGCCAGCACACGGACGAGATCCTTTCTGGGCTGTTGGGTTACGACCGCGCGCGGATCGCGGAGTTACGAGCCGCCAAAGTCATTGCGTAGCAAGCTTAGGGAGCAAAAGGGCCGCGCTATCACCGCTTTCCGACGCTGTCGCTTGCATAACAGGTGCGGGGTGATATGTTTATGCATATACAGCTATAGAGGATTGCAGTGTCCACCTCGGCACGATTGATGGTTCTGATGTCGCCCGAGGAGCGGGCCGCGCTCGACGTCAAGGCGCGCGCGCTCGGCGTATCCGCCGGCGAGATCGTGCGACGCGCCGTCCAAGCTTTCGAGATCGGCTCGGAAGAAGAGGCCGCGGAACTTCGTATCCTCATCGACGCGTTCAACGAGCTTCATCCCGAGACGCTGCGGATCGCCGACGAGTGCCATCGCAAGGTGGTCGAGGCCTTGGTTCCGTCCTCGACGCGCGAAACGGCGGCGCGACGCCGGAAAACCGAGGCGGCCCGGTCGTGAGCCTTTATAGCGACGCGATCAGGGCTTTGCGCCAAGTCATCCTGCTTGACGAACGCGTGCGCAATATCGCGACCGATGTCACGCGGCTGAGCGAGGAAATCGCCGATCGTCGCGACCGGGTCAGCCGAATCGAAGGGATGCTGGCGGCCGGCATGCTTCCTACGCGCGGAGGAAGCGGACCGCGCGTCGGGCGCCGTTTGCCGCCGCCGTCCGATCGGAGCGAGTGAGCGCGCGAAAACGAAGGTGAGCCCTTTGAACCCGGTCGAAGCGCATTACACGCGCGGCAATCTTCTCGAAACTATCCTCGATGCGCTTCGAGCGGCGGGCAAAGACCTCGCGCATCTCTCGCCCGACGATCTTGCCGCGGTCGACGAATTCCACAGCGGGCAGCGGCGCACGACGATCCGCCTCGCCAAGCTTCTCGCCCTCACCGGCAAAGAGCGGGTCCTCGATGTCGGCTCCGGTTTGGGCGGCCCCGCGCGCTTTCTCGCCTCCTCCTATGGCTGCCGCGTCAGCGGCGTCGATCTCTGCGCCGAGTTCTGCCGCGTCGCCGAGGCGCTGACGCAATTGACGGGGCTCCAAGGACGCGTCGATTTCCGGCAGGCGGACGCGCTCGACCTGCCCTTCGCCGACCAGAGCTTCGACGTTCTGTGGTCGCAGAACACGGCGATGAACATCCGCGACCGCGACCGCCTCTATCGCGAGATGCGGCGCGTCCTGGTGCCGGGAGGGCGGCTCGGCTTGCAGGAGATCGCGTTGGGGCCGGCGGGCGCGCCCTACTATCCGGTGCCTTGGGCGCGCGAGGCGGCGTTGAGCTTCCTCTTCTCGCCCGAGGAGACGCGCGGCAAGCTTGAAGCCGCGGGATTGCGCGTTCTCCTCTGGCAGGAATCGAACGAGCCCTCCTCGCTCGCCGCGCCGAGGCGCCCGGCCGCAGGCGGTCCATCCGTTCTCGGCACGCATCTGATCCTCGGCGCAGAGTGGCGGGCGATGGCGGAGAATACGGCGCGCAACCGCGAGGAGCGCCGCATCCAGCCCTTCGACGCGGTCCTCGAACGCGTCGACTGACCCGCGCCTACTCCTTCGGCATCACGTCGAGGCGGAGGGTGCTACGAAGTCGCCGGATGCGGCATCGCTCGCCGAGCAGGCCTCGCCGGCGCCGCGCCGAATTCTTCGGCGGCCTCCTCCGGAAACACCATGAAGCGCAGACCGTCCGCCGAAAAGTCCACGCGGTTCGGCCATTCGAGACCGAGCCGGTCATCGGCGACGCGCATATGGTCCCCAAAGTAGGCAGGATCCTGCATCGCGGCGAAGACCTTGCCCTTCTCGACGACCGGGCCGAGATCGACCACCGCCTCGACGCCGTCCGACCAGGTCACAGTCACGGTGTGATCCGCGTGGGCGACAGCCTTTTCGATCCGATAAAGCACTCTCAGCCCTCGATGTCCTCTAAAGCCTCGCCGTCGCGAGCCTGTTGCCAATAGAGATATGGCGCGTCGCGATGCTGTTGTCCCCATGCGCGGATGCTCGCGAGATCTCGGCCCCTTATCTGGCCATTTCCGGAGATGACGGAACCGTCGGCGATGGCAAACTTGAAATCGAAATCGGGGCTGATGGCGTGGAAATGCGGCACACCGTGGTCCTCATAGTAAAGGCGTATCTGGATAGCCCCGACTCTGGCGACGGTTGGCATTCGGTCGCCCGTTTTGCCAGGTTTGGCGAACGCCGCCGATCGGTCTTCTTTCTCTACTCTTTCGGCATTACGTCGAGGCGGGCGACGATCCCTTCGAGATCGGGGCGCGGCGGCGGATAGCGGCGCAGAACGAGAGGATCGTGGCCGGGGACGATATGCTGCGGCGAGGGCGCCGCCGCTCTCAAAGCGTCATAGGCTTCAAGCATCTCTCCGACATGAAAGGCCGCCACGAACGGCCGTCCCGCTTCCATGTTCTCGTAATAGTGAGTGACATCGGAAGCGAGGACGACCCAGCCGCGGCTCGTATGGACGCGCACGAACTGCATGCCGGGAGTGTGGCCTCCGACCGGATGGAGGGTGAGGCCCGGCGCAAGCTCGACCGGCCCCTCGTAAAGCCTCAGGCGCCCCGCGAAATTCAACCGCACGAGGCCGACGATGTCCTCGACCTCAAAGGAATGCGCGAGAAACGGATAGCGCATGTGGCGGCCGGTCGTGTAGTGAATCTCCTTCTCCTGCAAATGAAACTCGGCCTTCGGAAACTTGTGGAAGTTGCCGACATGGTCGTAATGAAGATGCGTCAGGATCACGTCCTTGACTTCGTTCCCATCGAGACCCACGAGAGGAAGCGACGCGACGGGGCAGCGCAGAAACGCGCGCCCGCGCGCGGTGCCGACCTCTTCGGTAAACCCCGAGTCGATGACAAAAGCACGGTCGGGGCCAATCGCCGCCCACACGAAATAATCCATCGGCATCGGCGCGTCGTGCGGATCGCCGCCGATGAAATGGTCGCGGCGCCGCGCGTCGCGCCGCGCATAGCGGATGGCGTAAAGGGCATATTCGGGAAGAGCGCTCATCGTCGTCACCTCGATCTTGTCCCGGGATGCGGAAAGGAAAGTGTTGCGGAGAGGGGAACCGGGTGCAAGGCTCAGACGCCGAAGCGGCCGAGAAAAGACGCTCATTCAAATTCCAGCTACGACCTTGCGAAACGCATCGAACGAAGGACAGCGCTTGGCTATTTGCTCGACGTCGGCAGCCTGCGCGATTTTCCGCGCTACCTTACTGGTGTAAATAATGTTAGCTGTGGAGAGCAACTTTTTCAGCTCTGCCTTGGGATCGGGAAGATTTTCCGGGTTGCGAGGGCGGCGCGGCTTTCCGAGGACGCGCGAAAGCGCTCCGTCATCCGCCAGAAGCCAAGCCTCCATCATCTGAACCGCGACTACGACTTTTATGGGAAGAGGATTCGACCTGTTGCCGAGCGCACGAAGCTGCCCCGCTAATTGCACTTGAAGGTCCTTGGGCGGGCGGCCTTCGGCATCTTCGACGACAATGATGGCATCTGCCCGGCGGCTCATCTCCAACTCTCGGATGATGCCGAGTGCTTTCCTACCCAAGGCCGATCCGCCACATTGCCGCGAGATCACTCGAATGCCCTTGCGGCACTTTTTCGCCAGAACCGGCAACACCGCGCTGTCATAGACTCCGGCGGCGACGATAGCCAACCGGAGCATCAAGTCCCGCCTAGCGCACCCGAATACCAGAGATCGCCGAGGCCGGTCTCTTTATTCGCGACGAGTTTGCGCAAGCGCGTTTTCGTAGATGGGCGCTGGAATTTTGTCGCTCCGACTGCCTTTTCGACTACAACGAGATCCCCGATGTCAAGCCTATCGACAAGAAGCGGCGAGTGAGTTGTTACGATAATTTGTGGTGCGCGCGGGCCAAGCTCTCCTTGTCGCTGGTTCAGCACCTCGACGAGGGTTTCGAGAAGACGTGGGTGAAGGTGGGATTCGGGTTCTTCGATGCAATAAAGCGGGGCGGCGAGGTCCTCGGGAGCAAGGATGATAGAAACCAAGGCGAGGAAAGTAACCTCGCCATCCGACATGCGCGCGAGCGGTACAGGTCTTCTTAACGGTCTCCTTTCAGTGGAGGTGAGATAAACCATTCCAAGCTGCGCCGGCTGTATCAGCAAATCGGCCAAACTCGGGAGCTCGTCCAAGGCCACCTGTCTGATTCGCTCGAATTCCGCCCGGTGACCTTGGAGCGTGAAAAGCCAGCTAGACAGATTGGCGCCGCTATCCAGTAAAAACGGCTGGGGAGCAGAGGTGTTTGGCGCCTTCATTAACAACGGGTTCAGGCGATAGAAGCGCCAGGATGAAACGAAATTTCTGAAGGCGTCTGATTCCGATCCCGGTATGCTTAGGGCCTCGATGGCTAGGCGATCTGGCTCCGATATGACCGTACTCTGTGCGCTGTCGCCGGGCTGGCGCACGTAGCGCACGTCGTGGCCCGTCCTTTCGAGTATCGCGGTTGGTCCGGTGTCGTCACGGAGTGTGAGTCGCTCGTGGCTGACGAAAATCCTGTCCTGCCGGAGGTCACCTTCGATCGCGATTTCGTATTCGTAAATTTTTGTAGGTCCGTCCTTGGTGGGGCTGATCTCTGCAGATATGCCGATTTCCATCGGCTCGTCTGCAGTTCCCTTCCACAAGACCTCGGAAAACCCGCCCAAATAGCCGAACGCCCGCCTCAGGGATGATTGCAGCACAGGGAAGGGGGGCGCATTGGGCTGAGGTGCGCCAAGAGCGCCCGCCGGGGCTCCGCCGGCCGCTGCCGGATTGACGGCGATCGCGAGAAAGGTTAGGCAACTGATAAAGTTGCTTTTCCCGGACATGTTCGGCCCAACGAGAACTGTCCGCAGACCGAGCTCTTCGTCGAGGCTCGCGAAACTCAGGAAATTGCTAATTCTAATGCGCTTGATCATGGAGCCAGCCTCAGAGGGTTGACTGCTTAGTATAACACTTGGTCCGGCCGCGTGCTCCCGTCACTCAGCCCCTCGTTCCCATCGAGACCCACGAGAGGAAGCGACGCGACGGGGCAGCGCAGAAACGCGCGCCCGCGCGCGGTGCCGACCTCTTCGGT
>JAKAOO010000013.1 GCA_021812165.1 Pseudomonadota bacterium | reverse complement strand
GCCTGAGATCGAGGAAATTCGATCTCTCTCGCCGCCATGGAAGCGCAACTGAAGCCGGGCGTTCTCGCGAGGTTCGAGGCCATCGCCGAACTCTCCAAAAGGGTCCATCGCCTCCAGGAGCACCGTCTTGCCGCGTTGTCGAAGGGCGAACCCGCGCCGCGGCCGGTCGAACGCCGCTACGATAAGCTGAAGGGAGAGATCGTCGACACTGTAAAGCGGGTGCGTTTCAACAATGCCCGGCTCGAAGAGCTCGTCGACCACCTTTACGGCGTCAACCGCCGGCTTTTGGCGGGCGAGGGCAGTCTCTTGCGTCTCGCCGAAACGGTCGGCATCAAACGGCACGATTTTCTCGTCCAGCATCATGGCAACGAGTTGACGGCCGATTGGACCGCGCGCGTCGCGGAGCTCCGCAATCCTCTCTGGGAGGTGCTCGTCGCGAAGCACGGGACGGAAATTGCGAAGCATCGCGCGGCAATCGCGGCGATCGCCAGCGAAACCAAGCTGCCGATCCCGGAATTCCGCCGCATCGTGCAAACCGTTCAGCGCGGCGAGCGCGAGGCGAGCCGGGCCAAGAAGGAGATGGTCGAGGCCAATCTGCGCCTCGTCATCTCGATCGCCAAGAAATACACGAACCGCGGTCTCCAATTCCTGGATCTCATCCAGGAAGGCAATATCGGGTTGATGAAGGCGGTCGACAAATTCGAGTACCGGCGCGGCTACAAGTTCTCGACCTATGCGACCTGGTGGATCCGCCAGGCGATTACCCGTTCGATTGCCGATCAGGCGCGCACCATCCGCATTCCGGTGCACATGATCGAGACGATCAACAAGCTCGTTCGCACCTCGCGCCAGATATTGCATGAGATCGGCCGCGAGCCGACCCCGGAAGAACTCGCCGAGAAGCTCGCGATGCCGCTCGAAAAGGTGCGCAAGGTGCTGAAGATCGCCAAGGAGCCGATCAGCCTCGAGACCCCGATCGGCGATGAGGAGGATTCCCATCTCGGCGATTTTATCGAGGACAAGAGCGCGATCCTGCCGCTCGATGCGGCGATCCAGGGCAATCTGCGCGAGACGACGACGCAGGTGCTCGCCTCCTTGACGGCGCGCGAGGAGCGGGTTCTGCGGATGCGCTTCGGCATCGGCATGAACAGCGATCACACGCTCGAGGAAGTCGGCCAGCAATTCTCGGTGACGCGCGAGCGGATCCGCCAGATCGAGGCAAAAGCCTTGCGCAAATTGAAACACCCGAGCCGTTCGCGGAAACTCCGCAGCTTTCTCGACACGTGAGATGACTGCCCTCTCCGCCCCTGGGGGCGGAGAGGGAGGGGACCCGCCGTGAAACGGCGGGGAGGGTGAGGTGGGTACTGGCGTGCGCTCTGAAATCCCCCACCTCACCCTGCCCTCTCCGCCCCCGGGGGCGGAGAGGGGGTCCTCGATGTGGGGGCCCGTAGTTCAGCTGGTCAGAACGCGCCGCTCATAACGGCGTTGTCGCAGGTTCGAGTCCTGCCGGGCCTACCGCGCCTTCAACCTCATGCGACCGTCACGGGGACGACCCGTTCTCGAGCGGCCTCCGCACCATAGGCGTTCGCCGCCAACACGTCCTCATGGGTGAGCTGGGGATATTCGCTCAGCAGCTCCGCCTCGCTCATGCCCTCGGCAAGAAAGTCGAGGATCAGGGATACCCAGATCCGGGTCCCCTTAATGCAAGGCTTGCCGCCGCAGATTGCGGGATCGATCAA
This sequence comes from Pseudomonadota bacterium, assembly GCA_021812165.1. GTDB lineage: Bacteria > Pseudomonadota > Alphaproteobacteria > ATCC43930 > CGMCC-115725 > AP-15. Next base: position 27,091 of record JAKAOO010000013.1, on the reverse strand, counting down.
GATGCGCTGAAAGAGAGAGTCCATCTTCCTTATGCCCCTTCAGGCGGAGGCCGCGGCTCGTTGAGCGTAGCGGCGGAACATATCACGGATTGTCGTGCGGCGCGGGGCCGGCGTCGCGGTCCGCGCGCAGCCGCGACGGCCGGTTCGGACCGGCAGCCCGCGGGTGCGGTCCGACGCGGGTCGGGGCTTTCCTTCCTTCAGTCTGCCGCAAGATCGCGCAGCGGAATTCGCCTATCCGTCAGCATTTCGTAAGCCCCGAGCGTCAAGAACTCAACAAACTCCTCGGCCTCGATCAGCTCCTGAAACAGCGTTGCCGCCTCGTCGTAACGCCGCGCCGCCGTGGCGCCGCGCTTCAACTCTGCCAACACTTCCCCGACGAGGGCGCGGCAAAGCGCGGAATCGACCCTGCGGCCATCGGCAAGCGCCGCCCCGTATCGCCGCCATTGCCATACCTGCGAGCGGCAGATTTCGGCGGTGGCGGCGTCTTCCATCAGATTGTAAAGCGGCACGCAGCCGGCGCCCCGCAGCCAACTTTCGATATAGCCCAACCCGACGGCGATGTTGTGGCGCAGTCCCGCCTGCGTGATCCGCCCCTTTGGCACCGTCAGAAGGTCGGCGGCCGTGACCGTGGCGTCGTCGCGCCTGCGCGAGATCTGGTTCGGCGCCGGCATCGCCCTGTCGAAGACCGCCTTGGCGAGAGAGACGAGGCCGGGATGAGCGACCCAGGTTCCGTCATGCCCTTCCCGGACCTCGCGCTCCTTGTCGGCGCGCACTTTTTCCATGGCGCTCGCATTCGCCGCCGGGTCGTTGCGGATCGGTATTTGCGCGGCCATCCCGCCCATGGCGTGCGCCCCGCGGCGATGGCAGGTCTTGATGAGAAGGCGCACGTAGGATTCGAGGAAATGCGTCGTCATGCCGACCTCCGGGCGATCGGGAAAGATCGCACGCGGGTCGTTGCGGAATTTCTTGATGAAACTGAAGATGTAATCCCACCGGCCGCAATTGAGCCCTGCTGCGTGGTCTTTGAGCGCGTAGAGGATCTCGTCCATCTCGAATGCGGCGAGGATCGTCTCGATCAGAACCGTCGCCTTGATCGTGCCGATGGGAAGGCCGAACCTCCGCTCGGCAAACAGAAAGACATCGTTCCACAATCGCGCTTCTTCGGCGCTTTCGAGCTTCGGCAGGTAGAAGTAGGGGCCGGTTCCCTTGTCGATGAGCGCCCTCCAGTTGTGGAAGAGGAAAAGCCCGAAGTCGAAAAGGGAGCCCGAGATGGGTTCGCCATCGACGAGAACGTGCGTCTCGGGCAAGTGCCAGCCGCGCGGCCGCACCATGAGAACGGCGGGGTTCGCGTTGAGGCGGTAATGTTTCCCACTCACCGGGTCGTCGTATGAGATCGAGCCCCTGACGGCGTCGAAGAGATTGTTCTGCCCTTCGACGAGGTTCTCCCAGCTGGGCGTCAGGGCGTCCTCGAAATCAGCCATGAAAACATTGGCGCCGCAGTTGAGCGCGTTGATCACCATCTTGCGGTCCGTTGGCCCGGTAATCTCGACCCGCCGGTCGAGGAGATCCTTGGGCAGCGGCCCAACATTCCAATCGCTCATGCGGATTGCCTCGGTCTCGGGCCTGAAATCCGGCCTCCAGCCGAGATCGAGCTTCCTCTGCACCCGGATCCGCCGCAAAAGGAGACGGCAGCGTTCGTCGCGGAACTCGCGTTCGAGATCGACGAGGAAACGGAGCGCCGCCGGCGTCAGAATGCGCTCGAAGCCGGGCTCGATGCGGCCGATGACGACGGGCGTCGAAGGGGTGCGCTCCAAGAGCTGCAATTCTTCCATGGTGACCCTCTCCTTATTCGGCTGCCGCGCTTTGCGGGGGGTGGTCTGCGAACTGCTCGGCTTCGGTTGAGCCGGCCATCGGGCGTCCTTTCTCGAAGTCACCTTGGTTGCAAGACATCGCTCTCATTGACGCCAAGCTCGGGGAAGAGTTCAATAACAATATGATCTGCAAGGGAAATCTTGGAAACTCTTGACAGATTTACAGATTGCGGAGTTGCTGACTACACACCTTGACAAAGAGAAAGGGACCATGAAGCAGGCTCGACTGGGCGGAAAGCTCCGACATCTGCGCCATGACCGCCGCCTCAACCAGGCTCAGATGGCGCAGCGCCTCGGCATCAGCGCGAGCTACCTCAATCTCTTGGAACACGGCCAGCGGCCGGTCACCGTCCCGGTGCTGTTGAAGCTCGCCCAGCATTTCTCGCTCGATCTGAGAGCCTTGACGCCCGATGACGACGAGCGCCTGTTGTCGGATCTGATGGAGGCCTTTGCCGACCCGCTCTTCGAAGGCGACGACATCAAGGCGATCGATTTGAAAGAGCTGGTCGCCACCTCGCCCAATCTCGGCCGCGCCCTCCTGACGCTGTATCAGGCCTATCGCGGCAGCCGAGCGAATTCGCGCCCTCCCGACGACGCCGCTTTGATCGAGGTGGGCGTCGCCGATACGCCCGCCGGGATGCCATCGGAAGAGGTCAACGACTTCATCCAGAAAAAAGAGAATTACCTCCCCGAGCTCGAAAGCGCCGCGGCGGAGCTGTGGAGCGCCCAGAACCTCGCTCTTGACAACCTCTACCAGCGCCTCGTCGCTGTGCTCTCCGAGCGCTTCAGCGTCGCCGTCCGCGTCGTCCCCGCCGTCGAGATGGGGGGATTGTTGCGGATCTACGATCCGCCCGCGCGCAGGCTTTCGCTTTCCGAAATGCTGCCGCAGAGCTCGCGCAGCTTTCAGCTCGCCCATCAAATTGCGCTTCTCGGCTGGCGAGGAGAGATCAACCGCATCGCCTCGGACGGCAAGTTCACCACCGTCGAAGCGGAGATGCTCGCGCGCGTCGCCCTTGCCAATTATTTCGCGGGCGCCGTCGTGATGCCTTACGACCCTTTTCTCGAAGCGGCGCGCGCGACGCGCTACGATCTCGACGTCTTGGAACACCGCTTCGCGTCAAGCTTCGAACAGGTCTGCCACCGTCTCACGACCTTGCGCCGTCCCGGCGCGGAAGGAGTGCCGTTTCATCTCGTGCGCGTCGATGCCGCCGGCAACATTTCGAAACGCTTCAGCGCCTCGGGCATCAGGATCGCCCGCTTTGGTGCGGCCTGCCCGCGCTGGAACGTATACGACGCGTTTGCGACGCCCGGGATGCTCAGGGTGCAGGTCTCGCGGATGCCGGACGGGGCGACGTTTTTTTGCGTCGCGCGCACGGTGCATCGCGTCGGCCGGCCGCTCGCGCGCGGCCCTTTGGCGCAAAGGGTGGGGCAGCTCGCCATCGTCCTCGGTTGCGCGCTTTCCTATGCGCGCGAGCTCATCTACGCCGACGGTCTCTCGCTCGACGATCCGCAAACGGTGACGCCGATCGGCGTCTCCTGCCGCACCTGCGAGCGCGACGACTGCTCCGACAGAGCGATGCCCTCGCTCTACCAGAAGTTCGAGGTCGACGAAAACCGGCGCGGCCTTTCGGCCTATTCGCGACCGCGCTGAGCAAAGAGGGCGTGGGTGATCGCGACGAAAGAGCTTCTTCTCCTCGTTGCCGTCGCGGCCGTCGGGGTCCTGCACACGGTTGTGCCCGATCATTGGGTACCGATCACCCTTCTTGCCCGCCAGCGCGGCTGGGGACGAACGCAGACGGCGCGGGCGGCTCTTGGCGCAGGCGCCGGCCACGTCCTCTCGACGCTTTTGATCGCGTTCCTTGCCGCAATCGCGGGGCTTGCGATCGCCGCCCGCTTTGGCGGGTGGATCGATGCGCTTTCGAGCCTCGCTCTCGTCGTCTTCGGCGCCGTCATTGCCATCTCGGCGTGGCGCGAGACCGCGAGGCCCGCCGAAGAAGCCCCCTTGGAGGATGCGCTTTATCTGCCGCTCGCGGGTGGGGGTGAGAGCGCGCTTCGCCACAGCCACAGCCACCGCCACGGAACGGGAAGGCCGCACAGCCATTGGCACGACCACGACCGGGCGAGCACGCACCCGCCCGCGGCCGGGGTTCTCGCGCAACCGCCGCTCCACGAGCACCGCCACCCTTTGGCCGCTCGAAGCGCGCTCATCCTGATCCTCGGCTCGTCGCCGATGATCGAAGGAATTCCGGCATTTTTCGCCGCAGCGAAATACGGCGCTTCCCTCCTTGCGGCGATGGCGCTCGTCTTCGCCATCGGCACGATCTCTACTTATGTCGGGCTCTCCCTCCTTTCGCTCTCGGGGCTGGAGCGCGTGCATCTCGGACCGCTCGAACGCTATGGTGAGGTTCTGAGCGGCGGTCTCATCGCCCTATTGGGAGTTCTTTTCGCGTTCCTGCCGCGGCTTTCGCTGCTCTAACGGCGGCAAACTCCGTTACTCGGGCGGCGGGGCGACAATCGCCGCATAGACGAGCTGGCGCATCAGGTAGCGGTAATGGAGCCGCTTTTCCGGCGCGAGAAGCATCAGAACCGCAATCAGCTTTTCTGCGGGATCGATCCAGAAATAGGTCCCGTGCACCCCGCTCCAGAAATAGTCGCCCACGGAGCCCGGCAGAGGACAGAGGCCGGGTTCCTTTCTTACGGCGAAGCCGAGCCCGAAGCCGTAACCGGTCTCAGGTACGGGAGCGATGGCGCCAAAGCGCTCGCGGGTCGTCGGCCCATAGGCGACGCCGGGCGGAAGATGGTCGCAAGCCATGAGGGCGACGCTGGTGCGCGACAAGATCTGTGCGCCGTCGAGCGCGCCGCCGCCCTGCAGCATCCTGCAAAAGCGCAGATAGTCGGCGGCGGTCGAAGCGAGCCCTCCGCCCCCCGATTCCCAGCGCGCCGGGCGCGAGAGGTCGCGCATCGCCGGGCGGGCGCCAGTCGCGGGATCGATCTGCGGCTGCGCGATGCGCCGGCTCCTGTCTCCGCTCGCGACGAAGGCAGTGTCCTTCATCCCGAGGGGCTCGGTGATCCGGGTGCGAAAGAATTCGCCAAGGCTCATCCCCGAGACGACCTCGACGACGCGGCCCAGAACGTCGGTCGACATGCTGTATTCCCAGGTCGTCCCCGGCTCGAACAATAAAGGCAGGCGGGCGAGCTTCGCAGCAAGGTCGGCGTTCGTCTGCCCCTCGCTCATAAGATCGGCTTCGCGCCACGTCTTGTGCACCGGGGTGTCGCCGTAATGGGGATAAGTGAGACCCGATGTATGGCGCAAGAGGTCCTGCACGCTCATTTCGCGCCTCGCAGGGGCGCGCTCGATCCCGACCGTGCGGCTCTTCAATTCCGGGAGATATTCGGCGACGGGCGCTGCGAGATTGAGCCGGCTCTCTTCGGCGAGGATCATCGCCGCGACCGAGGTCACGGGCTTCGTCATCGAGGCGATGGGAAAGATCGCGTCCCACTCCATCGGCGCCTTCTCTTCGCGGTCGCGCCAGCCGAAGCTCATGGCATAAGCAAGCCGGCCGGCGCGGGCGACGAACACGACCGCGCCGGGGATCCTCTCTTCCTCGACATCGCGCCAAAACCGCGCCGCGATGCATTCAAGGCGAACCGACGAAAACCCCAGTTCCTCCGGCCGCCGCGCCCGTGGCAATCCCAAATCCGTCACGCTTTGCCTCCTTCGTTGCCCTTAGAGTTATGCAGGCGCACGCGCTCTCGTGAAACGCGGCGTTCGTTGGCCGGGGTGGCGTCCTGCCCGCGATCGGGAAGATCGACATGCCCGGCACAGACGGTCGCGAATTTCGGGATCATGAGTCTTCCCTTTGGCGCTCCCTTGGGCCGATCCTCGCACGGCCGATAAGGAAACGCCATCCGGCCGAGGCTGGTTTCGGCTCTGCCCCTTGCCGGCAACACCCTCTTCAAGAGGAAGCCTGATGCAATACACGACACTCGGCCGCACCGGCCTCAAGGTGAGCGTCGCCGGGCTCGGCTGCGGCGGCAACAGCCGCCTCGGCCTCGGCACCGGCAAAAGCGAGGCCGAGGCGATCGCGCTCGTTCACAAAGCGCTCGATCTCGGCGTCACCTTTTTCGATACGGCCGCTTCTTATGGGACCGAGGAGGTCTTGGGGCGTGCCCTCAAAAAGGTCCCGCGCGAGAAGATCGTCATCGCGACGAAGACCCACGTCGGCGGCACCTCAGGGGCTCGCGCCGTCGAAAGTCTCGAGGCTTCGCTGCGTCGCCTCCGCATCGATATGATCGACGTCTATGAGCTCCACGGCGTCTCGCCCGCCGCTTACGATCACGCGCGCGAAGCCGTCGTTCCGGCGCTCTTGAAAGAGCGCGAGAAGGGAAAGATCCGCTTTCTCGGCGTCACCGAAACCGCGCCCGTCGATCCCGACCACCGGATGGTCGCGCGCGCAATCGCCGACGGGTTCTTCGACGTCGTCATGGTTGCCTTTCACATGATGCACCAGAGCGCGCGGCGGACGGTCTTTCCATTGACCCTCGAACACGGGGTCGGGACGCTCATCATGTTTGCGGTGCGCAACATCTTTTCGCGCAAGAGCCGCCTCAATGCGGCGCTCCAGGAACTCGTTGCGGCCGGAAACCTTCCCCACTCCTTTGCCGAAGCCGAGGATCCTCTCGGATTTCTCGTCCACCCCGGCAGCGCGAAAACCCTTCCCGACGCCGCCTATCGCTTCGTCCGGCATGAGAGGGGGGTCGATGTGGTCTTATTCGGCACTGGAGAGAGCGAGCATCTCAAAGCCAATATCGCCTCCATCAACGCCCCGCCCCTGCCCGCCCCCGATCAGGCGCGCCTCGTCGAACTTTTCGGCGACCTCCCCGGCGTCGGCCTCGACCTCCCCGGCTTCGCCGGCGGCCCGGCGCCCCTTTAGCCGCTCAGGAATCCGGTCACGCGGACCGCTTCCCCGGCACGCTCGTTGGTCTATGAAATGCAAAAGACGTGGATGGCCGGCCCAAGGCCGGCCAAGGGGCGAAAGTAGGGGCACGATGGGACCCCGTGGCCGGGCGCGTCCCGGCCATCCACGATTTTACTTACGAATGCCCGCTACTGGCCGGGTGCCCAGGCAGCCCCAGTCAACCGAGAAGCCAGCCGATCACAGCTCCAGATCCCTGCCGCGATCCGGCTCGCGGCTGAGATCGAGCCCCTCGACGTACAGGCTCTCCATGAATTCCACGAACGGTAGGCGGCTTGCCGCGCTTCTGTCGGGCCAATCGTCGATATTCGCTCAGTGCGGTTTCCCTGACCACCTGCTCAAGAATTATATAGCGAACGCTTGCTCGTCTGGCGGGCTACTGGCGGAACTGTCATCTCGTCGGGATCACGCTCGACCTGGCCGGCCTTGCCGGCGCGCCGGTCACGAGCGGCTCCGCAGCTCACGTTCGGCCGACCGGCGAGTGCGAGAGAGCATCAACCACTGCGTCAATCAAGCTTGACAGTGCATTTTGGAAGTCTTGCACGCGCTTCGATTCGGCGAGACTCTTCTGCACCACCGTCTCACCCGATGATTTGTCATAATACCATTTAAGATCGGATTCTTTCAGCTTAAGATCGGATTCTTTCAGCGCTTCGTGCAAAGAATCTCGGAAAGCCCTACGGGATCCGCTGAACGCGACGGATGCATACGGACTTCCTTTCGAAACCAACAGTCCGAAGAAGATCAAACCGACATTCTCCGCCCAAAATTGCTTCCCACTCCACGCCCAGAAGTTCGAAATCGTCGTATCGCGCATCTGTGTGACGTTTGGTCTGTCTAAAGAGGCGCCGCGCCCCTGGAGTTTTTCTACACCAAGGGCCTTGGCGAAGGCCGCCTGCTTGTCCAGGCTTACAACCTCATCCGTGACTTCGAGGACGACACGTTCGAATTGGCCGGCCGCATGAAGGGCAAGGGCGTAGTAACGGAGGCCGGCTCCGTAAAGTTGATCAGCCACTTCCATTGATGCACCTCAGGCTGTCTCGGATGTATTTCATTTGGCGTAATGATCTCGGACTTATGCCTAAAAGTTTCTCCTCTACCATCGCGCAAAAGAAGAGCGCCGTCGCCTCAGTTAACCCTTTCTGGTCCGACTTCGCCACCCACGACCTAAGTCGAAGGCAAAGGTCTTTCCAACGGAGAGGCACAAAGCTTTGACCTCTTGGAGCATCCGGATCAACAGGATATCTGTCATAACGATGTTCGGTAACCAGCAGAATGTGATTGCAGTTCCGATATTCCTTTAGGGATTCAGCGTAGCCGCCGTGTTTCCCCAGATCAGCACTGTCTGCATCGCATACCTTTACCTCGATGTGCCAAGCTCTCTCCGTTTGACCCGCCTCCACCAAGATGTCCAGGCGGCCGGAGTGACCCTCGTGCCCCTCGGGGACGGGGTACTCTCGGTGGACGGTCCATGAAATCTTCTCTCGCTCTGATTCCGGATCAGGCGTCGGGCTCCGTTCGGTCGGCGCCGAGAAGAGCGCCTCAAAGAACCTGAGCGGCCGCGAACGTCGCCTGGCCACCTGCTGAAGTATCCAAGCTAGCCAATCCGAATACGCGTTTTCGTCGAGGTCTTGCAACTGTCGGTGGCTCGAGAGTGAAATATCAATCGGGTCATCATGAAGGCCCAAAATTTCGCGGGACCGGATCAGTAGCGCCTCAGGCTCTTTTGCCAGTTCATCTGCTGCTTCGTAGAAGGTCCGCGCGACCACGAAGAGCTCTGCCACGTTTTCGTTCATGGACCTCCTCACAGACCCGCCGGGTCGTCACCGCGTGTCCCTGCGGATGTTGGCGCTTCTCTCGGGGATGCCGGTTTCCTCGAATGAGACCCGCGCGAGCGCCGCCACACCCTCGCGGATCGCTTCTTTCGAGGGATAGGCAAAGCAGAGCCGCATGAAAGACTTTGCCGCCTCGCCGGTCGCTGCCCATTCCGGACCGGGGTTGAAAACCACGCCGGCTTTCTCGGCCGGGGCAACGAGACGGCGAACATCGACCGCGTCCGGGAATTTGAGCCACAGGAAGATCCCGCCCTTGGGCCGCCACATCTCGACCGCGGTGCCGAATTCGCGCCCTACCGCCTCTTCCATCGTTTCGAGCTTTTCGCGCAAGGTCGCCTTGAGCCCCCGCACATGAGGGACGAAGTTCTGCGCGAAATATTCGGCCGCCGCCATCTGATCGAGAGCGCCGGTGCCGCTGTCGGCCTCGCGCTTCAACGCGACGAGACGGGAGAGAACCTCACCTTCGGCAATGACATAGCCGAGCCGCAAGGCCGGCGAGAGGGTCTTCGAAAACGAGCCGATATGAAGAACGCGGGCTCTGTCGAGCGCGTAAAGCGCAGGCGGCGCTTCCTCCTCGAAGGTAAGGTCGGCGTAGCATTCGTCTTCGAAGATCGGAACGTCGTACTCCTGCGAGAGAAGAAGGAGCGCCTCGCGCCGCTCGCGCGGCAGGATCGAGCCGGTCGGGTTCTGGATCGTCGGGATCGTATAGAGGTATTTGGGGGTGATGCCGCGGCGCTTCAGATCGCGAAGGATCCCCGCGAGCGCCTCGATCTTGAGCCCGTCGCCATCGAGCGGGGCGGCGACGGCGTTGACCCCGAGGCGCGCGAGCTTCGTGAGCGCGCCCGCATAGGTGAATTCCTCGATGACGATGCTGTCGCCGCGGTTGAGGAAGAGCCGGTTGACGAGGTCGATCGCTTGCCCCGAGCCGGAGGTGACGAGAACCTCCTGCGCGCCGACGCCGATCCCTCGCGCCTTGGCCTTGCGGGCAACGACCTCGCGCAGCGCGAGGAGCCCCTGCGGGCCATTGGCGTTATAGAGCGCGAGAGAGGAGCCTTCGCGCTGGAGCGCCGCGGCGGCGGCCGCGGCGAGCCCCGCGGCGGGAATGCGCTCCGGGGCGTTATGGCCGCCGATGAAATTGTATTTGGCAAAGCCGGGCCAGCGCGGCGCCGGCGCCGGCAGGCCCTCGGCGAAACGATGCGTGAAGGCGAAACCCGATCCGGTCATGGCGAGTCTTCCTGATTGCAAAAGCCGAGAGATTTGGAGATGGTCATTGCGAGGAGGCCCGAAGGGCCGAGGCGGCAATCTCCTGCCTCGGCGCGAGATTGCTTTCCCCCGGAACGGCCCGCCCTCGGCGGGCCGGCCGTCCGGGGGTCGCTCGCAATGACGAACTCCCCTGACAGGCTGCGGAAAAATGCTGGAACGTCGTCATTCCGGGGCGCGGTCGCAGACCGCGAGCCCGGAATCCATAAACACAATCCCGCGAAATCAATGGCTTGGCCTGTGTTCATGGTTTCCGGGCCCGGCCCTCACGGGCCGTCCCGGAATGACAGGGGGTTTTTCCGCATCCTCCTAACGCCCCGCCGGGGCGTATTTGCCGCCCGTCTGCGGCGTCACGTCGGGATAGGCGCCGGGCGTCTTCTGCGCCGCGCGCTCGTGCATCTGCGCCCTTGTCACCCGCGCCCAGACGCGCTTCAGGTCGTCCTTGACCGTGAAGGAGAGGCGTCCCACGCGCTCGATCTCGAGATCGATCGTGTCGCCGTCCATAAACGGGTTGAGACCGCGGTGGTTGGTGCCGGTGGCGATGATGTCGCCGGGCAGAAGCGTCTGCACCGAGCTGATCCATTCGATGCAGCGCGGGATCTTGTGCGCCATGTCGCTCGTATTGAAGTTCTGCATCACGGTGCCGTTGGTCCAGCTGCGGATCAGGAGATGCTGCGGGTCCGGGATCTCGTCGGCGGTGACGAGATAAGGGCCGATCGGGGCAAAGGTGTCGAACGACTTCATCTGGAAAAAGACATTCCCCGGAGGCGGAAGGCCGCGCGCCGAGCCGTCGATGAAGTTGGTGTAGCCGAAGACATAATCCATCGCTTCGGCGGCTTTGACGCGCGTCGCCCGCTTGCCGATCACGACGCCAAGTTCGGCCTCGCCTTCGAAGATGGTCGCCGGAACGTCGGGGAGGACCATCGCCTCGCCGGGGCCGATGATCGCGCAAGGGGATTTGTGGAAGGCGTTGATCGGCGCCGGCTCCTTGCGCGTCCCGTCTTCCATGTAATTGACCGCCATGCAGACGATGTTGGTCGGCTTCGGCAGGGGAGCGCGGAGCCTGACCGCGGAAAGCGGGACTGCGCGGCCGCTCGCCGCCCTGTCTTCGAGCCGCCCGCGATACTCGGCGAAGCGCTCGATGAGAGTGTTGACGAGATCGCCCGGCCCGGCATGCGGGATCTCGCGCGCAACGGCAGAGAGGTCGACGACGCCCTCGCCTTTGAGCACGCCGAGCTTCCAGTCGTCGAAATAGAGGATCTTCATGGCAGCGTTTTCCTTTAGTCGATAGGGACAAAGATGCAGTGGCGGATCTTGCCCTCGAGGGCTTTCGAGAGATGGCCCTTGCCGCTCACATCCTCGACGAGAAAGACCTCACCGGCGCCGATCCTGCGGCGTTCCCCGTCGCTCGCGGTGATCTCGACGCCGGCGTCGAGATTGATGATGTATTGCCGGCGCGGCGCCGGATGCCAATCGAGATCATAACTCGACGGGACCTCGCGAAAGATGATGCCGGTCGCCGGCAGGCGCTGCGACAGCTTGCCGCCCCTCGTTTCCTCGACCCATTCGATCTCGAGGTCGCGAAAATGCGACTCGCCCTTGGCGTCGGTATAAAGGTTGTGGATGCGCATGAGAGAGGATCCCTTCGGATTGGCCGAGCGATCGCGATTGTAGCGGGGAACGGAAGGCGGGCGCCACATTCTCGGTAAGAGGGCTCGGCAAAAGAGGCCGCGGCGCGATCTTTTTCTCGCCGCTCGCGGCTCTTGTGGTATTTCCATTGCGGACGGGAGAAACGAAGGATGCCCTTGGAGACGGCGACAAAGGCGAAAGGCGAACGCGCGCTCTCACCGCGAGAGAGAGTGCAGATCGCCGTCAACCGCGTCGGGCATAGCTATCGGCCGCAGAAGGGTCGGGCCGTCACCGCGCTCGAAGATGTCTCGCTCGCGGTCAAGGACCGTGAGTTTCTCGCGCTCCTGGGGCCTTCCGGCTGCGGCAAGAGTACGCTCCTTTATCTGATCGGCGGTTTCCTTCCGGTTGAAGAAGGCAGCATCCTGATCGACGGCCAGAGGGTTGCGGGGCCCGGCCCCGATCGCGGCATCGTCTTCCAGCACTTTGCGCTCTTCCCTTGGAAGACGGTCCTCAAAAACGTTCTCTACGGTCTCGAAAAGGCGCGACTGCCGCGCGAAGAGCGGCTCTCCCGCGCGCGCGCATTTATCGATCTCGTCGGCCTTTCGGGTTTCGAGGAGAGCTACCCCTCGCAGCTTTCGGGCGGCATGAGGCAGCGCGCGGCGATCGCCCGAACGCTCGCGATCGACCCCTCGATCCTGCTCATGGACGAACCCTTCGGCTCGCTCGACGCGCAGACGAGAAGCCTCATGCAAGGCGAGCTATTGCGCATCTGGCAGCGCTCGAAGAAGACCGTCGTCTTTGTGACGCACGACGTTCAGGAGGCGGTCTTTCTTGCCGAACGCATCGCTGTGATGTCGGCGCGGCCCGGCCATGTCAAAGAAATCGTCGAGGCCCGGTTCGATCGAGAGGATCCCGACTTGTTGCGCAGCCCTCGCTTTGTCGAGATCGTCGACCACATCTGGAACCTCGTTCGCGCGGAAGCGATCCGCGCCGATCGCGGCGGCGCGCCATGAAAAACGCGCATCGGCGCGGGAGCGGCGTCCGCAAACCAAAAAACCGAAATGGAGGAAGAGAAGAGATGCGAAAAAGATCAATCTGGGCGCTGTCCGCGCTCTTCGCCGCGGCTGCGGCGATGACGGCCGGAGCCGCCGCCGCCGTCGCCAAGCCCGTCAAGATCGTGGTCGGCTGGGTGGAAACCCCGGGCCACCTTGCCCCTCTCGTCGCGGCGCTTGAAAAACGAGATCCCGCGATCATGCCGAATGACGGCAAGGCCTACCGCTTCGAGCCGCTTCACTTCCGCGGCACCACTCTCGAGATCTCGGCGCTTGCCCTCAATGACATTCAAGTCGCGCCCTTTTCCGATGCGGCGTTCGCTCTCGCCATCACCAATGCGCACCTCAATCTCAAGATCGTCGCCGACGTCCTGCAGACGGGACACCCGGGATATTTTCCCGGCGAATATGTCGTCGCCAAAAACGGCCCCATCAAGACCATCGCCGATGTCAAGGGCAAGCGCGTCGCAACCAATGCCATCGGCTCGGCGGCGGATTCCGACATGCGCGTGATGCTGCACCGCCACGGCATCAAGAACAGCGATTTCACCACCGTCGAGGCCGGTTTTGCCGTCCAGCCGGCGATGCTGGAAGAGGGCAAGGTCGATATGATCGAGCTTCTGCCCCAGTTCGCGCATAACCTGATGGCAACGGGAAAGTACCGCGTTCTGTTCACGGCCGCGCAGGTGATGGGGGTCGAGGAGACGATTCTCTGGGCCATGCGCAGCGATTTCATCGCGGCCCACCGCCCGGCGATCATCGATTTTTTCACCGACTACATGCGCGCCGTGCACTGGTTCCTCAACCCGAAGAACCGCAAAGAGGCGCTCGCCATTCTCTCAAAGGTGACGCACCAGCCTGAGAAGAATCTCCAGTTCGCTTTTACCAAGCATGACTTCTATCACGATCCCTATCTCGTGCCGGACATTGCTGCCGTGCAACGGGCGATCGACGTAGACGCCAAGATAGGGGTCCTCAAAAAGAGTATCGTCGTCAGCCCCAAATATGTCGATCTGTCTTTGATCCGAGCGGCGAAGAAGCGGCTTCTCGCTCATGGCCGTTGAGGGATCGCAGGGGCTCCAAGGCGCAGCCGAAAGGAAGGCCGCGATTGGTAGAGCGCCGGGGCGCGCCCCGATATTCTCGCCTTTTCTGCGCGCGCTTTGGCGCTATACGCCGATCTTTCTCCTCGCGGCATTGTGGGAAGGAGCAACGCGGCTCGGGCTCGTCTCGCATATGATCTTGCCGCCTCTCGATCGGGTTTTCACGGCGTGGTGGGGCCTTCTCGTCAGCGGCGATCTTGTTTCGAACGCCGCCATCTCGCTCTGGCGCGCGGCCGCAGGGCTTCTCCTCGCCGTCCTCGTCGGCACCACTCTCGGCATATTGATGGCCTCCTCGAAACCGATTCGGACCGTCTTCGATCCTCTCGTTCAGGTCCTTTATCCAATGCCGAAAACGGCGCTCATCCCGGCTTTGGCTTTGTGGCTCGGCTTTGGCAGCGCCTCCAAGGTCGTCCTCATCTTTACGGGCTGCATGCTCCCCGTGACGCTCTCGGCCTTCAACGGCGCCCGCGGCACGGAGGAGGTTCTCGTCTGGTCTTAGCGAAGCCTGGGCGCATCGCGGCGCCGGGTTCTGCTCGAGATCGTTTTGCCGAGTGCGCTCCCCGAAATCCTCTCCGGCATCCGCACCGCGCTCGCCTTTGCCTTTGTGCTTCTGGTGGCGAGCGAACTCATTGCGGCCAGGGCGGGTCTCGGCTACATGATCGGCTGGCTCGGCGATGGCGGCGTCTACGACGCCATGTTCGCCGTCGTCCTGACCGTCTCCTTGCTCGGCTTTGCGGCGGACCGGGCCTTTCTCCTCCTGATACGCTGGGCGCTCAGATGGCGCGCGTGAGCGAGAGGGTCGAGCCCTTCCCCGCGCGCGTCGCGGCTCCTTTCCATGAGGCGCTCTCCCGCCTCTGGCGCGCGCTCTCGGGCATGCTTTCTCTTCTTGTCGTCCTCGCTCTCTGGGAAGCCTTTGCCAGAGAGGGGGCCGTCAGCAGCTTTCTGTTGCCGGCCTTTTCGGTCGTGGTCGAGCGGGTTTTCCAGGATGCGGCCTCGGGCGAACTCTTTTTCAATCTCGGGCCGACGCTTTACCGCACGCTCGTCGGCTTTGTGATCGCCGGATCGGCAGGGGTGGTGATCGGGATCCTGATGGCGAGGAATGCGGTCATCCGCTGGTTTTTCGATCCCATCGTCTCGATCGGCTTCCCGATGCCGAAGATCGCCTTTCTTCCGATCTTTATGCTGTGGTTCGGGCTTTACGACTTCTCGAAGATCTCGATGGTGGTCTTCAACGCGATCTTCCCGGTCATAACCGCAGCGATGGCGGCAACCGAAGGCGTCGAGCGCGAACTCTTGTGGTCCGCGCAGAGCCTTGGAGCAAGCCGCCGCCGGCTCTTATGGGAAATCGTCCTTCCGGCCGCTTTGCCGCAGATCTTTACCGGTCTTCAGGTGGCGCTTCCGGTGGCGATGATCGTCACCATCGTCACCGAGATGCTGATGGGCGGCCCCGGCCTCGGCGGGGCGATGATCACCGCCTCGCGCTTCGCCGATTCCCCCGGCGTTTTCGCCGGCATTGTCGAAATCGCGATCGCCGGGCTTATTCTCGTCAAAGGGATGGCGATACTGCGCCGCCGCCTTCTTCTCTGGCATCAGGAAACGAAGGAGCCGACCACGGTCTAAGGGCTTGCGGCCGCCCCGGCCGCGGCCCGCGTCGCTCGGTCATGCTCGGCGAAACTCCAGCCATAGACGCACAAATAACAGACGTTGAGGCCTGCGGCGATCAGGAACGGCAAAGCCAGATGCCCTGAATCGAACAAGAGCCCGGCGATGAGAGGGCCGGCCGCGCGCGGCACAGAGAGGGAAATCGAGTTGAGGCTGGCGGCGAGACCCCGCCGCTTCGCGCGCACGAGCCCGATGCTGAGAGCCTGTCGCGCCCCGTTCGTGCTGCGGTTGAAGAGCGAGCCAGCCACATAAAAGAACGCCGCAGACGCCAGGTTGGGCGCGAGAGGCAAGGCCACCTGCAGCCCGATTGCGACCGCGCGCAGCGTAATCACCACCGGCACGATGCCATGCCGCTGCGCCAGCCTTCCGGCGCCCAGAGACGCCAGCGCGGCGAGGATAAGTGTCGCCGCGGCGAGCGGTCCGAGCAGCGCCGGACCCTGGCCGAAGCGGACAGCGAACCAATAGGCCGTCAGAGGACCCGAGAGGCCGAGGGCGGCACCTTGCAACAGGTTGGCGAAGGCGAGGCGAAGGAGGAGGGCATTCTCTCGCCGTCCGAGAGCGACCTCGCTCGGCGCCGGCTTGCGCCGGCGGGTCTCGCGCCCATCCGGCACGCGGCTGATCAGCCACAGGGAGGTTGCCGAGGTGATGAGGACGAGAGCGAAAAGGGGCCGATAGGCGAGTGGCCCGTCGAACCAGCCCGCGAAGAGGACCGGCATCGCGGCCAGAAGCGCGCCGCAGGCTCTGCCGAGAAAGCCTATGGCCGAATTGAGGCTGTACAGCGAGACCCGTTCCTCGGCCGCCACCGAATGCGCAAGCCAGGCTTGCTCGACCGGCCCGAACGGCCCGGCCGAGCCGCTGCCGCCGCGGCCATATTGTCCGAGGAGCGCGGCTGCCACGAGGAGCGGAGGGTTCTGCGTCGACAGCGCGATCAGCGCTGCCGCAATGCGCGTCGCCTCGAAACCCAAAAGCAGCGATTTTCGCCCGATGCGGTCGGAAAGCGGTCCGACCAAAGCGGTCAGCACGATGCCCGAGATCATGGACGCCGTGAGCAACGCCCCGATCTCTCCTCCGGACCAATGAAGAGCCCGCAAATAAAGCGCGAAATCGACCACCAGCGCGCCCTGGCCGATGCTGCGCACGCCGCGCACCAGTATGAGGAGCCGGCTGTCGGGGGAACGCGCGATCGCGATCAGCCGCGCCGCCGCCGCACGCATCAGGCCGCCTCCGTCCCGAAGAGGCATTGGAAGGCGCGCTCCGCCACGCCGCCCCGTGTCGCCATGTCAATAAAGCGGTGACCCGCCGCCGGCAGCACGATGAGATCGAGCGGCGGCGGCAAACCGCGCCGGACCGCCTCATCGTTCATCGCCTCGACCCAGCGCCGCGCCCGCTCGAGGCGGTTTCTGCCCTGGTCGGCGTCGACCACCGGCCCGGTTCGCAGAGAGCGGGAACGCCCGATATCGCCTTCGCCGACGAGGATGGTTCCGCACACGCGCAGGAACACGTCGGGATCAAAGGTCACGTCGGGCAGCAGCGGGTCGGGGGCGATGCCGAGCGGGAATGCCCGGCCCGAGTCGGGATAGGTGTACCAGCCGGCCGCGCTCACGACGAAGCGCGCGACCCGTTCCGGATTGGCCATCATGTAGCGGTGCACGAATTGCCCGCCGCCCGAATGTCCGAAAAGATAAATTCTCTCGACATCGACGCCGGCATTCGCGCGCAACTCGGCCAACATCTCGTTCAATGCCCGATCGGCGCGCCGGCCGCGCCCGCTCCTCCCGAGACGCTGGTAGTCCGGGAACTCGCACTCCTGGAAGAGCGGCGCCGCGACCGCGACGCCGCACCTCTGCGCCAGCGGCGCAAAGCGCCTTATATGCTCCTCGGCATTGCGCGAGATGCCGTGCACGCAAACCAGAAGCGGCGCGAGGGCGTCTCGGACCAGCGGCAGGCAGAGGTAATACGCCTCGCTCGATCGGCCGAGAAACCGCCAATCCACGATTCCGCCGTCGGCCTCTGCGCGCTCGGCACACCTTTCGGCCACGTTCGAGCTCACCGCCGCGGCGGGCCCGAGGGGCCGGCGTTAAGCTCGCTCCACCAGGCGCTTTGCGCCAGGTCATGGCGCGAGAGGACGGGCAAGCCTGTGGCTTTCTCTGCCTCGCGGGCGGCGAGCGGGGATGTCGTCAAGATGCCGCTCAACGCGATGAGAGGCACATCGCGAGCGCCGAGCCAGTCCGCCCCGCTTTTCGCGCCCATGGCGCTGTTGGACGCGAATACGACGCCGTCGACGAGGCGGTGGAAGGTCTCGGACTCGACGAGCCCGCCCGTATCCTCCAGAAGCAGCCCATCCGCGAGCTCGATGACGATCCCCTCGACCCCCTCGCGTGCGAGGTGGCCGATCAACAGCCCCAGAAGCTGCTCGATCCGCCATGGCGGCAGACCGAAGGTCGAAGGATGACCGGCATCGGTGAAGTCGAGGACGACATCGGCGCCCGCATCGACCATCGCCCAGCGATCGCCGCCCGAACCCGTACCGGTGACCTTGGCCGCGCCGACCGCGTAGCCGGCGCGCGACAGACCTCGGATGATCGCCGCCGCGGTCGTCGTCTTGCCGGCATTCATCGATGAGCCCAGTACGGCGAAAACGTAAGGCTTCCTGTGCAGGGACGCGACCGGCGGCAGGCCCGATCTGATGAGGTTGAGCCGCTCGCCGGCGAGATCGCTCAGAAGGCCCAACGGCACGATCTCGGTCGCCCGCTTCATGGCGCTGTGCTGCGCCGTGACTCGCGACGCGACCCCGCCGCCGGCGACCAAGTGGCAAGGGCCGAGATCGTCCGGAACGTAGGCTTCGAACTGATCGGGCGCGTAGCGATTGCCGTAGGCGACGATGATCTCGTCCCCCTCCCACAATTTGGCGCGACGCCCGTCCGGCCGCTCGATGTGCTCGTGCTGGCCAAGCCGGGCAACCCGCGCCAGAACGAGATCTCCGGCAACGGGAGAAGCGCTTTTCAACAGCCGCCGCATCGCCTCGCGCGGAACGTGACGGGTCGTATAAGCGCTCTTCGCTCGCGCGATGCGATCTTTGGAGATAAACAGGTTGCCATCCGCTTCGGCCGAAGCCGCGGCGAACGGGACCGCTGGTAACGACATGAAAAACCTCCCATATGGAGACCACAAGGAGCCGCATTGGGCCCGCAATCGATCACGGGTTGAGCACCCTCGGGCGCAGGCGGGAGAAGTGCTCTCTCTGACGATGCGGCGCCCTCGATAGAGGTTTTTCCTGACGGCAACCTGTCAAAATGCACTTTTTTCGCGGACTTCGAGAACGCGGCGGGATGACCCGATTTTGTCACGCCGCGCAATCTATCGAACCGCTTCGCGCCCACGAACGTTCGCGCTCACTGCGCTGAGGTCGCTTTGACGCGCATCCTTTTGATCGAGGACAACGCGAGCCTCGCCGAATTTATCGGCAAAGGCCTCAAGGCGGCGGGTTTCGGCGTCGACGGCTTCGGCACCGCGGAGGAGGGCGCCTCGGCGGCGGAGAGCCTCGCCTACGACGCGATCGTCCTCGACCTCGGCCTTCCCGACCGCGATGGGATCGATCTTCTGCGCGATTTGCGCCGTCGCGGGCGTCGCGTGCCGGTTCTCATTCTGACGGCGCGGGACGATATCGACGATCGCGTCCGCGGCCTCGACGCCGGAGCCGACGACTACGTCGTCAAGCCCTTCGCGATGAAAGAGCTTTCCGCAAGGCTCCGCGCCTTGCTGCGGCGGCCGGGCGCGGTGCTCGGCAATGTTCTCTCTGTCGCAAACGTCACCCTCGATACGGTGGCGCGTCAGCTGATGGTCGATGGCCAAGCCGCCGCCCTTTCGCGACGCGAGTTCGACCTGCTCCAGCTCTTGATGCGCGCGGCCGGCCGCGTAGTCGGCAAGCGCGCGATCGAGGACAAGATCTACGGTTTCGCCGAGGAAATCACGCCCAATGCCGTCGAGACCTTGATCTCACGCCTGCGCAAGCGCCTTGCGAGTTCCGGCGCCGCGTTGTCGATCCACACCATGAGGGGTGTGGGCTACCTCCTCAAGGAGTGAATGTTGGCAAGGATGAGAGAGCCCTCGCTGCTCCGGCGGATCGCGCTGCGTCTGGTGATCGTCACCGTCATGGGCGGGATCGTCGGCTATGGCTGGCTTTACCGAAAGGCGAGCCTGACGGCCGCGGCGCTCAACCAGCAGACCTTGATCGAGCAGGCAAAGAACATTGCCCGGCACTTGCAGATCGACTCCCGCGGGCGCCTGTCGGTCAAACTGCCGGCGGCGGTCGAAGAGAACTACGAGGAAGCCGACAGTCCGTATCATTACGCGGTCAGCGACGAGGCTGGAAACATCCTCCTTAGCAGCGGGCGCATTCTCTCGCCGATGCGGCTGCTGCATGGCGATGAGCAGCACGTCTACGATTATCGGCGCAGCGGTTCGCGCTCGCTGCGCGTGACCGGCGCTGCGGTTGGAACCTTGGCAGGCGGCCGCCAACTCGTAGTCCAGGTCGAGGCGGTCGCGTCACGAGACCACGGCCTCGTGAAGGCGGTGACCGACGAGTTCGTCACCGACGGCGGATGGCTTGGCCTGCCGCTCCTCGCGATTCTGTTGGCGGTGAGCATTCTGACCGTGCGGCAAACCTTTTCGCCGTTGAGCCGCCTCTCCCGCCTTGCCGCCGAGATCGAGCCGGGAAAGAGCGGCAACCGGCTGCCGGAAGTCGGGGTGCCGAAAGAGGTGATGCCCCTCGTGCGGGCCGTCAATTCTGCGCTCGACCGGCTCGAAAAAGGCTTCTTGCAGCAGCGCGAGTTTACGGCGAACGCGGCGCATCAGCTGCGCACTCCGCTCGCTGTGCTTCAGGCCCACATCGACACGCTGCCGGATGAGGGGATCGCGCAGAGGCTGCAAAAGGATTTGAGCTCGATGGCGCGGATCGTCTCGCAGCTCCTTCTCGTGTCCCGGCTCGAAGCCGCGACGGGTGACGTGGAGGAAGAGATGGATTTGCGCGCCGTGGCCGTCGAGGCGGCCGCTTCCCTGGGACCGCTGGCGATCGCCGCCGGCAAGAGCATCGAGGTTGACGAACTCGAGGCGCCGGTCTTCGCCCGCGGCAGTTCATGGCTGCTTCAGAACGCGCTCAACAACCTCATCGAGAACGCCTTGGCGCAGACCCCGCCCGGCACCGCGGTGCGGATCCATGTCAGCGATGAGCCGGCGATCGCGGTCCTCGATTGGGGCCCGGGGGTGCCGCCGGAGATGCGCGAGAAAATCTTCGAGCGCTTTTGGCGCGGCGACCGCGAGAAGGGCGGAGCGGGCCTCGGCTTGTCGATCGTCGCGCGGATCATGCGATTTCTCGGCGGCTCCGTCTCGGTGGGCGACGCGCCGGGGGGCGGCGCCGCCTTCACCTTGCACTTCCCTCGAGGCCCTCGAACGGTCTGAGTTCGCAAGCGGCTCCGGCGCAGCGGTAATCACGGCGGAGATCCTGCTCCGAGGTAAAGCCGATGCCGCCATGGAGGATGAAAGCGACGCCTGGCCGATTGACCCAGATCAACGCGACGCCGAGCGATCTCGGCATGATCCGCGAAGGCAATACCCGAGAGGCGTGCTGTGACAAGCCCCGCCGGAACAGATGCGTCCGCTCCCGCGATCCAGCGCGGCCTCCCGGCGCGCGTCATCGCGCGGGTGCGCTTATGGTATGAGCGCCGACGCTCGATCGGCGAATTGAGACATGCGAGCGCGCTCGGCCGCTTCGACGACGCCCTCGCGGATGCGGGGATGAGCCGCGCCGATCTCGGTGAAATGATGGCCGGTCCTGCGGACGCGGGGCGGCAGTTCGAGGCCCTGGCGGAAGCCGAGGGGGTCGACCTCAGCCGGCTGCGCCCGGAGGCGTTGCGCGAAGCGGTTCGGGTATGTGTCCGCTGCCCCTATCGCACGCCATGCAAGCGCTGGCTCAATGCCGGCATCTGGGCCTATGGCGAGGAACCGCGCTGCCCGAACGCGGCGTTGCTGCGGCACTGAGTTCGCTCCCCTTTCGACCCTGGAGATTCGTCGCAGCGCGGCGGCGCGGGGAGCTTGTGCACGCCGATTTCCGTCTATAAAATAAAAGAATTGCGGTCTCATAAGGTGAGAATTTGAAGCCTCAAGTCGGATCGCGTGAGAGGCCGGCGAGGGGTGAGTGTGCGCAGCGGGCTCGACCGCACGGGCCGTTGCGGGAGGGAGGGACACTATGCCGGACAAAGACAGGTCGCACATACTTCGCGACGAGAACCTTCTGGCGAGGCTCGATCGGATCCCGATCAACCGGACGATCTGGGGTCTCATCGTGTTGCTCGGGCTGGTGTGGATTCTCGAAGCCTTCGACATCGGCATCATCGCGCCGGTCATTCTGTTTCTGAAATCGACCTGGCATCTTCTTCCGAGCAACCTCGGCCTCATTGGCAGCGCGGGCACGCTCGGGATCGTGATCGGCTTACTTCCCGCAGGCCGGCTCGCCGATCTCTATGGCCGCAAGGGGATCCTCATCGCCGGCATTATCGTCTTCTCGATCTTCACGGCGGTGTCGGCATTTTCCTCGAATTATTATGAACTCGCGTTTTTCCGTTTTATCGCCGGTCTGGGGCAAGGTGCCGTCTTCCCCGTCCCGTACCTCATGCTCGCCGAGTTTGTAAACAAGAAGTGGCGCGGAGCCGCGGTCGGCATGTCCAACTCGCTGCTCGGTCTCTCCTACGCTTTGAACACGCTGATCGGCGCCTGGGTCCATCAGGGGTTCGCGCCGGATATGGCATGGCGCGTCCTCTTGTGGATCGGTGCGGCCCCGATCCTGATCGTTCCGGCGGTCTGGATGCTCTTGCCGGAATCGCCGCGCATTCTGTTGAAGAAGGGTCGCGCGGATCTCGTCGAGGCCTTTGTCGCGCGGCTCGAAGATGAAAGCGGACTCGCTCACGACACGGCACTCGTCGACGAGAAGTCGCTCCGCGTGCTCGAAGCGACCGAAGGCAGGCGCGTCCGGGTCCTGGATCTGCTCAAACGCCCCTACCTCGCGCGCTCTTTCGTGTCGTTCTCGGCATTGCTGTCGCCCTTCGTCGTCTTCTACGTGATCACCGTCTATGGGCCCGTCATTCTCCACCGCATGGGAGCGACCGAGAACAGCGCGCTTCTTTATACGAGCGGCCTCATTGTGCTCGGGATCATATCCAATATGCTGGTCGGCCCGGTCGGCGATCTCTTCGGCCGCCGTGCGACGATCGTCGGCGTGATGGCGATCACTGCGATCGCGACGGCGGCCCTTGGGCATGCCGAGTTGCCGCGGGCGGCCATCATCGCCGCCGCCGCTTTCACGTGGTTTTTCGACTACGCCGGGTTTCCGCCGTCGAAGCTTTACATGGCGGAGCAGTTTCCGACGCGATTGCGAGCGACCGGAGCGATGCTCGGCGAAAGCGTCACGCGGTTCCTTTCGGGCGTCGTTCTCGTCTACTTCTTCCCGACACTGCTGCAAATCCTGGGGTTGACGCGAATGTTTTCGATTCTGGCGGTCCTCGCGGCGGTTTGCCTGATCCCGATTCTGTTCATGGGCGCGCAGACTTCAGGCATCAGCGTCGAGGAGACGGGGACGGACGTTGCCGTGCTGGTTTCGGAGACTGGAGAAAGCTGAGCGCAACTTTGCCGCCAAGAGGGGGGAAACGATCGCCCTCGAAGAAGACGCCGCGCTCATCTTGCCGCTCGTCTTCTCTCTCTTGGGCATCGTCAACACGGCCGTTCTCGGCGTCGAGACCAAAGGGGAAGACCCTCGAAGAGCTTTGGGGGCGGTAGCGAAAGCGGGCGGGCAAGGCGCGGCGTTCTCCTCCCGAACTCAATGCTTTTGCACGAGACGGATGCCGGCGATGTCGCGCCGCGCCGCCAGCTCGCGGATCAAGGTCACGAGCGGCGCTTGCGTCGCACGATACTCGGTGCGGATCGGCCCCGCCGCTTTGAGGGCGAGCACTTCCGGCGGCTGGTAGAAAGCCGCGAAGAGAAGCTCCTCGTCGTTCGCGAAAGGCCCGCGCTCGCGCCGCAGCCGCGGGATCGCCGGCTCCAGGAGATCGCCGGGGCGAAGCGTGACCGGCTGCGCCCCCCGCGTGATCCTGTCGTAGAGATTGGGGTCGATCGGCCCGGCGATCTCGCCGTAATAGCCGAGGACGTATTTTCGCACTTCATCCGGCACTGTGGCGTAGCGCTCTCCGCCGACGACGTTCAGGACCGCCTGGGTGACGATGAATTGCGCAAAGGGGCTGACGACGATCGGGTAGCCGAGATCGCAGCGCACGCGCGCCGCCTCTTCGAGGATCTCGGGAAGGCGCTCGGCGATGCCGAGGGTGGAGAGCTGCGACTTCAGGTTCGAGATCATCCCGCCCGGGACCTGGTGCTCGTAGTGGAAGGCGTCGAAAGGCGCGATCTCGCCCAAAGGCTTCTTTTCGATGGCGGCAATGGCGCGCAGCCTCTCGGCCACTTCGGCAACGGGATCGAGGGCAATCTCGACCTTGGCGCCGCGCCTTCCGGCGTTGGCGACGAAACTCTCGGTCGCAGGGTGAGAGGCGCCATCGGCCAGTGGCGAGGTTGCGGTGTGCACGACATCGATGCCGTAATCGATCGATTCCACGGCAACGTAGGGCGCAAGGCCGGAGAGGCAGTGGCTGTGGAGATGCAGAGGCCTTTCGCCGCACGCCTTTTTGACGGCCGGGACCAAACTCGCCGCCCGTTCCGGAGTGAGCAACCCGCTCGGGTCCTTGATAAAGACCGCATCGACGCCGAGCTTCACGAGTTCGCGCGTCTTGCGCGCGTAATAGCGGTCGGTGTGCACGGGGCTCACGGTATAGACGACGCCGCCGCAAACATAGAGCCCGACCTTCTTGGCGGCGCGCACCGGGACGATCATGTTGCGCATGTCGTTGAGCGCGTCGTAGGGCGTGTGATAGCGCACGCCATTGGCGAAAATCCGCTCCGCGGTCAGCTCGACGACATCGTCGGGGAAGAACTCGAAGGTGAAGAGGCTCTGGCCTCGGGTCATGACGATGAGCGGCGTGCGCTTCACCCAGCCGCTCACGATGCGCATGCGCTCCCACGGATCCTCGCGGAGATAGCGCACGCACACGTCGAACACCGCGCCGCCGACGAGATCGATCGCCTCGAACCCGGCGCGGTCGAGCCGCGGCGCCAGATCCGCCATCATCGCCGTCGTCATCCGCGTCGCCCAAAGGCACTGATGGGCGTCGCGCAACGTCACATCGACGAGCCGCACCGTTTTCACGAGAGCGCCCTCCGGCGGGCGAAGGCGTCAAGCGGCTGCCCCGCCTGCGCGGCGTCGCAAGGCCCGGCGATCGCGGTGCGGCGCATCGCCCATTCCTTCCCCGGGCAAACGCGACTTGGCATGGACTTTTCTCCCTTGATCGCATTCTCTATAAGGATAATATCGAATCCCAAGAATAATTGTTCCATCTGGTGAGAGCTTTCCATTTATGCTTCGTCCGCTTCTGCCCCCGCTTGCCGGCGCCCGGCGAGGGAGCCTCTCGGCTGTCGCGACCGGGGCGAGGGAGCCGCAAACAGCCCTGAGCCTTGAGCGATGACTATCGGCGTTGCCGAAATCGCGGAAATTATCAAGCTGATCGACGCTTCCGCCTGCGAGGAATTCATTCTCGAACTGCCCGAACTGAAGCTCGTGCTGCGGCGAGGCGGCGGCTCTCGGGAGACGGCGATCTCGGAGGAGGCTTTGCCCGCGCCCGCGGCCACTTCCTTGCAGGCCGCAGCGCCTGCCGTCGCGCCGCGCGCCCAATTGGCCGACGGGCAATTTGCCGTGCGTGCGCCGATGGTCGGTACGTTCTATCGCAGACCCGCTCCCGAGGCGCCGCCCTTTGTCGAAATCGGTTCCAAAGTGCGTGCGGGCGACGCCTTGTGCCTCATCGAGGTGATGAAACTCTTCACCACGCTTGAGGCCGAGCGCGAGGGCACGATCCTTGCGATTGACGCCGAGGATGGCGAGCTTGTCGAATCGGGGCGCCTGTTGTTTGTTCTCGAACCCGCCTAACGGGCTGCGGAAAAATGCTGGAATGTCGTCATTCCGGGGCGCGGTCTTAGACCGCGAGCCCGGAATCCATAAACACAATCCCGCGAAATCAATGGCTTGGCCGGTGTCCATGGGTTCCGGGCCCGGCCCTGACGCGCCGTCCCGGAACGACAACAGAGTTTTTCCGCAGCTCCTAAAGGCGAAGCCCAGTGAAGGCGGATGGCCGGACGACTGTCAGGGAGCGGGCCGGAAAGATCCGCGGTTTCCGAAAGGGATGAAGCAATGGATCTGATGCTGGGGGACAAGGTTGCTTTTATTACGGGAGGCGGCTCCGGCATCGGACCTGGCGGAGTTCATCTCCGGCGCGGTCATCCCCGTCGATGGCGGACTGATGACGACGTGAGGGAATCGGGCTTGCTCAGGGGTGCGCGATCGCGATCGATCGCCGTCTTGCGCCCCAGTCGCCCGGCGCCGCTTCGAACACTCCGGGAAGAGCCGTTCCGCACCCGCGGCAGAGCAGGTCCTCGGTCAGGTTCCACTCCGTGATCCGATAACCGTCGCGGCCGATGAGGAGAGCGCCGCAATCGGGGCAAGCGGTCGAACTTCCTTTGCGATCGAAGACATTGCCGGTATAGGCGTAGCGCACACCGTTTGCGATCGCTCTTTGCCGCGCCCGCGCCAAGGTGGCGCCGGGCGTCGCCGGATGGTCGCGCATTTTCCAATCGGGATGGAAGGCCGTAAAATGTATCGGCACGTCGGCGCCGAGCGTTCCCGCCACCCAGCCGGTCATCTCGTCGATTTCGCGGTCGCCGTCATTGAGACCGGGGATCAAGAGGTTGGTGATCTCGAGCCAGACGTTGGTCTCGCGCTTCAGGTAGGTGAGGGTCTCCAGCACCGGCTGCAAACGGCCCGCGCAAAACGTCTCGTAAAAGCCGTCGCTGAAAGCCTTGAGGTCGATATTGGCGGCATCGATGAAGCGGTAGAATTCGGCGCGCGGTTCACTCGAGACATAACCGGCCGAAACCGCGACGGTCTTGATCCCCCGCGCGCGAGCGGCCGCGGCGACATCGACCGCATATTCGTGGGAGATCACCGGGTCGTTGTAGGTGAATGCGATCGTGGGACAGAGGGCGATTTCGGCCGCGCGGACGATCGCTTCCGGGCTCGCGCGCTCGGTCAATCTCTCGAGCGCGCGCGCTCTGCTGATGTCCCAGTTCTGGCAAAACTTGCAAAAAAGGTTGCAGCCGACCGTTCCAAAGGAAAGGACGGGCGTCCCCGGAACGAAATGAAAAAACGGTTTCTTCTCGATCGGGTCGAGAGAGAAGCCGCTCGCCCGCCCGTAGGCGGTCAGAACCAGCCGGTCGCCTTCTCTCGCGCGCACATAGCAAAGCGCCTGCTGCCCGTCATGGAGCTTGCAGAAACGCGGGCAGAGATCGCACTCGATGCGCCCGTCTTCGAGCCTCCTCCAGTATCGCGCCTCGTAAGCCTCGCTTTCGTCGGTCATGCCGAAGCTGTCATGGATCATCACCCGGATCCTCCGCCCTCTTTTTGAATAAAAGGCGAGATTTGCGCTTGCGGCCTTGATCTGGGTCAACACGCCGGCTCGTCTGAAGAGCGGGCGGAGCGCTTCGCCGGTTCCGATCGACAGAGAT
>JAKAOO010000203.1 GCA_021812165.1 Pseudomonadota bacterium | reverse complement strand
GGCTCACACCTGCCGCTTTCCGCGCTACGGCTTTCATCTCGACGCTTGGCGGCGCCCGACGCGGCGCTTTCGCCTCGCCGTCGCGCCGCGCGATCTCTCGGAATGGGGAGCTTTGGGCGGCATCGTCGGCGAAGGCTGCGGCTCCTACTTCGAAGTGCCTCTGATCGAGGGCGTGGAGGAGGCGCCTTCTTCCGATGCCTTGAAGCATTTCGGGGCGGCGCTTGCGAGCTTCGGCTCGGTCGCGCTCTTTCACATGCCGGGGGTGACGGCCGAAGAGGCGGCTTTTGCCGGTGCCGCGCCGCCTGCGACCACAGTGGGGCAAGCCGAAATCGAGGCGTTCCTCGAACGTTTCGCGGCGCCGGGAGAGAAGGTCGATGTCGTCGTCCTCGCCGCGCCGCAACTCTCGCTTTTCGAGATCGAGGCGGTCGCCGAGGCGATAGAAGGCCGCCGCGTCCACGCCGGAACCACCCTCCTCCTCGCCACCTCGCCCGAACTGAAGCACGCCGCCGACCGCATGGGCCTCACCCGGCGCCTCGAAGAGGCGGGCGCGATCCTCGCTTCCGGGATCTGTTTCTACCAGAGCTATGCGCGGCAGATGGCAGAGGCGAACGGCTGGAGGCGGCTCATGACCAACTCGGCAAAGCTCGTCAACATCATCGCCGGCTACGGCTATCTGCCGACCCTGGCGAGCCTCGAGCGCTGCATCGATTGCGCCGTTGCCGGGCGGGTCGTTTGATGCCGATCCGGCTTTTCGGCCACAAGGGCGTCGGCCCGCAAGCGAGCGGCGAGGCGCTCGTCGCCGCCGACAATTTCAGCGCCCGCTATGATCTCGACCGCGGAAAGGGCATCTTTTCCCGCCCCTCGCACAAGCTCTTCGGAGAGAGCTATGTCGGGCGCATCCTCGTTCTCGACACGGCGAAGGGCGGCGTCGCCAGCGCCTGGATGCTGCGCGAGATGAAAGAGCGCGGGATCGTCCCCTTGGGTTTCATCTTCAACCGCGTCAACCCGATCCTCGCGCAAGGCGCGGCCTTTGCCGGTCTTCCCATGGTGGACCGCTTTGACGGCGACGTGACGACGCTTTTCCGCACCGGCGATACGCTGCGGATCGACCCCGCCGCCGGGCTCGTCGAGATCCTCAACCGGGATGCCGGTTCGCCGCAGCCGCGGCGGATCCGCGACGGCGAAACCGACGCCAGCCGAGGAGAAGATCAGGCTTGGGAAGCCGCCTCATCCGAGGCAATCGCACGTGATCCGGAGTGACTTCGTCATTGTCCCGTTCCCGCAGATCCAGATCGACAAGGCGCGCGGCGACGAAGCGATGCGGCACGAGATTGCTTCCCCCCGGAACGCCCGCCAGGGCGGCCGTCCGGGGGTCGCAATGACGTCATTGCGAGGAGCCCACGGGTCCGCGCTTCGCGCGGCCCGAGGATAAACTCCGCGACGAAGCAATCCCGATGCGAGCGCGCACCATCCGTTCGATCGACCAGCGACTGCCGCTGCGGGGCGTGCTGCGACGTTCCACGCGCGCTCCTGAGCGGCCATTCCTAATCCCAGGGCGCCTCGGCGGCGGCGTTGCGCCCGGAAATGCGACCGAACGCCAGGCATTCCCCGATGTTTCCGGTGCCCTGGTAGAGATAGCTGTAGATCGAGCCCAGTTCTCCGGCGCTGTAGAGCCTTTTGATGGGCGTGCCGTCGGGCCGCACGATCTGCCCTTTCTCGTTGCGTCTCGGGCCGCCTTGGGTGTTGAGCATCGAGGGCGAAAGCTCGACCCCGTAAAACGGCTTGTTGAGGATGGGCTCCATCATGAGGCTGCGGCCGAAATCGGGGTCGTGCTTTGCCTGCGCGCAGCGGTTCCACCCTCTGACCGTGTCGAGGAGACCCTCGGGGTCGATCCCAAGGATCACGGCGAGAGCCTCCAGAGTATCGGCTCTTTTGATCCAGCCCTTCGCGAGCTCGGCGCTGTTGTCCTCGCTCCAGTCGTAGCGCTCGATCAACGGCGTCCAGCCGTGGCTCGCGTTCTTGTCGTAAAGCGGCGCGGAGGAAAAAAGAGTGTGATCGAAGACAAGAAACATCGGGCACGGAGTCGAGAGCGGAAGCCAGCGCCCATGAACCGGGATTTTCCCATGCCGGGTCTTATACTTTTCGTCGGTGAAGCGTTTGCCGTCCCGGCCGACCACGATCATGCCTCCCGGGATCTCTTTGCTGAAGTGCAACGCCTGCATCGATAAGGTCGTGCGGATTTCCGGCACTTTGAGGGCCATCGAGGGGCCCGCGTAGTTGTTCATGTGCCAGAGATCGGCGCCGACCGACATCGCCATCGCAATGCCGTCGCCTTCGTTGTAGGGCGTGCCGGACGTATAGCAATAGGGTAGTCCAGGCAGGAAATTGCGGATCATTTCCTGGTTGTTTTCGAAGCCTCCGCAAGTCAACACCACCGCTTTGCGCGCCTTCACGGCGATCGATCTGCCTCCCTGTTGGGCGCGCACTCCGAGAATTTCCTTTCTGATGTCGTGCTGGATGAGTTCCTTCGCGGGCGTTTCATAGAAAATCGGAATGAGGCGCTCCTTGACGAGGCGCGCAAACAGTTTCCACGTGTTGGAATGCCCGTAGGTGGGCCCATCGTGGAATTTGTGCACGCAGTAGGCGCCCGGCAGATCCGGGAATTCGATCCCGACCGGCTGGTGTTGATGCTCCTGCGGATCGCCGCCGAGGCTACGGAGCCATGCGTTGTTGTCGCCCATCTCCTCCGCCCAGACCTTCGCGATGGGCGCCGGCACGGTGTAGGGCCCGCAAAGAGCCGTCAGATAAAGGGCGGCGTCATCGACCGAGGACGTGTTGAGGTAGCCTTGGCCCGCGACCCGCGAATTGCCGCCCTCTTCGCCCTCGGGCGCTTTCTCCAGGATGACGACCCGGGCTCCCTCTTCGTAGGCGGTGACCGCCGTCGCCACGCCCGCCGCTCCAAATCCGACAACGACGACGTCGGCGTCGACGGTCCATGTATCCGGCACGAAAGGCATCCGCTGCATGGTGCTTTCCCGCTTGTGCATCCGCTCGCATATTTACTCGCTTATTTATCGGCGCCTATCGCAGCGGTGCTGCGCTATTTTTCAATTGCCGCTTTGTGCGGATGTGCACCCGATCGCATAATCGGGCCCGCCGCGCTCCCGCGACATCTCACTCCGCCAATCCGAACACTTCTTCAGGCTCTGTGAGGCCGCGCACCGGGTGGAAGCCGAGCGAGACGAGAGGGCGCGGGCACACTGCCGCGAACGGGCTCGAAGCCAAAAGCGGGCGCAGAAGGCGCTTCGTCAGGCCTTCGAGGCGCGAAGCGAGATTGACCGCCGGGCCGATGACCGTGAAATCGAGCCGGTCGACGGCGCCCACATTGCCGTAGATGACTTCTCCCAGATGCAGCCCGATCCCGCTTCGGATCTCGACGCGCCCTTCGGCGCGCCGCGCCCGGTTGGCTTTGTCGAGGCGTTCGAGGGCATCGCTCGCCGCCTCGATCGCTCTCATGCTCGCGGGGGCGAAATCCTCGTCATCCTCGGCCGGAAAGATGGCGAGAAGCCCGTCGCCGACGAATTTCAGGACTTCGCCGCGCCGCTTCTCGATCGGCGGCACGATCGCATCGAAATAGTCGTCGAGAAGCCCGATCACGGCGTCTCCCGGCAAGCGGTCGGAAAGCCCGGTGAAGTTGCGGATGTCGGTCGCCATGATGACCGCCCGCAATTCTTCGCCCTCGGCGCGCCGGATCCGTCCGGCGAGAATGCGCCGCCCGGCTCCGCGGCCGAGATAGGTGTCCATGAGATTGGTGCTGATCCGCCGCACCGCGCGCGTCTCGACAATCGCGGCGAGAGCGGGGTTCAATTCCCTGAGCGTCTCTATGTCGGATTGAGGGAACCCGCCTTTGCGATCGGTCGCCCAGGTGACCGCCGGATACCGCCGGTAGCTGCGATTGAGAGGCAACGCCAAATAGTCGGTGCCTCCGGCCTTGCCGATTTTGGTGAGAAGAGGATAGCCGAGGATCTCGCCGTCGAGCCGGTGGCGGAACGGGAGGCCGCGCTCGACCACCTCGCGGATCGGGCTCTCGGCATAGTCGCGCGTGCTTTCGAGGCCATGCAGGATGCAGTATTCCTCGACGAGCCGGCGGTCGCGCCACCAGCGCAGGGAAGAGCCGCGAATCTGCGGGTGCAGCGTGCCGATATGGAGCGTTGCCCGCCACAAAGGCACGCCCGATCCGACAAGACGCCAACAAAGCTCGTCGAAGAACTCGGCGTCGCTGTCGATCTGCGGCCCCTCGGCGAGGATCCAGCGCGCCACGCCGCCGCCGGCGATCGGACCTCCGAGACTCGCATGGACGGCGTCGATCCGAAAGAACGCATCCTCGTCGGCGGGCGCTGCTTCGACGGCGGTAGCGATCGGCATTGAAGGCACGGGCAAAAGCTTCTCCGTTGGCTGCGCCTGGCGTCCGATTGGCCATAGATGGGGCCGCTCGCCGCTTTTTGGGATGCCGCGCAGGCTCTCCGACGCCAACGCAAAGAAAGTTCTGCGACTTTCGGCCGTCACGCATCGCACAATGGAGAATACCCCTTCGTCACAGGGTTATCGTCAAAAAAAATTTGCAACGCAGCAATTCGGGTTGTCGGGCCGAAGAGAGCGTGGCGTGAAGGAGAGCGTCTTTCATAGGCGCGACGGGGGCTCTATATGCGGGATGAGGGGGGCTTCTGAGCACGCCGCGGCGGCTCGGGCGAACCTCGATCATCGCTCAAAGGAGTCATCCGATGCGCTCCATGACGACCAACCCTTTGAGAACTTTGCGTGAATACGGCCAGTCCGCATGGCTCGACTTCGTCAGCCGCGAGCTCTTGAACAGCGGCAGGCTCAAGGCGCTGATCGCGGAAGACGGGCTCTGCGGCGTCACCTCCAACCCGTCGATTTTCGAGAAGGCGATCGGCGAAGGCGAGGCCTACGACGCCGAGATCGGCGCCCTTCTCGCTGACGGCGATATTGATGCGGGAGAGCTCTTCGAGCGCGTCGCGGTCAGCGACATTCGCGAAGGCGCCGACACGCTGCGTCCCGTCTATGAGGCGACCCGGGGCCGCGACGGCTATATCAGCCTCGAAGTCTCGCCCTATCTCGCGATGGACACCGAGGCGACGATCCGCGAGGTGGAGAGGCTCTGGGGCGAAGTCTCCCGGCCGAACCTGATGGTCAAGATCCCGGCCACCGCTCCCGGTCTCCCGGCGATCGAGCGGATGATCGGCAAGGGGATCAACATCAACGTAACGCTCTTATTTTCGCAAAAGGTCTATGAGGAAGTCGCCGAGGCCTATATCGCCGGCATCGAGGCTTTCTCGAAAGGCGGCGGCGACCCGCAAAGGGTCGCAAGCGTCGCCAGCTTTTTTGTGAGCCGGATCGACACGCTTGCCGATTCCGCGCTCGACCTCAGAATCGCCGCGGCCCGGAGCGACGATCAAAAGAAGGAACTCGAAGCCCTCAAAGGCCGGGTCGCGATCGCCAATGCGAGGCTCGCCTACCGGCTTTACAAGAGCATCTTCTCGGGCGAGCGCTGGCGTCGCCTCGAGCAAAAGGGGGCGCGCACCCAGAGGCTGCTGTGGGCGAGCACCTCGACCAAGAACAAGGCCTATCGCGACGTCCTTTATGTGGAAGAGCTGATCGGCCCCGACACCGTCAATACGATACCGCCGGCGACGATGGACGCCTTCCGCGAGCACGGCCGGCTTCGTAGAAGCCTCGAAGAGGATCTGGAGGGCGCGGAGCAGGTGCTCGCGGCTCTCGCGCGCCACGGCATCTCGCTCGATCGGATCACGAGCACGCTTTTGACGGACGGGGTGCGCCTTTTTGCGGAAGCCGCCGACCAGCTTTACGCCGCGGTCGCGAGAAAGCGCCGGCACGTTCTCGGGGCTCGCCTCAACGCCTTTCGCGCGCACCTGCCGGCCGATATCGAAGCCGAAACAAAGGCGCGGCTCGACGACTGGCAGGCGTGCGGCAAGATCCGGCGCGTGTGGTCGCGCGACCCCCGCCTCTGGACCGGAAAAGGCGAAGGGGAATGGCTCGGCTGGCTCGATATCATCGAAGAGCAGCAGCGAAGCCTCGCCACGCTCAAGGATTTTGCCGCAGAGGTCGCAGCCTCAAAATTTCGCGATGTGCTGCTTCTCGGGATGGGCGGGTCGAGCCTCGGCGCCGAGGTTCTCGGCGAAAGCTCCGGCGCAAGGCCGGGCTTCCCGCGGCTCACCGTCCTCGACTCGACCGATCCCGCGCAAATCCGCCGATGCGAGAACGCGATCGACCTCTCGCGCACACTCTTTATCGTCTCGAGCAAATCGGGCACGACGCTCGAACCCAACATCCTCAAAGACTATTTCTTCGCGCGCGCGGCCTCCGGTCTGGGCGAGGCCGAGGCGCGGCGGCGCTTTATCGC
>JAKAOO010000202.1 GCA_021812165.1 Pseudomonadota bacterium | reverse complement strand
GCAAGCAACTCGGCGCTCAGAAGAAACGAGCGGCATTCGGCAAACGCGCCGGCCGCGACGGCTTGCGCGAAATTGCTCTCGTCCACCCTGAGCGGGGAGGGGAGGGTGGTCTTTTCCACCGGCGTTTCCTCTGCGATACGGCGTCGCCGAGATCGGACGCCTTCCCTCCGACATCCGTGCGGGAAGGGGGTCTCTCGGGCATTCGATTGTAGCGCATTATCGCATCCTTTGACGAACGTTCCATGGAATTGCGCTAGATCAATCTTGCCTCTCCGAGGCGGCTTAGAGTGCGCTCATGGACCGTCGAGCCCGCAACGCCTTATTCCGTTTCGCTGTGGCGAGCCTTCCCGCTCCGCTCCTTCAATCGGGGCTCGATCTCGCCGTCGCCGCGATGAGAAAGAGGCATCCCTCTCTTCTCGGTCGGCTGCGCGCGATCGAAGGCGCGCGAATTCTCATAGAACCGCGAGAGGCTCCCTGCGCCTTCCTCCTTGCTCTTGGAGAGCCTGCGGGGCGCTTGGGCCTTTTCGTCGCGGGAAAAGACGAGCGCTTCACCGCGCGCGTCTCTGGGACCACCGCGGCGCTTTTCGATCTTCTAGAGGGGAGCGTCGACGGCGACGCGTTATTTTTTGCGAGGGATCTCGTCGTTTCGGGCGATACGGAAGCTATCGTCGCGCTGCGGAACGCCGTCGACAGCGAGGAAATCGATCTCGTCGAGGATCTCGTTGCGGCGCTCGGTCCTCTCGGCGGCGTCGCCCGCGCCGCGCTCTCGGCCGTTTCCGCGTTTGCGTCTCTCGCGAGGGGCCCTTACGAAGAGCCCGCGAGGACAGAAGGCTTCTAGGGTGGAGCTCGTCGCGCCAGCAGGGACACCGGCCGCCTTCCGCGCCGCGCTCGCGGCCGGCGCCGACGCCATCTATCTCGGCTTCCGCGACGAGACGAACGCCCGCAACTTTCCCGGCCTCAACTTCTCCGCCGATGAACTCAAAGAAGCGATCGGCCTCGCCCATCGAGAGCGGCGAAAGGTTTATGTCGCCGTCAACACCTTCCCGCGCGCCGGCGACGAAGCGATTTGGCAGCGCGCCGTGGCGGCGGCGGCAGAGCTCGGGGCCGACGCCGTCATTCTCGCCGATATCGGCCTTCTCGATTACGCCGCGCAGCGCCATCCGGGGCTTCGTCTTCATCTCTCCGTTCAGGCAGCCGCCTCGCACGCGGACGCGATCCGCTTTTATGCCGAGGCTTTCGGCGTGCGCCGCGTCGTTCTCCCGCGGGTTCTGACGGTCGAAGAAATCGCGGCGTTGAATGCGAGCGTGCCGGTGGAAACCGAGGTCTTTGCCTTTGGCGGCATGTGCACGATGGCGGAAGGCCGCTGCTTTCTCTCCTCCTATGTCACGGGGCGTTCGCCCAACATCTGGGGCGTTTGCTCGCCCGCGAGCCATGTGCGTTACGAGACGAGGGGCGACGCGCTCGTCTCGCTCTTGGGCGGATCGGTGATCAATCGCTTCCAGCAGGGGGAGGCGGCCGGCTATCCGACGCTCTGCAAAGGCCGTTTTGTCGTGGACGGCAGGGCAAGCTATCTCTTCGAGGAGCCGGTGAGCCTCAACGCCGCCGGGATCCTCGCCGAGCTTCGCGCCGCCGGGGTCGCGGCCCTCAAAATCGAAGGGCGCCAGCGCGGCCGCGCTTATGTCGCTTCGGTGGTTGCCGCCTATCGGGGGCTCATCGACGCTCTCGAGCGCGAGGGCTCCGTGCCGCGCGAGAGCGCGATCCTCTTCGACCGGCTCGCCGAAGGACACAGCGAGACCACCGGCGCTTACGGCAAAAGGTGGCGCTGATGACCGCGCTCTCGCTCGGGCCGGTCTTTTTCCATTGGGAGCCGCAGCGCTGGCGCGACTTTTATTTTCGCGCGGCCGAGGAAGCCCCGATCGATACCGTCTATCTGGGCGAAGTCGTCTGCGCGAAGCGGATGCCGTTTACCGCGCCCCATTTCGACGCCGTCATCGAGCGGCTGAAGCGCGCCGGAAAGCGCGTTGTCCTTTCGAGCCTCGCCCTCATCGGCAACGAGCGGGAGGCGCAACTCATGCGCGATCTTTGCGCCACTGCGGTGCCCGTCGTCGAAGCCAACGACATCGGCATCCTCCCGTTGCTCACGGGGAAGCCGCATAGTCTCGGCCCCTTCCTCAACATCTATAACGAGAGCACTCTCGCCTTCTTCGCGGCGCGAGGCGCCATCGGCGCATGCCTCCCGCCGGAACTCCCCGCGACCTCGATCGCGAGGCTTGCAGCCTCGGCTTCGATCCCGGTCGAGGTTCTGGCCTTCGGCCGGCTGCCTTTGGCGATCTCGGCGCGCTGCTTTCATGCGCGCGTACACGGGCTTCATAAGGACGGCTGCCAGTTCGTTTGCGGCCGCGACGCCGAGGGGCTCGCCGTCGACACGCTCGAAGGCGAGCCCTTTCTCGCGATCAACGGGCTTCAGACCTTGTCCTGCACCTGCCTCTCGCTTCTGCGCGAGCTTCTGGGCCTCAAGCGTGCGGGCGTCGCGGGGTTTCGCCTGTCGCCGATGGCAGCCGACATGGTGAGGGTCGCCCGCCTTTTCCGGGACACGCTCGACGAGCGGATCGGCGCCGAAGAAGCGGAGGAAGCGCTCAAGGCTCTCCTCCCGCAGATGCCGCTCGCAAACGGCTTCCTTTATGGGGAGGAGGGTCGCAGGCGCTTTCATCCCGATCACTTGCGCCTCGAATAACCGCCCCCAAAAGCGGCAATGCGCCAGCGGCATTGCTCGAATTCGCGAAAGGCGTTGCCGCGCGCGCGATCCTCATCTTTAACCTCTCCGGCGCCGGCGCCTGGCGGCGAGAAAAAGAAGGAGAACTGGGGATGGCGTTCGAGTTCGGCATGTTTCACGAGTTTCAATCGCCCCAAGGACAAACGGAGCCCGAGGCCTTCGCCCGCGCCTTTGCGGAGATCGACGCCGCCGAGCGCTGGGGACTCGACGCGATATGGCTCGCCGAGATCCACGGGGCGCCTGAGCGCTCCGTCCTCTCCGCGCCGCTTCTCATTGGAAGCGCCATCGCCGCGCGCACCCGCCGCATCAAGATCGGCACCGCGGTCCAGGTTCTGCCGCTCTGCCATCCGTTGCGGCTTGCCGAGGAAGTCGCGACGCTCGACCAGTTGAGCCATGGAAGGCTCATTTTCGGCGTCGGGAGAAGCGGTTTTCCCCGCACCTACGAGGCTTACGGCGTCCCTTACGGCGAAAGCCGCGAGCGTTTCGCCGAAACCCTCGAAATCTTGAAAAAGGCTTGGACCGAGCCTGCTTTCTCCCATTCGGGCAAATACTTCCGGTTCGCGGAGGTGAAGGCGACGCCGAAGCCTTACCAGAAGCCCCATCCCGAAATCCGCATCGCGGCGACGAGCGCCGACACCTTTCCCGCGATCGGCCGGCTCGGCCATGCGATCTTTGTCGCCGTCCGGCTCGGGACGCTCTCGGAACTCGCGCCCAATATCCGGGCTTACCGCGAGGCGTACCGCGCGGCCGGGCATGAAGGGGAGGGACGGGTATTTCTGCGCGCTCCCGTTTATGTCGCCGAAACCGCCGCGGCGGCGCGCGCCGAGCCCGAAGAAAGCATCCTCTATTTCTACCGCTATCTCGGCGAGCGGCTCGAAGATTCGGCGACCCGCGCCGGGGTGCGCGCGGTCGAGGAGCGGGCGGCGCGCGGGCGCCGCTTGCAGGCCATCACCTATGACGAGGCTCTCCGGGACAAGATCATCGTCGGCCCGCCCGAAGCGGTCGCCGAGCGGCTCGGAGCGCTCAAGGAAGAACTCGGCCTCGACGGCATCCTCGCCGAAATGAACTGCGGCACCAAGATCCCGCACGACAAGGTCCTGAAGTCCTTGCAGCTTCTCTCCGAGAACGTGGCGCCGCGGTTTCATTGACCGCCGGTCCTTGCCCTATCAGCAGAGGGCGGAAAAATGCTGGAACGCCGTCATTTCGGGGCGCGAGCGATCCGCGGGCTATCAGCCTTGCGCGGCCTTCGCGGCGAGCCTCCGATGGCCGTTCTCGGCACGCCGCCCGCGGACGCGAGCCCGGAATCTAGGAATACCGGCTGTTGAATCAAGGGCTTGGCCCGCGCTCATGGGCTCCGGCCCCGGCCCTCAACGGCCGTCCCGGAACGACGATGGTGTGTTTCCGCACCCTCCCAGTTGCCGGCGCGGCGGCGCGCGAGCGGCGACCGCGTCAGACGCCGAGATATTTGTGCATCGTCTCGGGATCGGCCTTCAAGGCGGCGCTCGTCCCCTCCCACACGAGATGGCCGTTGTTGAGGACGTAAGAGCGCCCCGAGAGCGAGAGCGCCGCAGCGACGTTCTGCTCGACGATGATGATGGTGCGGCCCTCCTCGGCCAGAAGGCGGCAGACTTTGAGGATGTCGCGCACGATGAGGGGCGCCAGGCCCTCGAACGGTTCATCGAGCAGAATGAGCCGCGCGTCGCGGATGAGCGCGCGGGCGATCGCGAGCATCTGCTGTTCGCCGCCGGAGATCTGGTTGCCGTAGCTGCGCCGCCGTTCTTCGAGCCGCGGAAATATCTCGTAGATGCGCGCGAGACCCCAGGGCTGCGCCGCCGAAAGCGCCGCGAGTTCGAGGTTTTCCTCGACCGTCAAGGCGCCGATGATGCGCCGGTCCTCGGGCACGAGCTGCACGCCGCGGCGGGCGATCTCGTAAGGCGGCAGATGCTCTACCGGCTCTCCGTCGAGCCGGACCACACCCGAGCGCGGCGCGAGGACGCCCATGATCGTTTTGAGGGTCGTCGTCTTGCCGGCGCCGTTGCGCCCAAGAAGCGCCACCACCTCGTTCTCTTCCACATGGAGGGAGATGTCGAAGAGAACATGCGCCTCGCCGTAGTAGGTGTTGACGCGTTCGACCTCAAGCAAGCTCATAGGCGCTCTCGCCACCCAGATACGCGGCGCGCACGATCGGGTTTTTCTGGATTTCCGCCGGCACGCCCTCGGCGATCGTGCGGCCTTCGGAAAGCACGGTGACGCGATCGGCGAGTTCGAACACCACGTCCATGTCGTGCTCGACGATGACGATGGTCATCGCGGCGGCGATGCGCTTCAAAAGCTTTACGGTGTCGGCGCGCTCGGCCGGGCTCATCCCGGCGGTCGGCTCATCGAGCAGCAATACTCGCGGCCGCGTCGCGAGCGCGAGCGCGATTTCGAGGCGGCGCTTTTCGCCGTAGGCGAGTTCGCTCGCGACAGTGGCGGCGCGCGCCGTCAAGCCGACCGCCGCGAGGGTCTCGCGCACCCCCTCTTCGAGCCCCCTCACCCGCTCGATACGGGAGAGGATATCGGCGCGAAACTTTCCTCTCTGGCGCGCAAGGGCCGCGATCACGACATTGTCGCGCACCATCAGACGCGGGAAGATTTCCGTAATCTGGAAGCTGCGGACGAGGCCGCGCTGGCAGACGCGGGCGGCATCGAGCCCGCTCATGCGCTCGCCCGCAAAGGCAATCTCGCCGGCCGTCGGCGGCACCGCCCCGGTCAGCATCTTGAAGAAGGTGCTCTTGCCGGCGCCGTTGGGGCCGATCACGGCGCGGGTTTCGCCTTCGACCACGGAGAAGGAGACGCGATCGACGGCGAAGAGCGCGCCGTAATGTTTGGAGAGGTCGTGCGCCGCGAGGATCGGCGCCTCGGCGAAGTCGGGTTTGATGCGGGGCGCCGGCGCGACCTCCGCGATCGCCGCCTCCTCGCTCGCAACACCGGCCGCGGTTCGCGCGCCGAACCGCCGCCATGCCTGAAGGATTCCGCCGACGATCCCTTGGCGCAGCGCCGTGACGAGAATGACGAAGACGAGGCCGAGGATCAGCTCCCATGCTCCGGCAAGGCCCGGGATGAGCTGGAGGATCTGGTAGAGGTAGATCCATACCCAAGCGCCGACGGTCGGCCCGAAGAGCGTTCCGGTACCGCCGATCACGGTCTGGACGACGAGCTGCCCCGAAGTCGTGAGATAAAAGGCGTCGGGGGGCATATAGCCTTGGAGAAGGCCGAGCAGGCCGCCGGCGAGCCCGCCATAGACGGCGGCGATGACGAAGGCGGTGAGCTTATAGCGCTGGACATCGTGCCCCACCGCGCCGGCGCGCTCGACATTCTCGCGGATCGCGCGCAAGACCATGCCGAAGGGCGAGGAAATGATGCGCCGCGCGAGCCAGAAACCGAGAAAGAAGATGGCCGCGATGAAGCCGTAGATCGCGAGGGGCGATCTCAAATCGATGGTCGTGAAGCCGAGCGTCACATTCGGGTTCGGCACCCCGGGCAATCCGTTCTCACCTCCGGTCCAGCGGCGCAGCGGCGAGTTTTCGAGAAAGAACAGCATCTCGCCGAAAGCGAGCGTCAGCATCGCGAAGTAGCTGCCGGCGCCCCGCAGCGATAGGATTGCCATGTTTACGCGCATGATTGCCGC
>JAKAOO010000201.1 GCA_021812165.1 Pseudomonadota bacterium | reverse complement strand
GAACCTCGGAGCGATCGCCCGCAGCGCCGCCTTTTTCGGCGTCGACAGGATGATCTTCGCCGATTCGCCCGAACAGGCGATGCCTTCGGACACCAGCTACCGGGTGGCAGAGGGAGGACTCGAATATCTCGCGCTCTATCGGGCCTCGTTGCCGGAACTCTTGCCGGCTTTGCGCCTTCGCTATCGGCTCATCGGCACCGCGTGCGAGCGCGGTTCGCCGCCGCGTTCGTCGCATGGCGGGAAACCGGCGGCGCTCATCCTCGGCAACGAGGAAGAGGGCGTCGATCCAAAGCTGCTCGCTCTCTGCGACGAGGTCGTGATGATCGCCGGCGCAGGGCGCATTCAGTCTCTCAACGCCGCGGCGGCGGCGGCGGTCCTCCTTTACGTTCTCTCTCGGCGTTGAGGCGGGCGCGCCGCCATAAAAACCTTCCGCGCAGCTCGTTTCCAAATGTATCAATGACTTAGCAAACAGCAACCGGTTCCGCAGCCTTGTCAGAAATGAGGCGCTGTGGCAGAAGAAGGTTCCTTTCGCCACCGAGGGTTCGATGAAGAGACGCGTGCGCAAGGCCGTTTTCCCCGTCGCCGGGCTCGGAACCCGGTTTTTGCCGGCGACCAAGGCGATGCCGAAAGAGATGCTCCCCGTCGTCGACAAGCCTCTCATCCATTATGCGGTCGAGGAAGCCAAAGCGGCCGGGATCGAGCAGTTCTTTTTTGTCACGAGCCGGCAGAAAAGCGCGATCGAGGATCATTTCGACCACGCCTTCGAGCTCGAAACGATGCTGCGCGAGCGCGGCAAGATCGATCTTCTCTCGGAACTCGAAGCGCGCATGCCGCAGCCCGGCCAGATCACCTATACGCGCCAGCAGATCCCGCTCGGCCTCGGCCACGCCGTGTGGTGCGCGCGCGCTCTCGTCGGCGACGAACCCTTTGCGGTTCTGCTCGCCGATGATCTGCTGCTCTGCGAGCGGCCCTGTCTCGCCCAGATGATCGAGGCCTATGCCCGCACCGGGGGAAACCTCGCCGCGGTGGTCGAGGTGCCGCGCGAAGAGACGCGGCGTTACGGGGTTCTCGACGTGATCGCCGACGACGGAAGATTGGCGCGGGCGCGCGGGCTTGTCGAAAAGCCCGATCCGGCGGCCGCCCCCTCGACATTGACGATCATCGGCCGCTACATCATCCAGCCCGAGGTCTTCGCGCACCTCTCCTGCGGCAAGCCCGGAAGCAATGACGAGATCCAATTGACGGATGCGCTCTCGAAGCTCATTGCCGACGGTCAGGCCTTTCACGGGGTCCGCTTCGAAGGCAAGCGCTTCGATTGCGGCGACAAGCTCGGCTTTCTCGAAGCGACGATCGCGCTCGGCCTCGCGCATCCCGAACTGGGGATGGGGCTGCGCCAAGTTCTCAAATCTTACCTCTCATAGGGAATCATAAGGAAGCCTCGTGACGCACCGCCTCGATCCGACGATCCTCAGGGAATACGACATTCGCGGCACCGTCGGGGTGACGCTCTCGGCCGAAGACGCGCAGGTGATCGGCCGCGCGTTTGCCTCGTTTGTGAGGGAAGCGGGAGGCAGGCGCTCGGCGGTCGGTTATGACGGCCGGCTTTCTTCGCCCGAGCTCGAAGCCGCTCTCGTCGAGGGGCTTCTCTCGGAAGGGATCGACGTCCTGCGGATCGGCCGCGGGCCGACGCCGATGCTTTATTACGCCGCGGCGACCGAAAAGGTCGATGCCGGGATGATGGTCACGGGATCGCACAACCCGCCCCAAATGAACGGGTTCAAGCTGGTCTTGGGCGGCAAGCCTTTTTTCGGCGAAGCGATCGCAAGGCTCGGGCAAAGGGCGCTCGCGCTCGGCCCGCCAAAGAGTCGCCGCGGACGGGTCGAGGAGCGGATGATCGAGAGCCGCTACGTCGCGCGTCTTCTCGAAGATTACCAGCCGGGACGCGCGCTTACCGTCGCCTGGGACCCTGGAAATGGCGCCACCGCCGAGGTCGTGCGCGCGCTCGCGGCGGCCCTTCCCGGAAGGCACATCCTTTTGAACGATGTGATCGACGGCACCTTTCCCTCTCATCACCCCGATCCGACGATCCCGGAAAACCTCGATGAGCTGATCGCGGCGGTTGCGCGCGAGCGTTGCGACCTCGGCATCGCTTTCGACGGCGACGGCGACCGCATCGGCGTCGTCGATGAAAAGGGGCGCATTCTTTGGGGCGATCAGTTGATGGCGATCTTCGCCGAAGAGGTTCTGAAACGCCGTCCAGGGGCGCCGATCCTTGCCGACGTCAAGGCGAGCCAGGTTCTCTTCGACGAGATCGCGCGCCTCGGCGGCCGTCCGGTGATGGCGCCGACCGGGCATTCGCGGATCAAAGCGAAGCTCGCCGAAACCGGAGCCCCGCTCGCTGGGGAAATGAGCGGACACATCTTTTTCGCCGACCGCTATTATGGGTTCGACGATGCGCTTTATGCGGCGGTGCGTCTGCTCGGCATCCTCGGAAACAGCGCCGTTACCCTCGCCGCGCGGCGCGATCGTCTGCCCGCCGTCGTCAACACGCCGGAACTGCGCTTTCCCTGCCCCGAAGAGCGCAAATTCGAGGTCGTGCGCGAGGTCGCAGAGAGGCTCGAAGAGGAGGGCGCCGAGATCGACAAGACCGACGGCTTACGCGTGCGGCGGCCCGAGGGTTGGTGGCTTTTGCGCGCTTCCAATACGCAAGCCGTTCTCGTCGCCCGCGCCGAGGCGAAAAGTGAAGAGGGCCTTTTGCGGCTGCGCGGCGAACTCAAACGGCAACTCGCCCGCTCCGGGATCGCGCTCCCTGGCGAGTAAGCGCCGTCCGGGCGCTAGCGGCTGGCGAATCGGATCGTCGGGCGAATGGCCCAGCAACCCTTCCGGTGCCGGTGCAGGATGATGCAGGCCCTGATCGCTTGCTGTTTCGTCAAGTCGAGGACGCGGGCGCGGTAGAGGCGCTTTCTTCTCGCCGCGGCCGAAGAGAGGATCTGCAGCGGTTTTCCGTGAAGGGCGGCGAGAGCCCGCGCCTCGCGGGCGGCGTTGCGCGCCGCCGCCTGATCAAAGAAGGCGCCGACTTGGATGCGCCAGTCATGCGCGAAGCGCGATCGCCGCGCAACCGGCGCCGCCTCGGCGCGGGCGATCGGCGAAAGACGGGCAGCAATGCGCGCCGCGACATGCGCGATTCTTGCCGCATGGGGATGCACCGGGGCAGGCCGCCGCGCCGCCGCGAGGCGAGGCGGCTCGCGGCTCGCCGCCATGACCGGGCCGACGCCGAGCTCGGCAAAGCTCGCATCGAGCAGCCTTTCCATTTTGATGTTGCGCGCAACCGCCGTGCGCCCGCCCAGGACCACGCCGATCAGGCGGTGACCGGCGCGAACCGCCGACGTCACGAGATTGAACCCGGACGCGTGGATGTAGCCGGTTTTGACGCCGTCGGCGCCCGGATAATCCCTGAGCAGGGCATCATCACTATAAATCGTCTGGCCGCGAAAGACGAACTTCTGCGTCGAGAAATAATGATATTCGCGCGGAAAGTCATGGTAAAGGGCGAGGGCGAGTTGCGCCGCGTCGCGCGCGGTCGTCATCTGGCTCGGGTCGGGCAAGCCGGAAGCATTGCCGTAATGCGTTCGGGTCATTCCGAGCTGCCGCGCCTCGTTATTCATCATTCGGGCAAACGCTTTATCGCTCCCGGCAATGCCCTCGGCCAGAACCACGGCGGCATCGTTGGCGGAGCGGGTGACGATGCCGAGGATGAGGCTCTTCACTCTGACGGTGTCGCCGGCTCTGAGCCCGAGCTTGGTGGGCGGCCGGCTTGCCGCATAGGCGGAAACCGGAAGGCGTTGATCGAGACGCAGCCGGCCCGAATTGAGCGCCTTAAACGTCAGATAAAGGGTCATCATCTTGGTGAGCGAGGCCGGATAGGTCAGCGCGTCGGCGTTCGATTCTTCGAGCACCTCGCCGGTCTTCGAATCGATGACGATCGAGGCCCGTACCGGCCCTCTCTCGCGGATCAAGATGGGATGCCGGGGCGAATACCGCGCCGCATGCGCCGGGGCCGCCGCCAATCCCGCAGC
This sequence comes from Pseudomonadota bacterium, assembly GCA_021812165.1. Taxonomy (GTDB): domain Bacteria; phylum Pseudomonadota; class Alphaproteobacteria; order ATCC43930; family CGMCC-115725; genus AP-15. The sequence continues at coordinate 2,371 of JAKAOO010000201.1, read as the reverse complement.
CGCGAGAAAAGCGAGGGCCAAGTTCGAAAGCTGCGACAGACCTTTCCTGCGGCGAGCCCCAAGGCCGCGTCCCCTGCCATGCACCCACATCGCGCCGATCCCCCGATTTCCCCCGTTTGCCTTATTGCCGACCCCCGCCGCCAACAAGGCATGACGAAGATAAGGAAGAAGATGGCTCTCTGTCCATCTTTTCGGCCCGATCTCGGGAGGAATGTCGCGACTGTGCTGCAACCGCCAGATACTTCGTCGAAACCCCGGCGTGCGCTCCTCGCGCGCCTCAACCCGTCTTGTTGCGACGCACAAGCGAACTTGTTTCTCAAGTGGTCTCAGCCTATTTTTTGATTTTGCAGCGCAATACACCGGGGATCAGGAAGAGGAGAGGCGAAGCATGGACCCGAAAGCACGGAAAAACCCGCGTGGGGCGGCGCCGCCCGAATTCGAGAAAAAGGTGTCGGAAGCCAGACCGGAGACCCCCGTGAGCCCGCCCGAGAGCGCATCCGCCGAGGCTCCTGCGGCGGCGGATAGCGCGCCGCACACACCGGAACTCCCGCCCGAGCGCGAATCGGTCGCTGCCGGTGCGGCGCCGGCCGCCCGCGTGGAGGACGCTCCCGAAAGCGCAGCGGAGGCGGCCCCGATCGCGGGGTTTGCCGAACTGGCGGGAAAGAGCTCGGCAGCCCTCGCGCGCTCGCAAGCGGCGCTCGTTCAAGGGCTCGAGGAGTTGAGCGTCGAATTCGCCGAGATGGCCCGGTCGGGGGTCGAAAGCGCGACGACGAGGGCAAGCGAAATGCTTTCGGTCAAGACCTTCTCGGATGCCGTCGATCTCAACTTTTCCCTCGCTCGCGACAGCTTCGAGGCGTTTGCCGGCGGCTCGCTGCGGCTGGCGGAGCTCGCGGTCGAGGTCGCGCGCAAAGCCGCGGCGCCGTTCTTTGCCGATTTTATTGGGCGCGCCTATTAGGCCGTGCGGGCGGCCGTCCCGAGATCGACGAAAAGGGCGAGGAAAATGAGCGCCGCGCCGAGCGCGAAGAGCAGCGAGTAGACGCCTCCGCTCGCTGAGAAGAGAAAGGAAAAGGCGTAAGCGGCGGCCGCCCGGCCGATGGCAAAAGCCGTCGTGCACCAGCCCCAGGCCGCGCGTTGCTTGAGCTCTCCCTCGGGGATGAGCTCGTGGATGCGCCCCAAGACGAGAGGCGCGACGCTCGTCACGAGCGCGCCGACGGTAAAGCTCGAAACGCCAAGCGCAAAAGGACCGGCGTTGAGCGCGGGCAACCCTACCGTCAAACCCGCGAGAAGAAGCGCAAGACGCAGCATCCGGCCGAAGCCGATGCGGTCGGCGAGCCTGCCGCTGATGGTCGGCCCCGACATCGCGCCCACGCCAAAGAGAACCCAGCTGCGCGCGCCCGCGGCGACGCCTTGATGAAGTCCTCGCGCGATGAAATCGACGAGAAAAATCATATGCGGAACGAGACCCGCGGCGGCGAGCGCGTATTCGAGGTAAAGCGCGAGCACCGCCTTCTGCGTCCGGCCTTTTCTTTTTGAAGCGGCGAGAGGACGGCCCGGCCAGCCATTCCAGGCGGCGAGCGTCAAGGCGAGCGAGAGCGCGCCGAGACCGAGCCAGATTGCGACGAGGCCCCGGACGAGAAGAAACGGCACCAAAGTTCCCGAGGCGACGACGCCGAGACCGACACCCGTAAACATCGCGCCGGCGGCGAGCCCGCGTCGCCGCGGCGGGATCTCCGGCAGAATCGACGGCGCGGCGAGCGCTATCAGAACCCCTCCCGCAAGCCCTGCAGCAAACCGCCAGAAGAAAAACCAGAGGAAGGAAAGGGGGCTGGCGCAGCCGAAGAACGAGGCCGTCGCCAGCGCCATCATCGCCCGCAACAGCGGGCGCACGCCGGCCGCTTCGCCCAAACGCGAGGCCAGAACGGCGCCCAAAAGATAACCCAAGAGGTTCGCCGCTCCGAGATAATCGGCCCCGGCCGGGGAAAACCAGCGCTCGGCGATCAAGGCCGGGATCAAGGGCGTATAGGCGAAGCGGGCAAGGCCCACCCCGATGAGGTTGGCGCAAAGCCCGATAAAGGCCGCTCGCAGCGGGCCGATTCGGAGGGCGAGCCCGCGGGCGGGCTTTTCCATTCCCGGCTTCCTTTCGTCCGGGAGAGGTTAGGAAGAGGCAAGCCCCGCGGGAAATGAAATCGCGCCGGTTTCGCCCGCCGGCGAAGCGTCCGCCTACTCGGCCCGCCCCGCCCGGCCCTCGCCCAGGACGGCCCTCGCGCCGATCAGCCAGTCGCGGGGTGTGCCGCGTGCCAGCCGGCGCTTACCCGCCTGGGCCGCTGCCACGATCCCGCCGAGAGTGGCGCCGGGCGGGGCCTCGAGGGGC
>JAKAOO010000200.1 GCA_021812165.1 Pseudomonadota bacterium | reverse complement strand
CGATTGCAGCGGTCGTGACGGAGGCTACGGGTAACGACGCGATCACCGCAAACCCGGCGCCGAGCGAATTCTGCGCCTGCCCGACGACGGGCTCCCTCGCCGCGGTCGATTGCAACGAGAGCTGCCCGGACGGCAGCCGGCCGAGCCTTTACGGAGAGGTGAATGCGGAACTTCAGCATTTTACCGTGCTTCATTATCCGGCGCTGCCGCAGCCGCTCATCCTCAACGGCCAGGCAATCGTCCGGCTCAGATAGGCGAAACCGTGGGCCTATCCCGCTCTGACAGGCGGCGCGGCTCGGTCGCGATAGAGTTCGCGTTCGCCTTCCCGCTCTTCCTCCTTTGTGTCCTTGGCATCATGGAATTCGGCCGCATGATCTGGAGCCAGACGACGCTCGATTATGCGGTGGAAGCGGCGGCGCGCTGCGCGGCGATCGACGCCCCGGACTGCGTGACCGCGGCGGCGATCGAGGACTTCGCGGCAAACGCCGCGGCGGGATTGCCGGTCAGCGCCTCGAACTTCGCCGTCGGCAACGCCGCCTGCGGCGTCGCGGTCACCGGCACGATGCCATGGACCTTCGCCGCCCCCGCTCTTTTCCCGTTCTCCGTCACTTTGACGGCCAAAGCCTGTTATCCGGTCTGAGGCGCGCCGCGCGAAGAGAAGGGAATTTTCGCCGCCAACGGCGGGCCGCAATTCCCGTTTCCAACGGCCCTCGAGGCCGATTTGCGGCTTCACTATGGCCGAAAGCGAGACTCTCGCCCGCTTCGCCACGGTGTCACCGATACGGCACCGGCCTTGCGAAGGAAGACCGCAATGCCCGTCTGCAAGGGGAACGCAGGGAACATCGTTTGAGCTGCAGCGGGATGCCCGCGCTCTCGGGGCCGGCAGCGGTCGCAAGAGCGGGTTTCCGGAGCGGCGCGCGGGCTGTGGCGAAGAGAGATGAGGATCCTGCGCGCTACGGAATTCTTCCGTCCCCTCGTGAAATCTCAGCCGTACCGGCGGTTCGCGCGGATCTGGAAAGCCCTTGCCGCCGTTCATGCGCGCCATTCTTTGCGGCTGCTTCTGATTTTGCGGTTGACCCTCATTGGGATCATCTGGGGGGGGATGATCTTCCATTTGGTCGTAGAGCGCGAGGGTGCCATCGAAGAGAGGCGCGCGCAACTCTGGGTGATGGCGGAGGCGCTCGCCACCGCCAGCGATCTCGCGGAGAAGACCGAAACCAACCTGTTCGGAGCGGCCGCCACCGACGACTCGGTGATCTGGGAGGCGCGTCGCCGATTCCCGAATGTGGCCGTCTGGGTCGAAAGGCGCGGCGTGCTCTTCGCCGGGGAGAAGCCCGAGCAAAGCCTCGCCAATGCCATCACGGTGAAGGTGAGGCGCGGGGATTTCACGGTTCGCGCCTCCCTGCCGCGCGCCGGCGTCCTTGCGGATTGGCGTCTCGCGGCCTCGCTCGAAAGCGCGGCTCTCGCCGTTGTGACGATCGTCTTCATGCTTCTCGGCCAGTCGCTGCGGCGCGCCTTGCGGCGGCACGAAGGCGCCGAGCGGGAGGCCGCGGTCGCGGAAGAGAGAGCGCGCCAGCTCGCGCTTTATCAGACCGAACTCGAAGCAAGGGTGAAGGAGCGCACCGCCGCTCTCGAAAAGGCCAATCAGCGCCTCGATGCCGAGCTCGAAGAACGCGCCGCCGCGGAAGAAGCCTTGCGCGAACACGACGGCTTCTTGAAAGCCGTGACCCAGAGCGCGGCCCTGCTCTTGGGCTCGCAGCGCTTCGCGGAGGCGATCCCGCGCGTCTTGGAGCTGATCGGCAAGACTCTGGGCGTCCCCCGCGCGCTGCTCCGCGCAATAGAGCGCGGCGAGGAGGGCCAGCTCGCCGCCAAACTCGTAGCGGAATGGTGCCCGCCGGAGGTCAAGCCGCTGCGAGAATACCCGGCCTTGCGCGTTCTCGACCTCGACCGCCAGCTGCCGACACTAGTGGCGCCGGCGCGCGAGCGGAGGTTTGCCTGGCTCAACATCGACGAGATACCAGAGCCCTATCGCCGGGCTTTTGCCGAGGCGGGATTCTTTTCCGGCCTGCAAGTCCCCGTCGAAAGCGACGGCAAGTTGTGGGGGTTTTGCAATTTCATGGACTTCTCTCCCAAAAGGCGCGAGTGGAGCTGGGCCGAAACCGACACCCTCTCCACTCTTGCCGAGCTCATCGGCGTCGCCGTCACCCGCGAACACACGATCAAGGAGCTTGCCGACGCCAACACCATCGTTCAGAACAGCCCGACGATCCTTTACCGTCTCGCCGGGGAGCCGTCGTTCCGCCTCATCTACGTCTCTCCCAACATCGCCAAATTCGGACACGATCCCGAAAAGCTCCTGGCAGCTCCTGACTGGACAAGCGTTCTCGTCCGCCCCGATGACGAGCCGAAGCTGCGCGGGGCCTTGACAAAGATCCTCAACCGGGAGGCGGAAGCCTCGACGATGGAATTTCGCCTTCGGACCGGCGAGGGCGGCGAGCGCTGGGTGGAAAACCGCTATCAGCCGGTCCGCGATGAAGCGGGACGGCTGCGCGAAGTCGAAGGAATCCTCATCGACATCACCGCGCGCAAGGCGGCCGAAGAGGAGATCGCGCATCTCGCCCGCACCGATGCTCTGACCGGTCTCGCCAACCGGGCGACCTTCTTCGAACGCCTCAATCAGTCTTTTGCGGCTGCCAAACGGGGCGGCGCTCCCTTCGCCGTTCTCTTTATCGATATCGACGACTTCAAGAACGTCAACGACACGCTTGGCCATCATGTTGGGGACGTTCTGCTGCACGAGATCGCATCGAGGCTTCGCCGCGCGGTCCGCGAAACCGATCTCGTCGCGCGTTACGGCGGCGACGAATTCGCGATTCTGCAAGCGGACGTCGGCGAGCCGGCGAACGCCGGCGCACTGGCGTCAAAGATCCTCGCCGTCCTATCGCGCCGCCATCTCATCGATGGTAACGAGATCCAGGTCACCGCCAGCATCGGCATCTCTCCCTTTACGGCGGAAAGCGGCAGCGCGGAAGAGATCCTTTCTCAGGCCGATCTCGCGCTTTATCGCGCCAAGGACGAGGGGCGCAATCAATGCCGCTTCCATTCCGAAGCGCTCGATCGCGAGGTATCGACCCGGGTCGCTCTCGCGGAGGATTTGCGCAAAGCGATCGAGGGCGAGGAGCTCGAACTTTATTACCAGCCGCAGGTCGAGCTCGTTTCCGGCAAGATCGTCGGCATGGAAGCTCTCGTTCGTTGGCACCATCCGACGAGAGGGCTTCTAGGGCCTCTCGAATTCGTCCCGATCGCGGAAAAGACGGGGGCCATCCTGCCTCTCGGCCGCTGGGTTCTCGACCGCGCCTGCCGGCAGCTCGCTCTGTGGCGCGAGGAGGGGATCGCGCCACCTCAGATGGCGATCAATCTTTCGCTCGCACAGCTGAAGACGGGTCAGGCGCTCTTGCGTGACGTTGCCGAGATTGCGGCGAAGTGGAAAATCGAAGCGAAAGATCTCGAATTCGATGTTACGGAGGCGACCCTCGCCCAAGTGACCTGGACACGGAACGATGTTCTCGCCGAACTCAGCCGGCTCGGCGCAAAGATCGCTCTCGACGATTTCGGAACGGCCTATTCCACGTTCGATTACGTCACCGCTTACGGCATTGATCATTTGAAGATCGACCAGTCCTTTATCCGGAAGGCGGCACGGGATCCCGACCGCGCGCGGACGCTGCGCGCCATCCTCGCCTTTGCCCGCGAGTTCGGGATCGGCGTCATCGCCGAGGGTGTCGAAATCGAGGAAGAGCGCGCTCTTCTCGTAAAGACAGGGATGTCGGCGCACGCGCAAGGGTATTATTTCAGCGCCGCCGTCGATGCTTCTCGGGCCCGAGAGCTGCTCCGCCAGGGAAGCATCAGGCCATTTGCCGAAGGCGAGGTTGCGGCCCCGGACAGCCCTTGAGGCGGCCCTTCCCCGAATGCGCGCGCTCGCGCATGATGGTGGAGACGCAAAAAGGGGAGTCGCATGAAACTCTTCGACCTTTCCGGAAAAGTGGCGGTCGTCACGGGTTCGAGCCGCGGCATCGGCCGCGCCATCGCCGAGGCTTTCGTCGAAGCGGGCGCCCGCGTCGTCGTTTCCGGTCGCAAGACGGAGACCACCGAAGCAGTCGCCTCGGCCCTCAAGGCTCGCGGCGGCGAGGCGATCGCGGTGACGGCGCGGCTCTCGGACAAGGCGCAGCTCGAAAATCTCGTCGCCCGCGCCTACGAGAAGTGGGGCCGCATCGACATTCTCGTGTGCAATGCCGCCGTCAACCCTTATTTCGGTTCGCTCGAGGGCCTCTCCGACGAGATTTTCGAGCGGATGATGGTCAACAACGTTCTCTCCAATCTCTGGCTCGCGCGGATGGTCGCGCCCGGCATGAAAGAGCGGCGCGAGGGAGCCATCATCTTCATCATCTCGATCGCCGCCCTTCACGGTTCGCCCGACCTCGGCATGTACGGCATCACGAAAGCCGCGGACGCCTCTCTCGCGCGCAATCTCGCGACCGAGTGGGGCCCCTACAACATCCGCGTCAACTGCATCGCGCCGGGGCTCGTCAAGACCCAGTTCGCGCGCGTCCTTTGGGAAGACGAAGTGCGGCGCAAACGCCGCGAGGGGGTGACGCCGTTGCGGCGATTGGGCGAAGCGGAAGAAATCGCGGGGGTGGCGCTGATGCTCGCCGCGCCCGCCGGAGGCTACATCACAGGGCAGGTGATCGTCGTCGATGGCGGCGTTTCAATCGCGCAGAGTTCCGCCCCGCCTCTTCCCGGTTAGACCACGCCGAGCCCCAAAATCCCGTCCACGGGATCGAACCCCGAAAGAACCCTTTTGCCGATGAGGTCCAAGAGCGTTTCCGAGGTGCCGCCGCCCAAGGTTCCATAACGCGCGCCGCGGTAAAGGCGCGAGACGGGGAAGTCGTCGGTGAAGCCGTAGCCGCCGTGAACCTGCAAGGCTTCGCTCGTGACCCTCTGCGCCATCTCGTTGCAGGTGACCTTGGCAAGGGCGGCGAGCAGCGGGTCGGGGAAGGGGTTCGCGCTCATTGCGGCGCGATAGAGGATGCTGCGCGCCGCCTCGATCTCCCGGACCATTTCGGCAAGCTTCCAGCGCAGGCCTTGAAAGGCGCCGATCGGCCGTCCGAACGCCTCCCTTTCGCGCGCATAGCGCACCGCTTCCTCGAAGGCTCCTTCGGCAAGCCCCAGAGAGATCGCGGGGTTGAGGCAGCGCTGCGTGTTGAAGGCGGTGAGGAGCCGGCGAAAGCCGTCTTCCTCGACGACGAGGTTTTCCGCCGGAAGTTCGCAATCCTCGAAGCGCACCTCGTGCAGGTTTTCGCCGCCCATGGTGTGAAAGGTGCCGGTGACGGCGAGCCCCGGCGTTCCCTTTTCGACGAGAACGCAACCGATGCCCTCGCGCCCCGGCCTTTTCTCGACCCGTGTGAAGACGACGAACATCGCCGCCTCCGGCGCCCGGCTGATGAGGGTCTTGACGCCGTTGAGACGCAATGCGCCGCCGCGGCGCTCGACATTCGTTCTGTAACTCGCGACGTCGGTGCCGGCATGAGGCTCGGTCATGCAGATCGCGAGGATCGCTTCGCCGCGGCAGACCGCCGGCAGGATGCGCGCGCGGATCGCTTGCGGCGCGTAGCTCGCGATGATCCGCGTCTGCACGCCGACCTCGCCCAAAACCGCCATCGCCGTGACGTAACAGACCTTGGCGATCTCTTCGAGAACGAGGGCGGTATCGAAGACGGGGAGACCGAGACCGCTGAATTCCTCGGGCACGGCCATGCCGAGAACGCCGAGTTCGGCGAGAGCGCGGATGTTTTCCCAGGGGAAAGTGCCGTCCATGTAGCGCCCTGCGCGCCCTTTGAACTCGCTTTGCGCGAGCGCGCGCACCGTCATGACAAAGCGGCGCTCTTCATCGGAAAGGTGCCAAGACACGGTCTTTCTCCCTCCGGGTGCCCGATCCTGCGCCATTAGCGGTATCGGCCGGCCGTGCTCAAGCGATTTTTCGGCGAAGGCCGGCGAGCGGTGCTATAGTCGGAGCGCGAGGAGGGGGATGATCCGATCGAGCCGATGAGCGAACGCAACGGACCAGACATCGGGGCGGTCTATCAGCTCCTCACCGAAGTGGCGCAGCGGGTAGCCGAGCATGGCCGCCGGTTCGATCAGCTTGCCGCCGAGATCGCTCGGCTGCGCACGGAATTCGCGGCCGACATCGCCGGGCTGCGGCAGACGATCGCCGACTATCACCACTCTGTCGTCGGCCACGGGATGGTTCTCAGCGGTCTCGAAGAGCGCATGCTCCGCGTCGAGCAGCATCTCAATCTCGAACCGATCGAGCATTGAGGAGCGAACCCCCAATGAGCGGCAAGGACCCCGATTTCGAGGCGTTGCGGCAGAAGATGATCGAGGCGGTGCGCCAGGTGCCCGCGGGACCCGACCGGTTCTGGCGGATCGATGCGTAGATC
>JAKAOO010000199.1 GCA_021812165.1 Pseudomonadota bacterium | reverse complement strand
GCCGAGGCCATCGTTGACGAGATCGCCCGCATCGTCGCCGATCCGGCGATGGCCTCGCGAACGATCGGGGTTATCTCGCTGATCGGGGCCAAGCAAGCGCAGCTGATCCAGGCGATGCTGCTCGAGCGGATCGGCGAGGAAGCTTACGTCCGCCACGATATTGCCTGCGGCGATTCCGCCGTTTTCCAGGGAAAAGAGCGGGAAATCGTCCTGCTCAGCATGGTCGAATGCCCCCAGACCTGCACATCGAAGACAGCGCTCCCCTTCCAACAGCGTTTCAACGTTGCGCTCTCCCGCGCTCGCGATCGTGAGTATCTCTTCCGGTCGGTGACCGAGGAAATGCTCAAGCCCAATGACTTGAAGGCCAAAGTCCTGCGGCACTTTAAGGACCCGATGGCCGGAAGAGCGGTGCCGGATAAGGATTTGATGTCTCTTTGTCAGTCGGGGTTCGAACGGGACGTGCTCGGGCGCCTCCTGGCTCTCGGTTATCGCGTGCAGCCCCAGGTCAAAGTGGGACCCTTCTCAATCGATCTGGTGGTCGAGGGGCGCGACGACCGCCGCCTCGCGATCGAGCTCGATGGCGATCAATACCACGGGCCGGAGCGGTGGGCGGAGGATCTTGGCCGACAGCGCGTCATGGAACGCGTCGGGTGGCGGTTTTGGCGCTGCTGGGGATCGAGTTTCAAGCTCGATCCGGATGGTTGCATGGACGACCTCGTTCGTACCCTCAACTCGTTCGGGATCGATCCGATGCCCGCGGACGAAGCACCAACCGTCTGGACAGAGTTCCGGACGACCGCGACGCCGGCGATGGTCGAGCCTGACGCAATAGCACCCACGCCTGCTGGCGTCTTGAGCCCGACGGCTGCCACATTCTCGCAGACCCCAAGGGAAAATGGCCAAAATACCGTCGAAATCGGGGATCGCGTCCAGGTGCTGGCCAGCGAGGATGCGCGGGTCCGTGTTATCATCCTTACGGCTGATCGAGACGATCCTGACCTTGGCGTCTTCTCCGCGCGGCATCCTGGTGGCGCCGCGCTTCTCGGCGCGCAGGAGGATCAAGAGATTGAGTTCGAAATCGACAACAAGCCTCGCCAATGGATGGTGGTGAAGATCGAAAAGCGAGCGCCTTTGCAACGATGAAAACCGAGCTGCTCATACGCCTCATGCGTGGGACGCCGCGATAGGATTTCGAACAGTGTCGACCGCTCCCCGGCAGTCAATCGAGGTGATGGATCGCGTCTGACCCATTTGGCTGAACACGTATTGGGTGGCGAACGCGCTGGGATTATGCGAAGGGGTTTGGAGGCACGCTGAGGAATTGAACGTGGATCATGGCCACTTCTTTGCCTTGGTGGCGAAATATTCCTTGGATGCCGCCGTGCTTGGAATTTGTAGGTTGTACGATCGCAGTAATCCACGATATGAAAAAGACACCGTTCCCAATTTGGACGAGTATTTAAAGAAGAACTTCAATACAGAATTTGCCCGTCGGATCGATACCGGGATTCTCGTCGGTTTGGGAGCGCCCGAGGAGACCGCGAGCAAAATCTTAGCCCGCCTCCTGACCAACAGTGATTTCGCCGACATCAGAACTAAAATATTCGAGATAGTCGACAAGAGTATGCCTTGCTGCCAGCCAGGCTCCCCATTGGACCGCCTATTTCTTCATCGAAACAAGACCATAGCACACCAGGAACAGCTGACTACGGTGACCGAATACGTGAAAGAGGCGCTTGCGTGCCTGCCGTCTCTTGACCAGATGTTGACTCTCAATAAATGGGCAATGGATTTCTGTCGTTTGGTGGTTACCGCGCTCAGCAATGGGACTTTATTGCCCCACCCCACATCCGCGCGCATCGCAGCGCTGAACGTTGTCGCGAAGGTGCTAGGGAAAAACTTTGATCCAGCGAAGAATGGCGCCGCTTACGAGGAATGGGAGGATTTTTATAGCAGGCTATAACCGCGATGTGCACGGCAGGACTCCTCGCTGGGCTCCTTCAGCGCCGTAACCGCCGCCGGATCGGACAGCACTCTACCGTCGCCGACGGCTTTGTCGTCACCATAGAATTTCGCCGCTCCACCATCAGCAAACGCCGCATATTGTACAGGTCGCCCCGCCGGTAGGCCGCCTCGACCTTGCTGTCGATCGCGAGCATTCCCTCCGGCGGCTTTTCACGAACACCTCCGCGGCCTCCGTGGCGAACCCCAACTCTGCCGACGCACGCCTTGAATTCCGGGCTCTGAACACTCAGATGAAAGCGGACACGAAAGCGGACTTTTAAGCGGACGCAAATACGCTAGGATTTAAAATTATAGGCGCGTTCACAATTGAATAAGATACGATGGAAGCGGCTAAAAAACGGACATGGAAACGGCGAAAGATCGAGGGGAAAGCGTTTTTCTGATGGAACCGCTGATGATCGGCGAGGGGTCGCCGCATCGAGCGGGTCTCACCGATTTCGTCCTGGAACTCGCACAGAAGAGCGCCGGCTTCCGGCGTTCCTTACCCGAGGCCTTCCTCAATGCGCTCGCCGGCCTCGTGCGCGCGATGAACTGCTACTACAGCAACCTGATAGAAGGGCATGTCACGCACCCGATCGAGATCGAGCGCGCGCTTAAAGGCGATTACAGCAGCGACGCGCGCAAGCGCGATCTCCAGTTGGAGGCGAAAGCGCACATCACCGTCCAGAAATGGATCGATGACGGTGGGCTGAAAGAGAAGGCGGTAACCGTTGCCTCGATCCGTGAGATTCATCGGCGGTTCTGCGAATTGCTGCCCGATGATCTCTTGTGGGTCGAAGACCCCATCACCAAAGAGCGAATCAAAGTGATTCCCGGCGAGCTTCGGAACCGCGATGTCGCTGTCGGCAGGCACGTTCCGGTGAGCCCTCTCGCCGTTCCACGCTTCCTACAGCGCTTCGAGGAGGTTTACACTGGGCTCGGTAAAACCGAAACCATCCTCGCTGCTGCAGCGGCCCATCATCGTCTCGTGTGGATACACCCGTTCCTCGATGGAAATGGCCGCGTTGCGAGACTGATGTCGCACGCCACCCTTCTCGAAGCGCTCGAGACAGGGGCGGCGTGGTCGATCGCGCGCGGCCTCGCACGGAATGTCGATGCCTATAAGGCGCACCTTGCCGCCTGTGACCTACCGCGGCGCAACGACCTCGACGGCAGGGGTCATCTCAGCGAAGAGAATCTCGCCGAATTCACGCGTTTCTTCCTCGCGACCTGCCTCGACCAGGTCGCGTTCATGGAGAGCCTCGTCAGGCCCGATCAGCTTCGGGCACGCATCTTGCTCTGGACGGAAGAGGAGATTCGTCTCGGTAGGCTGCCGGCAAAGTCGAGCGCGATCCTCGAAGCCGTGCTCTATCGCGGCGAAATTCCGCGATCCGATACGGCCAGCATCGTCGGCACCGGCGAGCGGCAAGCCCGTCGGATCGTTTCCGCCTTGCTCGAACGCGGGGTGCTGCAGTCCGAGAGCACGCGCGCGCCCTTGCGCCTCGCCTTGCCCGCCGCCCTCGCGTCGCGCTGGATGCCCGGACTGTTTCCGGAGAGCCCGGCCTGATCTATCAGAAGAGGCGGCCTCAGCGGGTGCCGCTGCCCTTCCGGGAAGGGAGGGGTACGACCTTGGCGGATCTTTTCCCCTTCGGCTTCCGGCTCATCGCCGCGGCGATCTTCGCACCCACAGCATCGTTGGCGGCGCGAAGGGGATCGGCGGATAGGTGCGCGTAGCGGGCGGTCGTCGTGGCGTGCTTATGGCCGAGGAGGGCGCCGATGATCGGTAGGCTCAAACCGCCGGCGGCGCCGACGCTGGCGAAGCTGTGCCGCAGATCGTGCAGGCGGACGCCTTCGAGCCCGGCAACTTTGCGTACGTTCGGCCAAACGTTGTCGATCGCGGCGCTCGCGCTCTCGACCCTCGTGCCGGGAATCACGCGCGGATTGTCGGCCATGCGCGGGAGATCTTGGAGCAGCGCCCGGGCCGGCGCGTTGAGATATACGACCTTGGCGCCGGTCTTGCTGTCGGGCAGCCGCAGGCATCCATGCTCGAAATCAACGTGCTCCCAGCGCAGATTGACGATCTCCCCGCGCCGGCACCCGGTCAGCAACAGCAGCTTGATCGCGGCGGAAGCGAAGGGGTTCCCCGTCCGCTGCGCTTCCGCATCGAGGGCCGCCGCGAGTCGGCCAATTTCCTCCTCGGACAGAAAGCGCTCGATCTTGCGCACCGGCGCCTTCTTGACGCCGCGCGCCGGATTGGCGGCGCAGAGGCCTCGCCCGATGGCAAACGAAAAGATCGCGCTCACGGATATGACGCATTGCGCCGCGACGCCCTTGCCGCCCTTGGCGAGCGTGCCGGATGGGCGCTTCTCGCCTGGTTCGACGTATTCGGCCGTCTTTCCGGCCGCCACGGCGTCGCGCATCTTTTCGACATCGGCGCGCGTGATGCGATCGACCCGGAACTTACCGAGAAGAGGGCGGAGGTGGTGTTCGAAGCGTCCGCGATCGACCCTGAGGGTCGAGAGCTTTTTGTGGCCGACGCCCTCCGCGAGGTAGAGGTCGATCAGCTCGTTGAAGGTCATGCCCTTGCGATCGGCTTCCCGCGCTATCGCGGGGTCGCGGCCGGCAGCCACTTGAGCTAACAGCCGCTTTGCCTCGGCTCGCGCCGCCTCTGGCGTCCAGGGCGAACCGTGCTTGCCGATCGTCAGCCGCCGCTTCGGCGAGCCGCGCCCCGAGCCGACGCGGTAATCGACGGCATAGGACTTCACACCAGCCGGGGTGACGACGAGCACGAAGCCTTTCAGCTCGGTATCGCGGACGAGGTAGGTCGCCTCTCCTGGCGCAGCCGCATCAACCCCCCGTTTCGTGATCTTCCCCCGCATCGGGCCACCCCCTCCTCGCCATGTCGGCACCATGTCGGCACCGTAAATCGTATTCGCGGCGGTTACTGTCGGACTCGACCGGTCATAAATCAAGGAAAATTCGCGAATTCGGTGCCGACATCGGGTTCGCGGCGGTTGCCGGCGGGGTAGGTTTTCAAACTCTGACTCCGCCAGTGTTGGTTCGAATCCAGCTCCCCCAGCCAATCTTTTCAGATGCTTAAGATCTCTATTGCTCCGCCCGGGCCGACTCCTTGCGGAAATGGAGCGGGAGAAACGCCTTGAACGGCGTCGTCGGAAGGGAAAGGAGCTGTCGAAGGACAACCGCTCGAGGGCGGCCCAGGCGGCGTTCTGGGCGATGCATGTCGAGGCGCTCAGCCCATGCGGGATGAGCTTTAATCATTGCGCCATGGCCTTCGAGATGTCCGCGCATAGTCTGCGCCGATGGCGCGATCTCTTCGAGGCAGAGGGGATATCGATCGACTGGCGGGTGCGGCTTCATCCGACCGCCGTTGCGAGAATAAGCGCCATTGGCAAGGACGTGAGGCCTGAGCGCCCCTTGACAGAGGTCCGGGGCGCCGACCTGCGGCCCCACAGACCCTCCGATCGCCGCCTCAGCGGTGAACAAAAGCTCGCCATCGTGCTCGAAATCGAGCGCCCAGGAACGACCGTCTCGAGGGTGGTGCGGGTGCGCAACCATCGCGGCGTCAAGGGGATTCTAAATCCGTATTCTAAATCCGAAACTCATCCCTTCGACCTCGCAAAGGGGCGTTTTGCCGCAGTCGCGAGAGTGATTGACAGTCGTCGCGGCTGCCTCTAGAAGGCAGCACGGCTTTGCGGGGAGGGCCGGCCTCGTGCTGAGGGGTTTCGGGGGCATCGGATGGGCCGCTCGGCTCGGCCTGTTCGCGCTCGCGCTCAACACCCTCGTCCCCATCCACCTTGCCTTCGATCTCGCCGCGACGCTCGCGCCAGAGCGGGCCGCAGCCGAGGCTGCTCATGATACCGGCTGGCGCCTCCTCGCTCTCCTCACCGGGCACCTGCAACCGGTCGGCAAAGCCCATAAGCACGGCAAGGCTCATCGCGATGACTGCCCCGTTTGTAAGGCAGTCGGTACCCTCGCCGGCTTCGCTCCGGCAAAGCTCGTGGTCCTGCCGATCCCCGCTCCGGCCGCGACCCCGGCAGCACTGACCGCGACCGCAATCGTAAGAGCCGGCGCACCCCTCCCTTACCGCTCGCGCGCGCCGCCAACCGCCTGAGCCTTTCATATTCTTCTGGCGCCGGGCCGCTTCGCGCAGCCGCGGCGATGGTGCGTCTCTCCCAGGAGTCTTAACATGAAACGCGTTCGCTGGGCGGCGGCCGCTACGGCCGCGTTGGCCTTGTCCACGAATCCCGCGGCGTTTGCGCACGGCTTTGCGGGGCAGCGGTTTTTCCCGGCAACGATCCTCACCGACGACCCCTTCGTCGCGGACGAGATGTCCTTGCCGACCGTTACGATCAATCCGCCCGGGCCGGACGGAGCGGAGGAGACCGACATCGGCGTCGATCTCTCGAAGCGGATCACGCCGAGCCTTGGCGTCGTTTTCCATGACGAGTGGGAGCACCTGCAGCCGAAAGAGAGGCCGGCCGTAACGGGGCTCGGCGCTCTCGACACCGAGCTTCAGT